>DATDJF010000372.1:0-14009 GCA_036520715.1 Burkholderiaceae bacterium | reverse complement strand
GTCTCCAGCGTCTTCTGCGCCATCGCCTTCGGCACGCAGACGACACCGTCATCGTCGGCAACGATCACGTCGCCCGGCGTGACGAGCATGCCCGCACACACCACCGGGATGTTCACCGAGCCGAGCGTGGACTTCACGGTGCCCTTGGCGCTGACGGCCTTGCTCCACACCGGAAAGCCCATCTCGGTGAGCACCTTGACGTCGCGCACACCGGCATCGATCACGAGGCCGCGTGCGCCGCGCGCGCGAAAGCTGGTGGCGAGCAGGTCGCCGAAGAAGCCGTCGTCGTTGTCAGCGGTGCACGCAGCGACCACGATGTCGCCGTCGCGAATCTGTTCCGCGGCCACGTGCAACATCCAGTTGTCGCCCGGCTGCAGCAGCACGGTGACGGCGGTGCCGGAGATCTGCGCGCCGGCATAGATCGGCCGCATGTAGGGCTTCATCAGCCCGACGCGGCCCATCGCCTCGTGCACCGTGGCCACGCCGAATGGCGCCAGCCGCTCGACGGCACTGCGTTCGGCGCGTGTGATGTGGCGCTTGACGATGCCCAACTCATACATGGTTTACTTCCCCCGCTTCTTCAGTGCTGCGTCCAACCGCGGAAAGACGCGGCGCGCATTGCCTTCGTAGATCTGGTGGCGCTGCTCGGGCGTCAGTTTCGCGGCCTCGATGTAGCGCTTGGTGTCGTCGTAGTACTGCCCGGTCTCGGGGTCGATGCCGCGCACGGCACCGATCATCTCGCTGGCGAACAATACGTTGTCCACCGGGATCACCCGGGTCAGCAGGTCGATGCCCGGCTGGTGGTACACGCAGGTGTCGAAGAAGATGTTCTTCAGCAGGTGGTCCTTCAGCAGCGGCTTCTTCAGCTCCTGCGCCAGCCCGCGGTAGCGTCCCCAGTGGTAAGGCGCGGCACCGCCGCCGTGCGGAATGATGAACCTCAGCGTCGGGAAATCCTTGAACAGGTCACCCTGGATCAACTGCATCACCGCGGTGGTGTCGGCATTGATGTAGTGCGCGCCGGTGGTGTGGAAGCACACGTTGCAACTGGTGCTGACATGGATCATCGCCGGGATGTCGTACTCGACCATCTTCTCGTAGATCGGGTACCAGTGCTTGTCGGTCAGCGGCGGTGAGGTCCAGTGCCCGCCCGACGGATCGGGGTTCAGGTTGATGCCGACGTTGCCGTACTGCTCGACGCACTTCACCAGCTCGGGGATGCAGCTTCGGGGGTCCACACCGGGGCTTTGCGGCAGCATCGCGGCCGGGATGAAGTGATCCGGGAACAGGCGCGACACGCGAAAGCAGAGCTCGTTGCAGATCGCCGCCCAGGTGCTCGAGACCTGGAAGTCGCCGATGTGATGCGCCATGAAGCTGGCACGCGGGCTGAAGATCGTGAGGTCCGAGCCGCGCTGCTTCATCAGCTTGAGCTGATTGCTCTCGATCGATTCGCGCAACTCTTCATCCGTGATCTTCAGTTCGTCCGGCTTGGGCATGACGGTCGAATCCTTGATGCCGGCGATCTGCGCGTTGCGCCAGGTCTCCAGGGCCTTGGGGGCCGTGGTGTAGTGGCCGTGACAGTCGATGATCATTGTTGTCCGTCTCCTCAAGCGTCGCGATTCAAGGCCGGCTCCATGCCGTGCCGCCGCTTGACCTCGTCGCCCTCGCGCGAGGCCATGAAGTCGAGCATCGCACCCACCGCGGCAGCCTGGCGCGAGCCGGCACAAACCCCGGCGCTGAACACGGTGATGTACTCGATCTCTTCGGGGAGTGTGCCCAGCACGTGAATGCCCTCGAGGTGCATCAGCTCGCTGAGCTGCTGAAAGCCCAGTTCGACGTCGCCGCGAGCCACCAGCGAGCCCACCGGCACGCCGGGCGGCGCCTGCACGATGCGCTGCTTGATGTCCTGCGCGATGCCCCAGCGCTCGAACAGCCGTGCCAGGTGCACGCCGCTGGGGCCGGTGGAGTAGCTGAGCTGGCGCGCCGCCAGCACCGCGCGGCGCACTGCGGCCTCCGACGACACATCGGGGTGAGGCGCGCCCGCGCGCACCGCGATCGCCACCGGCGAGCGCACGAGGTCGACTCGCGGTTCGGCCACGTGGCCCGCTGCAATCAGGCGATCGATCGCATCGCTGGCCAGGAACACCACGTCGAATGCCTCGCCGGCCTGCACGCGCTTGGCCGCATCCAGCCCGCCGACCGACTCGATTGCGACTTCACAGCCGCCTCGTGCCTGGTACGCGCGAGCGAGATCGGCCAGCACCTGGCGGGTGGCCATCGACGAGATGCCGGTGATGCGTGGGTTCATTGTCATCGCCTGCGACCACGCGCCGCCACTGGGCGCCGGCAGGGGCAACGGTCATTGTGCGCGGCGCGCGCCGGTCGACCCAAGCCCCGAGGCCCACTAGCAGCTATTCGATTGCGGCATGGAGCGCCGCGTATACACGTCGGCCCGCCACTCAGCGGCGCGCCTTGGCGTCCGGCGCGTCGACCAGCTCGGCGAGCAGCCGCGACACCCGGCGCTGCAGCGGCGTCGGCGGCTTGGTGGCCGACTGCGCCAGAAAGAGCACGCTCACCAGCTCGGGCTCGATGATCGTACGCACCGCGAGCTCGGCGGCGCGACCCGACGCCTTCACCGCGCTGGCGGTGAGCACCGCGAAGCCGACCCCAGCGCACACCAGGTCGATGATCGCCGGCACGCTCGACACCTCCCACGCGACGTTGAGCTTCACGGCCGCCAGCGTGGCCTGGGTCTGCAGCAGCCGCCGGATCGATTGGTGGCGCTCCGGCAGGATCAACGCGAACGAGCCCAGCTCGCGCAGCGGCAGCGGCTTGGGTGCAGTGCGGCGGCCGCGCGCAGCCGCGGGCTCGACCAGGCACAGGCTTTCGCGCAGCAGCGGCGTGATCTCGAGCTCGGGTTGTGCGTCGGGGTTGTAGAGCAGGCCGAGATCGGCGCGCCCGCTGGTGATCCACTCGGCGATGTTGGCGCTTAGGCCCTCGACGAGGGTCAGCCGCGCGCGCGGCAGGTGCTGGCGAAAGCCCTCGATCAGCGGCAGCGTCAGGCGCCGGCCGATGCTGGGCGGCAGGCCGATCGTCACGTGGCCGACCGCGGCACCGCGCTCGGCGCCGAGGTCTTCGCGCGCCTGCTCCACGCGCTGCAGGATCTGCACGCCGTGATCGAACAGGCGCCTGCCGGCGTCGGTGAGGCTGACGCCGCGGCCGTTGCGCAGCAGCAGCGTCTCGCGCAGGTCGGTTTCGAGCTGGCGCACCTGGCGGCTCAGGGCCGGCTGCGCGATGTCGAGCACACGCGCCGCCTTGCTGAAGCTGCCCAGTTCCGCGACGCGAACGAAGCTCTGCAGATGCTTGAGGTTCATCATCGCGGGCTACTGTCGCTCGATCCGTGCAGACTGGATCACTTGCGACCAGCGCTGAATCTCGCTGGCCAGCAGTTGCCGCAACTCCTCGGGCGAACTCGCCTGCGCACGCACACCCAGCGCCTGCAACTGGCTGCGCACCGCGGGCAGCGCAAGCGCCGTGTGGGCCGCGCCCTGCAGCCGCTCGATCGCCGCCGGCGGCGTGCGCGCCGGCACCGCCAGCGCGTTCCAGGACGCCGCCGCATAACCCGGCAGGCCCGACTCGTGCACCGTCGGCACGCCAGGCAGGCCGGCAAAGCGCCGCTGCGACGTGACGGCCAGCGCGCGCAGCACGCCGCCGCTGATCTGCGGCAGCATCGGCCCGAGGATCTCGAAGCCCAGGTCGACCTCACCGGCGCGCAACGCGGTGATCACCGCCGGAGTGCCTTTGTACGGCACCATCACCACGTCGAGCTGCGCCATCGACTTGAACAACTCGGCCGCCAGGTGCTGCGTGCTGCCGCTGCTGATGGTACCGATGGTCAGGCGCCCCGGCTTGGCCCGGGCCTGCGCGATCACGTCCTTCACGCTCTGCAGCGGCGACTCGCGAGCGACGACCAGCGCAAGGTCGAAGTAGCCGAGCGTCGTGACGGGCGCGAAGTCGCGCTGCACGTCGAACGGCAGCTTGCGAAACAGCCCCGCACTCACCGCGTTGGCATTGCTCAGCAGCAGCACCGTGTGGCCATCGGGCGCGGCGTGGGCCACCGCGGCCGCACCGGCAATGGCGCCGGCACCGGGCCGGTTGTCGATCACCACCGGTTGCCGCAGCGACACGCTCATCTCCTTGGCCACTGCACGCGCCGTGAGGTCGGCGATGCCGCCGGGGCCGAACGGGACGATCAGCGTGATCGGCCGGCTCGGATAGGCCTCCTCAGCCCGAACGCCGCCCCACGCCGCCAACAGGGCCAGCGAGTGCCGGCGCGTCAGCAGGAGGTCACGCAGCTTCATGCACGTTGGTCGGGGTGAAAGGATTCGAACCTTCGACCCACTGGTCCCAAACCAGTTGCGCTACCAGGCTGCGCTACACCCCGAACCGGGCGATTCTACCGGGGGCCTGCGTGTGAGCCCGATGGCGAGCCGGCGTCAACGCGCCGCGGCTGCCATCACGACGATGCCGTCCTCGTCGGCCACCAGCCATTCGCCCGGGTGCACCCAGACGCCGCCGATGTGAACCGGCACGTCCTTCAAGCCGGCGTGACGCTTGTCGGTGGCCATCGGCAGCAGGCCGAGCGCACGGATGCCGATCTGGCAACGCGCCATCTCTTCGACGTCGCGCACCGCGCCATGGATCACCACGCCGGCCCAGCCGTTTTTCTCGGCTGCCGCGGCGAGGGTGCCGCCGAGCAGCGCGCGCCGCAGCGAGCCGCCGCCATCGACCACCAGCACGCGACCCTGGCCCGCCGACTGCACCGCCTCGCGCACCGAGGTGTTGTCCTCGAAGCACTGCAACGTCGCCACGCTGCCGTGGAAGCGGATGCGCCCCCCGAAGTCGCGAAAGACCGGCGGCAGCACACGAAAGCGCTCGACCGGGTCGTTGCGGTGCTCGTCGCACAAGTCGCAGGTGGACAGTGGGTTCATGCGCTGGCGCCTCCGGGCACGTGTTCGGCGCGATCATAGGCGCCGCCCTCGCCTGTTGCGGTGAACGGCGGCGCAGCGCACCGATAATTGCGCATGGCGACCAGGGTGGATGGCTGAGCGGCAATGGCTGAACGTTCGTTCGCGCGCGAGGTGCAGCAGCTCACGGTGCCCGCGGGCACCGAGTTCCACGGCGAGGGCATCCTCGCGGTCACCAAGGCGCTGCTCGAAGCCGGCGTCGGCTACGTCACCGGCTACCAGGGCGCGCCGATCTCGCACCTGATGGACGTGCTGGCCGACGCGCAGCCGATCCTGAACGACCTCGGCGTGTACTTCGAACCCGCTGCCAGCGAAGCCGCCGCCGCCGCGGCGCTGTCGGCGTCGGTGAACTACCCGGTGCGCGGTGCCGCGACGTGGAAATCCACCGTCGGCACCAACGTGGCGTCGGACGCCCTGGCCAACCTGGCCTCGGGAGGCGTCACCGGCGGCGCGCTGATCATCGTCGGCGAAGACTACGGCGAGGGCTCCAGCATCATGCAGGAGCGCACCCACGCCTTCGCGATGAAGTCGCAGATCTGGCTGCTCGACCCGCGGCCGCACCTGCCGTCGATCGTGAAAGCGGTGCACGACGGCTTCGCGCTGTCGGAAGCGACCAACACGCCGGTGATGCTCGAGTTGCGCATCCGCTCGTGCCACCTGCACGGCCGCTTCACCACGCGCGAAAATCAGCGACCCGCGCACACGCTGAAGGATGCGCTGGAGCACCCGCGGCGCGACTTGAGCCGCATCGTCTTGCCGCCGGCTTCTTTCGTGCAGGAGCGCGAGAAGGTCGAGCAGCGCTGGCCGGCGGCGCTGAAATTCATCACCGAGCACGGCCTCAACGAGATGATCGACGGCGACATCCCGCACATCGGCATCGTGATGCTCGGCGGCTTGACCAATAACGTGCTGCGTGCGCTCAAGCTGTTGGAGCTGGCCGACCTGTTCGGCACCAGCCGCGTGCCGCTGTACATCCTGAACGTCGCCTACCCGCTGGTCGACGACGAGGTGGTGCGCTTCTGCCGCGGCAAGAAGGCCGTGCTGATGATCGAGGAGGGCCAGCCCGACTACCACGAGCAGCACCTGCACACGATCCTGCGCCGGCACGGCATCGACACAATCCTGCACGGCAAGGACATGCTGCCGATGGCCGGCGACTACACGGTGGCGGTGCTGCGCGACGGCGTGCGCGCGTTCGTGGCCAAGCACCACGCGGCGGCCTTTGCCAGGCCGGTGGCGGTGACGCTGCCGGCCCGCGCTGCCAAGGAGATCGCTCCGCTGCTGCCGCCGCGCGCGCCCGGCCTGTGCGTCGGCTGCCCCGAGCGGCCGATCTTCTCGTCGCTCAAGCTGGTCGAGCAGGAGCTCGGTGCGCACCACGTGTCGGCCGATATCGGCTGCCACCTGTTTTCGATCATGCCGCCGTTCAACCTCGGCGCCACCACGATGGGCTACGGCCTGGGCGCCTCCAGCGCATCGGCGTTCAACGCGGGCTCGATGTTCGGCGCCAGCAAGCGCGCCATCGCGTTCATGGGCGACGGCGGCTTCTGGCACAACGGCCTGACCTCGGGCATCGGCAACGCGGTGTTCAACAAGCACGACAACGTGTTCGTGATCGTCGACAACAACTACTCGGCGGCCACCGGCGGCCAGGACATCCTGTCCTCGCGGGCCAGCAATCCCAACCGCAGCACCATGCACGCGATCGAGCGCGCGGTGCGCGGCGTCGGCGTGCAATGGGTGCGCACGATCACCCGCACCTACGACGTGGCCGCGATGCGCGACGCGCTGCACGAGGCCCTGACCACGACCGAGCCCGGGCCGAAGGTGGTGATCGCGCAGAGCGAATGCATGCTGAACCGGCAGCGCCGCGAGCGCCCCGCCGCTGCCGTCGCGGTGAAGGCCGGCAAGCGGGTGGTGAAGGAGCGCTTCGGCGTCGATGCGGCGGTGTGCTCGGGCGACCACGCCTGCATGCGCGTGTCCGGCTGCCCGAGCCTGACCTTGGCGCCCAGCGGCGATGCGCTGAAGCCCGACCCGGTGGCACACGTCGACGAGCACTGCGTCGCCTGCGGCCACTGCGGCGAAGTGGCCGACGCCGCGGTGCTGTGCCCGTCGTTCTACAAGGCGCACAAGGTGCACAACCCGGGCACGCTCGAGCGTTGGCACGCAAGCTGGCGCGGCCGCGTGGTCGGCTGGCTTCAACGGCGCCAGCAGCAGGCCCGAGCACAGCGCGCGCTCTATCCGGTCGATATCCCCGCATGAGCGCCGCGCGGCCGCTCCGGAGGCGCTCGCTCCCCCTCGGGGGGACTGAGCCCGGACTTGGTCCGTCCCTGCGGACGGACCAAGCCTGGCGAAGGCCTGACCCCTCTGTGGGTCGGGCGGCCCGGAGGGCCAAGGGGGCCACATGACCGCCGCGCCGCAAGCGATCCACATCGCGGTGATGGCCCTGGGCGGCCAGGGTGGCGGCGTGCTGATCGACTGGCTGGTCGACCTTGCCGAGCACGCCGGCTGGACCGCGCAGGCCACCTCGGTGGCTGGCGTCGCGCAGCGCACCGGCGCCACCGTCTACTACGTCGAGATGGTCGCGCCGACGCCGGGCCGCGAGCCGGTGTTGGCGCTGATGCCGGTGCCTGGCGAGGTCGACATCGTGATCGCCGCCGAACTGATGGAAGCCGGCCGCGCGGTCGAGCGCGGCCTGGTCACGCCGCAGCGCACGCTGGTGATCGCCAGCCGGCACCGCGCCTATTCTGTGCCGGAGAAGACGGCGCCAGGCAACGCGATCGCCGACAGCGCTGCGGTGCAGGAGATCGTGCGGCGCGAGGCCAGACAACTGGTGATCGACGACTACCAGACCCTGGCCGTGCAGCACGGCAGCGTGATCTCGGCGGCGTTGTTCGGCGCCTTGGCCGGCAGCGCGGCCCTGCCCTTCGCCGGCGAGCAATTCGAGGCGGTGATCCAGCGCAGCGGCGTCGGGGTGCAAGCGAGCCTGCAGGCCATGCGTGCCGCTGCGCAAGGCGCCCAGGCGAGTGCGGTGGCCGCCTTCGTCGCCGATCCGATGCAGACGGCAGCACGGCCGTTGCCCGAACGTGCCGCGAGCGGCGCGCTGCAGCCCCTGCTGGCGCGCATCCGCGAGCAGTTTCCGCGCGCCGCGTGGGACTGGCTCGGCGAGGGGCTGGCCCGCGTGGTCGACTGGCAGGACGCCGCCTACGGCATCGAGTACCTCGACCGCGTGGCACGCTTGGCGAGCCGCGACAGCGCCGAGCGCGGCCATGCACTGACGGTCGAAGCCGCGCGCTGGATCGCGGTGGCGATGTCGTACGACGACGTGATCCGCGTCGCCGACCTGAAGACGCGCGCCGAGCGCACGGCGCGCGTGCGCGATGAGGTCGGCGCGTCAGCGGACGATGTGGTCGGCAGCGAGGAGTACTTTCATCCGCGCCTGCCCGAGGTGCTGGGCGTGCTGCCCAGCGGCATCGCCGGCTGGCTCGACGGTTCGCCTCGACTGAGCGCGTGGCTCGCGCCGCGGCTGGACCGCGGCCGGCGCATCCGCACGCACATGCTGCGCGGCCACCTGCAACTGCGCCTGGTGGCCGGCCTGCGCCGCTGGCGCCGTGGCAACCGGCGCCACGCCGAGGAAACCGCGCACCTGCAAGCGTGGCTCGACGCGGTGGAGCGCGCGCTGGCGAGCGACTATGCGCTGGCGGTCGAACTGCTGCGCTGCCGCCGGCTGGTCAAGGGCTACAGCGACACACACGCCCGCGGCGCGGGGCGCTTCGATCGCCTGCTGCGTGCGGCCGCCCTGCTGGCCGGTCGCCCGGACGCCGGCCCTTTGCTGGCGACGTTGCGCGAGGCGGCGTTGCGCGACGCCGAGGGCGACGCGCTGCAGCAGGCGCTGCTGGTGGTGGGCATCACCGCATAGCGGGCGGGCGCGCCAAGTCAACCCTGCCGCTGCCGCGCCTGCTGGCGGATCGCCGTCAGACTGGTGCGCGAGGTGATCACGTCGGTATCGAGCTTCAGGTGCAGCAACGTCGGCCGCTGCGCCTGCAGCGCCTGCGCGAAAGCAGCCTCGAACTGCTCGGTGCGCTCGACGCGGGCGCCGTGCCACCCGTAGGCCTCGGCCAGGCGCGCGAAGTCGGGATTGAACAACTCGGTGCCGCTGATCCGCGCCGGGAAGTCGCGCTCCTGGTGCATGCGGATCGTGCCGTAGCTGCCGTTGTCGACCACGATCGACACCAGCTTGCCGCGGCCGCGCCCCGCTTCGTATGCCGTGGCCGTGGCGAGCTCCTGCCCGGTCATCAGGAAGTCGCCGTCGCCCGCCACGTTGACCACCGTGCGCTGCGGCTGCAGCAGCGACGCGGCGATCGCCGCCGGCACGCCGTAACCCATCGCGCCGGAGGTCGGCGCGAGCTGTGTGCGCCCGTGGTGCTGCAAGCCGTGGTACTGCACGAAGCGATGCAGCCAGCCGGCGAAGTTGCCCGCCCCGTTGGTGTACACGGTGTCGGCTGGCGCCAGGCGCTGCACGGTCTTCATCACCTGCGCCAGGTCGAGCGGTGACACCGGCGTCGGCTCGAGGTTGGCGTCGTAGTCGCGGCGTGCGGCGGCCGTCCAGTCACGCCACGGCAGGTCCGGCGGCGCACTCAGCGTCTCCAGCGCCTTGGCGGCGTGCTGCATCGACGACTGCAGCAGCAAGTCGGCCTGGTAGACGCGGCCGAGCTCCTCGGGGCCGGCGTGCATGTGAATCAACTTCTGGGCCGGCCGCGGCACCTGCAGCAGCGTGTAGCCGCCAGTGGTCATCTCGCCCAGGCGAATGCCCAGCGCGATGATCAGATCGGCTTCGCGCACCCGCGCGCCGAGCTTGGGGTTGATGCCGATGCCGACGTCGCCGGCGTACTGCGGATGCCGGTTGTCGAACGTGTCCTGGAAGCGGAAGGCGCAGCCCACCGGCAGCTGCCAGTTCTCGGCAAAACGCTGCAGCGCCGCACACGCCTCCGCGTCCCAGCCACTGCCGCCGGCGATCAGCAACGGGCGCTTCGCCGCCAGCAGCATCGACCGCACCTCGCGCAGCGCACCCGGTGCCGGCCAGGCCGACGCCACCTGCACACGCGGCGCCACCGGCGCGGCGGTGTGCGTGGTCAACATGTCCTCGGGCAGCGCCAGCACCACCGGCCCGGGCCGGCCCTGCAGCGCGGTGTGGAACGCGCGCGCCACGTATTCGGGCACCCGGTCCGCGCTGTCGATCTGCGCCGCCCACTTGGCCATGCCGAGCGTGCCGGGCCCGAACATCTGCCGATAGTCGACTGCCTGGAAGGCCTCGCGGTCGCGCTGGTCGCTGGCCACCTGGCCGACGAACAGGATCATCGGCGTGGAGTCCTGCCACGCGGTGTGCACACCGATCGCCGCATTGCTGGCGCCCGGCCCGCGGGTGACGAAACAAATGCCGGGGCGCCCGCTCAGCTTTCCCTGGGCGTCGGCCATGAAGGCGGCGCCCCCCTCCTGCCGGCAGGCGATGAAGCGGATGCGCTGCGCGTGCTGGTGAAAGCCGTCCAGCACCGCCAGGAAGCTCTCGCCCGGCACGCCGAACACGGTGTCGACGCCCTGGGCGACCAGGGCTTCGACCAGGGCATGGCCGGCGATTCGCTGCGTCATGGTGATCCTTCGGTGCGCGCAGCCGCGATTATCGGCAGGTGGCCCGCGCCGCCCGGCAAAGGCCGGCGCGGCGGTCGGCGCCCGCAAGAATTGTGAGCGATCGTGAATGGCGAGGGTCCGTGCGCAGGGCCAGCACCCGCCTGCAGCCGCCGACCCACTGCCACGCCGCCCCGTTCGGCTGCACTGCACGGCCCCGGGCGCGACATTTGACACATTCGGCTGCGGTGACATTCGCGTACATCGCAACAGGCATGCACCGTCACCGCCACCTAGATTGGCACTGTCGCGCGCTGCGAGGGCCAGCGAAGCGCTGGCTCAGTTGCGGGGAGAGACAACCATGTTGAAGACCCTGTTCGGTGACCTCGGGCCGCGCGCGGCCGGCGGCACCGGCTATGCACCCACCGAGGTGGCGTTTGCCGCCACGGCGGTGCTCGAAGAGGCGGCACCGGCAGCATTGCCCCGCGAGCACGACCCGCATGTGGTCGACGTGTTCGTGGCCGGCTCGCCCGCGCATTCGATCCGCGAGCACTTCACCACGTCGCGCGCCGACCTCGGCAGCGCGCCGTCGATGATCACGCTGCTCGACCCGTCGCGCATCTGGGCGCCGGCCGTGGTGAAGGCGTTGTCCGATGCCACCGGGCAGCCGGTGGAGAAGCTGCACCTGCGCGAGCGCGCGACGCTGCGCACGCTGGCGGTGATCGAGCGCACCGCCGTGCCGCGCCGCGCCTCGGGCCCGCTGAAGATCTACCACGCCGATGTGCGCGCTTCCGGGCTCGACCACGACGAGATCGTCAACGCATTGGCCGAACGCTCGCACATGACTGCGGTGATCATCGGCGCGCTGCAGCCGCACGCGCTGGATGCCCTGCTGCGCTCGCTGCTGATCGCCACCCAGCAGCCCGACTGGCATTGCCCGTGGCTGGTGTTCCTGCTCCCGCCCAACTCGGGGGCGATGCGCCACCGCATCCTCAGCCAGCCGTGGCCGCCGCGCGTGCGCGCCACCGCGTTGACAGAAACGCTCAACGGCGCGTCCGCGGTGTGGAACACGGTGCTCTCGGCCTGGGAAGCCTGCGCCAACGCGCCGACGTTCTCGGCCACCACGCAGGCCAAGCTGCTCGACGACTCCAACGTCACCAAGGCGCTGTTCGGCCTGGTGCGCACCGAGGGCGTGATCGCCTGCGGCGTGGTCGACCTCAACAGCGGTGAGCTGCTCGCCCACGACAGTCGCGACAGCCTGACGTTCGACCTTGGCGCTCGCGCGCGCCGACTCACCGCGGCACGGCGCGTGTTCAGCGCCGCTGGTGGCGAGTACGGCGCCGAGAGCGAGGAGCTGATGGTCACCCAGGGTCCACGCATCGAGTTGCTGCGCGCCGGCCTGCCGGCGCCGACTCGATTCGGCCTGGTGCTGATGCTCGATCGCCGGCTCGCCAACGTGCCGCTGATCCGATTCAAGACCCTGCAGGCGGAAAAGCACCTGCTCTGATTCGGTCAACAGTCCCTGGGCTACGATGCAGCCCCAGGGATTACGGGCCGCGGACTACGGGCGGCCATCGCGCATGACCCAAGTTCTGTACGACTACACGCGTGCCGATGGCGACGGCGCGAGTTGCATCGCGCACGCCTGGGCCAAGGTGCCGGTGCCGCTGACGCGGCAGCGACGCGACGAACTGAAAACCACCATCGCGAGTGAGCTGAAGGCGCGCGACGCCGTGATGGTGGCGCACTACTACGTCGACGGCGATCTGCAGGACCTGGCGCAGGAAACCGGCGGCTGCGTTGCCGATTCGCTCGAGATGGCGCGCTTCGGCCGCGACCACGCGGCCCGCACGCTGATCGTCTCCGGCGTACGCTTCATGGGCGAGACGGCCAAGATCCTGTCGCCCGACAAGCGCGTGCTGATGCCGGATCTCGACGCCACCTGCTCGCTGGATCTCGGTTGCCCGCCACAAGACTTTGCCAAGTTCTGCGACGCGCACCCCGATCGCCAGGTGGTGGTGTATGCCAACACCAGTGCGGCAGTGAAGGCGCGCGCCGACTGGATGGTCACCAGCTCGTGCGCGCCGGCCATCGTCGAGCACCTGCACCGCCAGGGCCGGAAGATCCTGTGGGCGCCCGACAAGCACCTGGGACGCTACATCCAGCAGACCACCGGCGCCGACATGCTGCTGTGGGATGCCGCCTGCATCGTGCACGACGAGTTCAAGGGACTCGAGCTCGAGCTGCTGCGCAAGGATCACCCCGGCGCGATGGTGCTGGTGCATCCCGAGTCGCCCGAGGCCGTGGTGCGCCAGGCCGACGTCGTGGGCTCGACCTCGCAGTTGCTGAAGGCGGTGGTCGACGGCAAGGCCAGCGAATACATCGTCGCCACCGACAAGGGCATGTTCCACCGCATGCAGCAGCTCGCACCCGGCAAGGCGCTGCTCGAGGCGCCCACCGCCGGCGACAGCGCCACCTGCAAGAGCTGCGCGCACTGCCCATGGATGGCGATGAACGGCCTGGAAGGCGTGCTCGCCTGCCTGCAACACGGTGGCGGCGAGGTTCACGGGCCCGAGCCGACGCGCAGCCAGGCGCTGGGCTGCATTCAGCGCATGCTCGACTTCGTCGCCCACAACCCGCAGGCGATCAGCCAGCCCGCCCGCGGTTTCGTGCCGCACGTCGGAGCGGCGTAGATGGTGGCCGCGACCGCCGCGCCGGGGCTGCAGTTCGAGTTCGACGAAACGCTGGAGCAGGCCCGCACCCGCAACATTCACGACGCGCTGCTCGAGGATGTCGGACGCGGCGACTGGACCGGCCGCCTGCTGCCCGAGGGGCGGCGTGTACAGGCGCAGGTGCGCGTCCGCGAGGCGGCCGTGCTGGCCGGGCGCGACTGGTTCGACGGCTGCATGCACGCGGTCGACGCCGACACGGTCGTGCGCTGGCGCCACGACGAAGGGGCCGACATGGCGGCCGACAGCATCGTGTGCGAGCTCGAAGGCGATGCCCGCGCGCTGCTCACCGGAGAGCGGCCGGCGATCAACTTCCTGCAGCTGTTGTCGGGCACCGCCAGCGTGACGCGGGCCCACGTGCGGGCCATCGCCGGTGCCTCGCCCAACCCGCGCGGCTGCCTGGTGCTCGACACCCGCAAGACGCTGCCCGGCCTGCGCCAGGCCCAGAAGTACGCCGTGCGCGTCGGTGGCGGCGCCAATCAGCGGCTGGCGCTGTGGGACGGCATTCTCATCAAGGAAAACCACATCGCCGCCGCCGGCGGCATCGCGCCGGCGCTGCAGCGGGCGCGCGCGCTGAACGCCGGCGTCGACATCCAGATCGAGGTCGAGACGCTGGATCAACTGCGCGAGGCCCTGG
>DATDJF010000371.1:0-6868 GCA_036520715.1 Burkholderiaceae bacterium | reverse complement strand
TACGACGTGCGCCCGCGCGACGCGCGCATCCGCAGCGGCCAGTTTTCCGGCGGCAACCAGCAAAAGCTCGTGCTGGCGCGCGAGGCGATGCCCGAGCCGCAAGTGCTGCTGGTCGGCCAACCGACCCGTGGTGTCGACATCGGCGCCATCGAGTTCATCCACGGCCGCTTGCGCGCGATGCGCGACGCCGGCGGCGCGCTGCTGGTGGTGTCGTCGGAGCTCGACGAGATCCTGGCACTGGCCGATCGGGTGCTGGTGATGAACTGCGGGCGCATCAGCGGCGAGCTGCCGATCGACGCCTGCACCGAGAGTGCATTGGGCCGCTTGATGGGGGATGCCGGCACAGCGGCTTCCACGCAAGCCGTGATCGCATGAGCTCCGGCAACGAGCTGCCGCCCTGGCTCGACCTCGTCGTGCTGCCGCTGTTCAACCTGGCGCTGGCGCTGCTGGTGTGCGGCCTGGTCGTGCTGGTGATCGGCCTCGATCCGCTGCAGGTGCTGGCACTGCTGGTCCAGGGTGCGTTCGGCAGCCGCATCGGCGTCAGCTACACGCTGTACTACGCCACCACGTTCGTCTTCACCGGGCTGGCGGTGGCGGTGGCCTTTCATGGCGGCCTCTTCAACATCGGCGGCGAAGGCCAGGCGATGCTGGGTGGCATCGGCACCGCGCTGGTCGCGCTGTGGCTGGCCGATCAGTACCCCGCGTGGCTGGTGCTGCCGCTGATGGTGCTCGCCGCCGCCGCCTTCGGCATGGCGTGGGCGGCGGTGCCGGCCGCGCTGCAGGCCTGGCGCGGCAGCCACGTGGTGATCACCACCATCATGTTCAACTTCATCGCCTCGGCGCTGCTGTCGTGGCTGCTGCTCAACGTGCTCAAGGAGCCGGGCAACATGACGGTGGAGAGCAAGAGCTTCGGCCCCGGCGCCCACGTGCCCGCGCTGCACGAGATGCTCGCGGCACTGGGCATCGAGTGGCCGCGGTCGCCGCTCAACCTGAGCGTGCTGCTGGCGGCAGCCAGTGCGGTGCTCGTCTACCTGCTGGTGTGGCGCACGCGGCCGGGCTACATGCTGCGCGCGGTCGGCTTCGCACCCGAGGCCGCACGTTATGCCGGCATCCGGCCTCGCGCGCAGATCATGTTCTCGATGGCGCTGTCGGGCGCGTTGGCCGGGCTGGTCGGCATCAACGAGGTGGCCGGCACGCATGGCCGCCTGCTGCTCGACTACGTGGTGGGCGCGGGCTTTGCCGGCATCGCGGTGTCGCTGATCGGGCGCAACCATCCGGTGGGCATCGTGCTGGCGTCGCTGCTGTTCGGCGCGCTGTACCAGGGCGGCGCCGAGCTGGCATTCGAGATCGCCGGCTTCAGCCGCGACATGGTGTTCACGCTGCAGGGGCTGATCGTGCTGTTCTCCGGCGCGATGGCGCAGGTGGCGGCGCCGACGCTGGCGCGCGCGTGGTTCGCGCTCGAGCGGCGCGTCAAACCGGTGGCCGCGCATGGATGACGTGGTGAATCCGCAGAGGCCCCGTCATGGATGACGTGGCCGTCGGCACCTTGCTCGCCTCGACGCTCCGCGTGTCGGTGCCGCTGATCCTGTGCGCCTTGGCCGGTTGCCTGAGCGAGCGTTCCGGCGTCATCGACCTCGGGCTGGAGGGCAAGATGCTGCTGACCGCGTTCAGCGCGGGCGCCGCCGCTGCGGTGTTCGGCTCGCTGACGCTGGCGTTCGTGATCGCGGTGATGGTCGGCGTCGCGCTGTCGATGCTGCATGGATATGCGTGCGTCAGCCACCGCGGCGACCAGGTGGTGATGGGCATGGCGATCACGATGACCGCGGCCGGCCTCACGGTGGTGCTCGGCATCGCGTGGTTCCACCAGGGCGGCCAGACGCCCGCGCTGCCCGACGCTGTGCGCCTGGCGCCGTGGTTCAGCGCGCCGGCCGCGTGGTTGAACGACGCGCCGACCGTGCTCAAGGCGCTGGCGATCGGGCTGCTCGGCCACAACCTGATGGTCTATGTCGCGCTGCTGCTGGTGCCGCTGGTGTGGTGGCTGCTGGCGCGCACACGCTTCGGGCTGCGCCTGCGCGCGGCCGGCGAGAACCCGGCGATGGTCGATGCCGCCGGCGTGTCGGTGCAGGCGCTGCGTTATGCCGCGTTGGCGCTCAACGGCATGTTGTGCGCACTCGCCGGCTGCTACCTGGTGCTGGCGCAGAACCCGTCGTTCATTCCGCACATGACGGCCGGCCGCGGCTACATGGCGCTGGCCGCGATGATTTTCGGCAAGTGGCAACCGGTGGGCGCGTTGTGGGCGTGTCTGCTGTTCGGCTTTCTCGACGCGGCGGCGATCCGGCTGCAGGGCGTGAGCTTGCCGGGCATCGGCGCGGTGCCGGTGCAGGCGATCCAGGCGCTGCCCTACGTGATGACGGTGGTGCTGCTGGCCGGCTTCATCGGCCGCGCCCGCGCACCCAAGGCCTTGGGTGTACCGTATGCCAAGACGCACTGACCCCATCGTCCCCATGCCGCCACCGGTTTCGGAACACGACCTCGCCCGCCTGGTCGACGCCGCGCGCGCCGTGCGCCAGCATGCCCATGCGCCGTACTCCAAGTTCAGGGTCGGCGCCGCGCTGCTCGACGAACACGGCCACGTGCACGCGGGCTGCAACGTCGAGAACGTTGCCTATCCGCAGGGCCTGTGCGCCGAGGCGGTGGCGCTCGGTGCGTTGGTGGCCGCCGGCAGCCGGCAGGTGCGCGCGGCGGTGGTGGTGGCCGAGTCGCCGCAGGCGGTGACGCCGTGCGGGGGCTGCCGGCAGAAGCTGCGCGAGTTCGCCGACGACGACGCGCCGGTGTGGTCGGCCGACCCGCAGGGATGGCGGGCGCGCCACACGCTGGGCGAGTTGCTGCCGGCGAGCTTCGGCGCCGGTCAATGGACCCCTTCGAAGTGAGCTCGGACGATCCGATCGCACGCAGTGCCGAGCGCATCGCCGCCAGCGGGCGCCGGCCGCGCATCGCCGTGCTGCTCGGCTCGGGCTGGCAACCGTTCGCCGAGCGCGTGCGCTCGCCGATCAGCCTGCCGTATGCGCAACTGCCGGCGTTTCCGGTGCTCGGTGTCGCCGGACATGCCGGCGAGCTGGTGCTCGGCCAGGTCGGCAACCACGAGGTCGCGGTACTGGCCGGCCGCAAGCACACCTACGAGAGCGGCGACGCGTCGGTGATGAAGGGCGCGATCGCCACGCTGGCCGCCTGCGGCGCGACTGTGCTGGTGCAGACCAACGCCGCCGGCAGCCTGGATGCCGCGCTGCGTCCGGGCGGGCTGATGCTGATCAGCGACCACCTGAACATCGCGCAACGCTCGCCGCTGGTCGGCGAGGCCGGCAACCAGCGCTTCGTCGACCTGCGCGATGCCTACGATCCGGCGCTTCGTCAAGGCGCGCGTGCCGCTGCCGAGCGCCGCGGCGCCGCGCTGCGCGAGGGCGTCTACGCCTGGATCCTCGGGCCGCAATTCGAGACGCCGGCCGAGATCCGCATGCTGCAGCAGCTCGGCGCGCACGCGGTGGGCATGAGCACGGTGCCCGAGACCATCCTGGCGCGGCGCCACGGCCTGCGCGTGCTGGCGCTGTCAATGATCACCAACATGGGCTGCGGGCTCGAGGACCAGGCGTTGAGCCACGGCCACACCCTGGCGGTCGCGCAGGCGGCGCAAGCGACAGCGGTACCGTTGCTCGAAGCGATCGTCGGCGAGCTGGAAATCTGACATGAGGGCACGCACCGCGCATGAAACCGCACGCATCGCGCTCGCCTGCCTGGACCTGACGAGCCTGAACGACGGCGACACCGACGCCGACGTGCAGGCGCTGTGCGAGCGCGCCAGCGGCCGCCACGGTGCGGTGGCCGCCGTCTGCGTGTGGCCGCGCTTCGCGCGCCTGGCACGCGAACGGGCGTCGCCGGGCGTCAAGGTGGCCGCGGTCGCCAACTTCCCGGGCGGCTCCGCCGATGTGACGCGCACCGAGCGCGACGTCGACACGATCGTGCGAGCCGGCGCCCAGGAAGTCGACGTCGTGTTGCCCTGGCGCACGCTGCTCGCCGGCGGCGAGGCCTCGTGCGTGGCCGTGCTGCGCGCGGCGCGTCACGGCAGCAGGGGCCTGACGCTGAAGGTGATCCTCGAGACCGGCGAGCTGCGCGACGAGGCCGTCATCGAGCGCGCCGCGCGCCTGGCGTTGGCCGAAGGCGCCGACTTCCTCAAGACCAGCACCGGCAAGACGCCGGTCAGCGCGACACCGCAGGCGGCAGCGGTGATGCTGCGCGTGATCGCATCCGATCCATCGACCCGCTCGCGCGTCGGCTTCAAGGCTTCGGGTGGCATCCGCACGGTCGCCGACGCGGCACCTTACCTCGACGCGGTGGCCAGCACGCTCGGGCCCGCTGCGCTGGCGCCGGCGCGCTTTCGCATCGGCGCCAGCAGCCTGCTGGCCGACATCGAAGCCGTGCTGTCGGGCGCGCCGGCGGCGCCGGCGCGGCCGAACGGCGACTACTGAATCGGCGCGGTCACAGCCGCTCGAACACCGCGGCGATGCCCTGGCCGCCGCCGATGCACATGGTCACCAGCGCGAAGCGGCCCTTGATGCGCTGAAGCTCGTAGAGCGCCTTGGTGGCGAGGAAGGCGCCGGAGCAACCGATCGGATGGCCGAGCGCGATGGCGCCGCCGTTGGGATTGGTCTTGTTCATGTCGAGCTCGAGGCCGCGCGCCACCGCGATCGCCTGCGCGGCGAACGCCTCGTTGCTCTCGATCACGTCCATCTGATCGAGGCGCACGCCACCCTTCTTGAGCGCCAGCTTGGACGCGGGAATAGGGCCCTCGCCCATGATCTCGTTGGGCACGCCGGCCACCGCGTACGACACCAGCCGCGCCAGCGGCTGGTGTCCGGCCGCTGCGGCGACGCTGGCGTCGGCCAGCACGAAGAACGCCGCGCCGTCGTTGATGCCCGAGGCGTTGCCGGCGGTGACGGTGCCGTCTTTCTTGAACGCCGGCTTCATCTTGGCCAGCGTCTCCAGCGTGGTCGTCGACTTCACGTGCTCGTCGGTGTCGAAGGTGACTTCGCCTTTCCTGGTCTGCTTGACGATCGGCACGATCTGCGACTTGAAGCGGCCTTCGGCGATGGCCGCGGCCGCGCGGCGGTGCGACTCCACCGACAACGCATCCTGCTCCTCGCGCGTGATCTTCCACTTGACCGCCAGGTTCTCGGCGGTGATGCCCATGTGGCCGACGCCGAACGGGTCGGTCAGCGTGGCCACCATGCTGTCGATCATCTTGCTGTCGCCCATGCGCGCGCCGCTGCGCATCGACGTCGAGAGGTAGGCGCCGCGGCTCATCACCTCGACGCCGCCGCCGATGCCGTAGTCGGCGTCGCCGAGCAGGATGTTCTGCGCCGTGGTCACGATGCCCTGCAGGCCCGAGGAGCACAGGCGGTTGACCGCCATCGCCACCGAGTCCATCGGCAGGCCGGCCTGGATCGACGCCACCCGCGCCACGTAGGCGAAGCGGCTCTCGGTCGGAATGGTGTTGCCCACCGTCACGTAGCTGATCAACTTCGGATCGACACCCGAACGTTCGACCGCCGCCTTCATCACGGTGCCGGCCAGCTCGGCCGGCTCGATGTCGGCCAGCGAGCCGCCGAAAGTCCCGATCGCGGAGCGCGCCGCGCCCAACACCACCACATCCCGCTTGCTCATGCTCGCACTCCTTGCTGTTGCGCCGATGTCCGATTCCGCCGGTAGAACGCGCAAGACCAGCCGTGCGCGTGCCTACACTTGGCGGCCACGTCCGAATTCTGCTCCGAGGCCTTCAACCATGCGCTGCCGTCTCGCCATCGCCCTGCTCGCCGCCACCGCGCTGCTCGCTTGCGCGCCGGCGCCGACCCGTCCTACCGCACCGGTGGAAGTGAAGATCCTGGCGATCAACGACTTCCACGGCAACCTGCGGCCACCGCAAGGCGGCATCCGCATTCGCGACCCGCAGGACGCCGGCAAGACGGTCAATGTGCCCGCCGGCGGCGCCGAGCACCTGGCCAGCGCCCTCGACGAGCTGCGCGCACGCAATCCGAACCACATCTTCGTCGCCGCCGGCGACCTGGTGGGCGCCAGTCCGCTGGTCTCGGCGCTGTTCCACGACGAGCCGACGGTCGAGGCGCTCGGCCTGATGGGCCTGGAGGCCAGCGCGGTGGGCAACCACGAGTTCGACCGCGGCAGTGCCGAGCTGCTGCGGCTGCAGCGCGGCGGCTGCCACCCCACCGACGGCTGCAAGGGGCCGCAGCGCTTCGCCGGCGCGAAGTTCCGCTGGCTGGCGGCCAGCACCATCGACATCCGCAGCGGCCAGACGCTGCTGCCGGCGTACCACGTCAAGCGCTTCCAGGGCATCCCGGTGGCGTTCATCGGCCTGACCTTGAAAGACACGCCGCAGATCGTGGTGCCCTCGGGTGTGGCCGGGCTGCAGTTCCGCGACGAGGTGCAGACGGTCAACGCGCTGGTGCCCGAGCTCAAGCGCCAGGGCATCGAGGCCATCGTCGTGCTGATCCACGAAGGCGGCCTGCCGAGCGGCGACTACGACGAGTGCCCCGGCATCTCGGGGCCGATCGTGCGCATCGTCGAGCAGTTCGATGCCGCGGTCGACCTGGTGGTGAGTGGCCACACGCACCGCGCCTACAACTGCCGCATCGCCGGGCGCCTGGTGACCAGCGCCGACAAGTACGGCACGCTCGTCACCGAGATCGACCTCGTGCTCGACCCCACCAGTGGCGACGTGCGCGAGACGCGCGCCCGCAACCTGATCGTGCGCACCGACCGCTTCGCCAGGGACGCCGCGCAGACGCAGTTGATCGAGCAGTAC
>DATDJF010000370.1:0-12503 GCA_036520715.1 Burkholderiaceae bacterium | reverse complement strand
ATGGCCACGCAGTTGGAGTTGCGCATGCCGTGCTGGGCAATGCGAGCCCGCAAAGCGGCCCAGTCCATGCTGGCGCTGCGGTCGACCTCCACATACGACGCGGTGCCGGCGGCCTTGCCGGCATCGCGCTGGCTGGCCAGCAGGTCCAGCGTGTCCTGCGGCAGGATGCCGCGGTCCCACAACGACCCACGGTAGCTCGAATAGCGCCCGCGCTCCTCGGCCAGTTCGGTCGACGCCCAGTAGGCGTGGTAGCACAACGATTCCATCGAGCGGTCGGCAAACGCCACCGCCTCTTGCGACGCGTAGGGCAGGCGCAGCTCGTACAGCGCGTCCTGGAAGCCCATCACGCCCAGGCCCACCGGGCGGTGCCGCAGGTTGCTGTCGCGTGCCTTCTTGACTGCGTAGTAGTTGATGTCGATCACGTTGTCGAGCATGCGCATCGCGGTGGCAACCGTCTTCTTGAGCTTGAGCTGGTCGACCTCGCCGTCCTTGAGGTGCTGCGCCAGGTTCACCGAGCCCAGGTTGCACACGGCGATCTCCGACGGGCCGGTGTTCAGCGTGATCTCGGTGCACAGGTTCGACGAATGCACCACGCCCACGTGCTGCTGCGGCGAGCGCACGTTGCAGGCATCCTTGAAGGTGATCCACGGATGCCCGGTCTCGAACAGCATCGTCAGCATCTTGCGCCACAGGTCGCGCGCCGGCAGCCGCTTGAACAGCTTGAGCTCGCCGCGGTCGGCCTTGGCTTCGTAGGCGGTGTAGGTGGCCTCGAATTCGATTCCGCACTTGTCGTGCAGGTCGGGGCAGGTCGACGGCGAAAACAGCGTCCAGTCGCTGCCCTCCATCACCCGCTTCATGAACAGGTCGGGTATCCAGTTGGCGGTGTTCATGTCGTGCGTGCGCCGGCGGTCGTCGCCGGTGTTCTTGCGCAGCTCGAGGAACTCCTCGATGTCGAGGTGCCAGCTTTCCAGATAGGCGCACACCGCGCCCTTGCGCTTGCCGCCCTGGTTCACCGCCACCGCGGTGTCGTTGACCACTTTCAGGAACGGCACCACGCCCTGGCTCTTGCCGTTGGTGCCCTTGATGTAGCTGCCCAGGGCCCGCACCGGCGTCCAGTCGTTGCCGAGGCCGCCGGCGTATTTGGACAGCAGCGCGTTCTCTTTCAGTGCCTCGTAGATGCCGTCGAGGTCGTCGGCCACGGTGGCGAGGTAGCAGCTCGACAGCTGCGAGCGCAGCGTGCCGGAGTTGAACAGCGTGGGCGTGCTCGACATGAAGTCGAAGCTCGACAAGACGTCGTAGAACTCGATCGCCCGCGTCTCGCGATCGATCTCGTGCAGGGCCAGCCCCATCGCCACGCGCATGAAAAACGCCTGCGGCAGCTCGATGCGCCGGTCGCGCACGTGCAGGAAGTAGCGGTCGTAGAGTGTCTGCAGGCCCAGATAGTCGAACTGCAGATCGCGCTCGGGCTTGAGAGCCGCGCCGAGCCGCGCCAGATCGAACTGGCGCAGCGCCGGATCGAGCAGCTCGGCCTCGATGCCGCTGGCGATGAACTGCGGAAAGTACTCGGCGTAGCGTTGCGCCATCGTCGCCTGCGCCACCTCCTGGCCCAGCACCTCCTTGCGGATGGTGTGCAGCAGCAGCCGCGCCGTGGCGCGCGTGTACGCAGGTTCTTTTTCGATCAGCGTGCGCGCCGCCAGGATCGCAGCCTTGTGCACTTCGTCGATCGGCACGCCGTCGTAGAGGTTGCGCCGCGTCTCGGCGAGGATCGGCTCGCCGCGCACGTCGCTGCCCAGGCCCGCGCAGGCGGCATCGACCAGCGCCTGGAGCGCCGCCATGTCGAGCGGCACACGCCGGCCTTCGTCGAGCACGTGCAACGGCGCCTCGCGCGGCGCCAGGTCGACCGCTTGCTTGGCGCGCTCCTGTGCGCGGCGCTCGCGATACAGCACGTAGGCACGCGCCACCTCGTGATGGCCACCGCGCATCAGGCCGAGCTCGACCTGGTCCTGCACGTCCTCGATGTGGAACGTGCCGCCACCCGGACGCGAACGCAGCAGCGCGCGCACCACGATCTCGGTCAGCGCATCCACCGTCTCGCGCACGCTGGCCGATGCCGCACCCTGCGTGCCGTGCACCGCCAGGAAGGCCTTCATCAAGGCCACGGCGATCTTGTTGGGCTCGAACATGACCACCGCGCCGTTGCGGCGGATGATCTGGTAGCCGGCATAGGCCGATTCGGTGGCGGGCACCGTCGCCACCGTGCGCGGGATGGCGCTCGGTTCAGCCGTTCGGGACGTCACTGGTTGCATGGGTTCCCCTGTGATGGATTCGTGTCTTGCATGGGTCGTGGAAACGCTGGCGGTGCGCTCGTCCGCTCGGCGGGTTGTGGTCTCAGTGAATCGGTGGTGCGCAACGGGTGTGCGCACCAACGCGGGCCGGCATCAAGGTATCGGATGGATGGCGATTTCGCTGCGCCGCGACCGCGTCGGTCACCGCTGTCGATGTGGGATCGGCCAGTCGTGATGACCTGAGCATGTCGCGATGTCCGGTGTGAAGCTTATCACGCACGGGACACTATATCTGGGGCCCCGGGGGGCTTCAACCCACTAGCGGTAGCGTGATTTCCTATTGACGTTGGCCCGCGACTGTCCGCAGTGGCAGACCAGGCGAGCCACGCAACGCGGCGATCAACGCGCAGCCCGCGTGCATGCGCGAGTCTCGAAGCGCCACGCCGGCCCACATTGGCTCGGCGCGCGGTTTCGCGTCGCGAGGGGCGTCAATCCTGCGGCGCGAACGGCACTCGCGCTCGCGCCCAGGGCAGCGCGCGTGCGAGACGGGCCCAGTCAAAGCCCTTGCCGGGATCATGTTTTCGCGCCGGCGCCACATGCTCGTGGCCGACCACCGCATCGATGGCGTAGCGTCGCGACAACGCGCGCAACAGCAATGCGAGCTGCGCGTACTGCGCGGCCGCGAAGCGCTTGCCTTCGAGGCCCTCGAGTTCGACGCCGATCGAATAGTCATTGCAGTTGTCGCGCTCGCGCCACTGCGAGGCGCCGGCGTGCCACGCGCGGCGATCACACGAAACGAACTGCAACAATTTTCCGGATCGACGAATCACGAAGTGCGCCGACACCTGCAGTCCGCGGATCGATTCGAAGTAGGGATGGGCGCTCCAGTCGAGGCGGTTGGTGAACAGGCGCTCGATCGCATCGCCACCGTAGCGGCCGGGCGGCAGGCTGATGGAATGCACGACGACGAGCGACACATCGCAGCCCGGCGGGCGCGCATTGTGGTTGGGTGAAGGGCAAGCCTGCGAACGCCACCACCAGCCATCGCGCCAGGCATGGCGCCGTCCGTGCACCTGCGAATCGACGCCTGCCGTGGCGTTGAGCTCGTGCGCCGGTGACGCCCCCACTGGCGACACGTCAGAACGCGCTGTCGCCGCGCTCGCCGACATGGTCGGCCACGTTGACGCCCAGGCGCGCCATGCGATAGCGCATCTGGCGCAGCGACAAGCCCAGGCTGGCGCCCGCCGCGGTGCGGTTGAAGCGGTGCTGCTCGAGCGCGCGGATCAGGATGTCGCGCTCGACGTGGTCGAGGTAGGCCACCAAGTCGGCCGGCAGCTCGCCGGGCGGCGCCATCGCGACTGCCTTGCGCGCCGCCTCGCTGGCAGCGTGCAGTGCATCGAGGTCGACGATGCCGCTGTCGACGAACACGTCGTCGGGCAGGCCGAGGTCGGCCCACTCGATCACGTCGCCCGACGTCAGCGCCAGCGCGCGATGCAGCAGGTTCTCGAGTTCGCGCACGTTGCCGGGGAATGCATAGTCCGACAAGCGCTCCATCGCCTGTGCCGACAGCTTGGGCGGCGGCGAGATGCCGGCCTCGGCGGCGATGCGCGCCAGCACCAGGTCGCAGATCGCGACCAGGTCGTCGATGCGCTCGCGCAGCGCCGGCACGCGGATCTGGATCACGTTGAGGCGGTAGAACAGATCCTGGCGAAACTTGCCCTCGTGCACTTCGTTGGCCAGGTCCTTGTGGGTGGCGCTGACCACGCGCACGTTGATCGGGGATTCGGTCACCGCGCCCACCGGGCGCACCGTGCGCTCCTGGATCACGCGCAGCAGCTTGCTTTGCATCGCGATCGGCAGGTCGCCGATCTCGTCGAGGAACAGCGTGCCGCCCTGCGCAGCCTGCACGAAACCCTCGCGGTCCTCGTGCGCCCCGGTGAACGAACCCTTGCGATAGCCGAAGAACTCGGCCTCCAGCAGCTGCTCGGGGATGGCGCCGCAGTTGACCGCGATGAACGGCGCGTCGCTGCGGCTCGAGCAGGCGTGGATCGCGCGCGCGACCAGCTCCTTGCCGGTACCCGACTCGCCCTGCACCAGCACCGGTGCCATGCTGCGCGCCACCCGCTCGACCATCGAGCGCACCTGCTGCATGGCCTGCGAGCGCCCCGCCAGGCGCGACAGCGCCGGATGCGACCGCCCGGGGTCGGTGCCGGCCTCCTCGCTGCGAGCGGCAGCGGCAGCCGCGTCGCGCGCCGTCGCGGCCGCCGGGGCGCGGCCGAGCGCAGAAGCCACCACGCTGCGAAACTGGCGCAGATCCACTGGCTTGGTCAGATAGTCGAACGCACCCGCCTTGAGTGCTTCGACCGCACCCTCGGCCGACCCATAGGCCGTGATGACGATCGCCTTTTCGCGGCGCTTGGCCAGCTCCAGCCGCCGCAACAGATCGAGGCCGGAGCCGTCGGGCAGCCGCATGTCGGTGATCACCGCGCTGTAGGTACGGCTGGACAGGCGCTGCCACGCATCGTCGACCGACGCCGCCGACTCGACGTCGTAACCTTCGCGCAGCAACGTCAGCTCGTAGAGCGTGCGCAGATCGGGCTCGTCGTCGACCACCAGCAGGCTGTAGTGGGCGGGGCTGTTCATGCTTGGCTTGGTGCCTCCTGCGCCGTCATCGCGGCGCGTTGCATCGTCACACGGAACTCGTTGTGGTGCCGCTGCCCGCCGTCCAGCGGCCTGAACTCGATGCTGGCACCGTGACGCACGCACAGTTCGCGGCAAATATACAAGCCCAAGCCGGTGCCGCGGCTGCGCGTCGAGAAGAAGGGTTCGAACAGATGGCGCTCCACGTCGGCGGCGATGGCCGCGCCGTCGCTGGCCACCGCCAGCACGGCTCCCAGCTCGTCCGGCGCGAACAGGTGCACGCGAATCGAGCCGGGCGCATCGCTGGCGTGGCGCCCGGCGTTGTCGAGCAGATTGACCAGCACGCGCCGCAGGTGCTCGGGATCGAAAGCCACGGTGATGGCTTCGCCCGGCAGCTCGAGCTGCAGCCGGCTGTCGGCGCCCAGCGACAGCCCCACGGTGCGCGCCCAGTCGGTGCACACGGCCTGCACGGCGGCGCGCGCATCGAGCACGCGCCGCTCGGTGGCCGCGCCCGGCGAGGCCTCCATCACGTCGTCGACGATGCGCTTCAGGCGGTCCACGTTGTCGGCCACCATGCGCGCCAGGTAGTGCTGTTCGTTGGACAACACGTCCTCCAGCAGCAGCGCGTTGGCCTGAGCGATCGCCGCCAGCGGGTTGCGAATCTCGTGCGCGATGCCGGCCGAGACCCGGCCCATCGCGGCGAGCTTTTCCTGCCGGCCGCGCGATTGCACGGTGCGCAAGTCCTCCAGGAAGACGACGCAGAACTCCTCGGGCGGCGCACCATCGCGGTCGAGCGGTCGCCGGCGCGTGAAACGCGCCCTCACTTGCAGCGTGCGCGATTGGCCGTCTTCGAACATCAGGCGCACCTCGCGCGCCGTGTCCGGCCAACTGCCCTGTTCGAACGCTCGCTCCACCGCGGCCTGCAGTGGTGTCCAGGCATCGTTGTTGTGCAGCGGGAACGGCGCCGGCTCCGCCATGCCGCTGGCTGCCAACAGCGCGCGCGCCGCCGGGTTGGCGGTGCGCACGCGGGCGCGCCGGTCGACCACCAGCACGCCGTCGGACATCTCTTCGATCACCAAGCGATTGAGCTGGGCCTGCTGGCGAGCGATTTCCAGGCTGCCGCGTGCGGCCATCTCCTCGCGCACCAGGCGGCCCGAAAACTCGCTGGCCAGCAGCGCGATCATGAACACGCCGATGCCGGCCAGGCCGGCCTGGGTGAACAGCACCCCGACGTCACCCAGCGCGGGCGCGGCACGCCACACGCCGCTCAGCAACACCAGCGCCACGGCCGCCGCCGCTCCCGTCGCGGCCAGCCGCGTGGTCATCACGCCCGACATCAGCACCGGCAACACCAGCAGGGCGCCGAAGTTCAGGTTGGCACCCGGATCGAACAAGTGCAGCGCAGCGAACACGAGCAGGTCGACACCGATCGTGGCCAGCCATTGGCGCCGGCCCAGCCGCGTCATCGCAGGGGCTTCGCCCGGCCGCATCTGCGGCAGCATCCACAGCGTGACGCTCTGAGCGGCATAACCCAGGCACAGCAGGATCAGCGGCAGCGGACTGCCCACGTTGGGCAGC
Source organism: Burkholderiaceae bacterium (assembly GCA_036520715.1). Lineage (GTDB taxonomy): Bacteria > Pseudomonadota > Gammaproteobacteria > Burkholderiales > Burkholderiaceae_C > JAEUPI01. Next base: position 6,000 of record DATDJF010000370.1, on the reverse strand, counting down.
GACACCACCCACGGCACCGACGCCAGCAGCAGGCCCAGCACGGCGCGAGCGGCGACGTAGGTGCGAAACACGCGATGCAGCGCGGTGTCGCTCGAGGTCGCCAACCGGCGCGCCTCGCGCGACTGCTGGCGCAGCGCATCGCGGCGGGCGTCTACGGTTGCAGACGGCGCGCTGCGCTCGGCCGGCGGCAATCGCGCCGCGTCGAACGCGTCATCGCCTTGCAGCTCGGTGTCGGCGTCTCCGAGGGCCCCGAACCACGACTCGTCGAGCATCGGCCGGCTCGTCCGGCGCTCGGACTGACGGCGTTCGCCGCCGCGCCGATCGGAGTACGGCTCGTTCATGCGCTGCGTGGTGCGCGCCGGCAGCGCTCAGGAGCCGCCATGATCTCTCGGCCCGGCCAGGCGGTGCGCCTCGCTGCAATAGGCGATGTCGCGATCGACCACCGCATCGTTGAGCGGCAGGTGCCCGCCGCACTGCGCGCAGCGGGCAAACGACTCGGGCTGTCGCGGCTTGGGCGCGGCCTTGCCCGCACGTGCGCGCGAGCGCGCGGTCAGCAGCCACAGGATGACCGCCACCACCAACACCACAATCACCACTCGCAGCACCACGGCTCAGGCCCTCGACGAAAACCTCAATACACCGAGCGCCCGAGGACGACCTCGAGCACGAAGCGCGAACCCACATAGGCCAGCAGCAGCAGCGCCGCGCCGGAGTACAGCCAGCGTGTGGCCTGGCGACCGCGCCAGCCGCGCAACAGGCGGCCCGCCAGCAAGCCCGCGAACACCGCCCAACCGAGCAACGAAAAGATCGTCTTGTGATCCCAGCGCCAGCGGGCCGCGGTGAGCACGCCCAGCGCCAGCGCCAAGGTCAACACGACGAAGCCGGCTTCGACAAAGCCGAACGTCAGGCGCTCGAGCCGCAGCAACGGCAACCCCAGCACCGTACCCGCGCTGCCGCTGCGGTTGCGCATGCGGCGCTCGGCGGAGTCGAGCATCCAGGCATGCAACACGGCCACGCCGAACAGCCCGTACGACACCACGCCGAGCACCCAGTGAACCGGTGCCCACGGGCTGTGGCTGGCCAGGCGCACCTCGCCAGGGAAGACCCACATGAGCACAACCGCCGCGCTGCCGACCAGCGCCAGCGCGCGGCGCACGGCGGGCAGCGGCAGCATGCGGCTCTCGATCGCGTGCACCAGCAACACCAGCCACACGGTGAGCGACAACACCGGCGCAAACCCGAGGCGGGCACCCTGCCCGGCGCCGGCGATGTCGACCAGCAGCGCCAGGCCGTGCGCGACCCAGCCGACCGCCAACGCCGCTGCGTCGATGCGCGAACTCTCTCGCCGTGGCCACGCGGCCAGGCCGTACGCCACCAAGGCCGTGATGGCGAGTCCCGACGCGAGAGAGTCGCTCGATAGAATCATCGATCCAAGTGTACTTTCGCGACCGCCGCGTGCAGCGCTGCCGACGGTCGCCCACCGCATCTTCCTTCATGGCTTCTGCACTCACCGACCGCCTGTCGCACCTGGTCAAGTCGCTGCGCGGGCAGGCGCGCATCACCGAAGCCAACGTGCAGGACATGCTGCGCGAGATTCGTATGGCGCTGCTCGAGGCGGACGTGGCGCTACCGGTGGTGCGCGAGTTCATCGCACGCGTCAAGGACAAGGCGCTGGGCCAGGAGGTCGTCGGCTCGCTCAACCCCGGCCAGGCGCTGGTCGGCATCGTGCACAAGGAGCTGGCGGCCACGATGGGCCAAGGGGTCTCCGAGCTCGATCTGGCGGTGCAGCCGCCGGCGGTGATCCTGATGGCCGGCCTGCAGGGCGCGGGCAAAACCACCACCACGGCCAAGCTGGCGCGCCACCTGATCGAGCGACGCAAGAAGAAGGTGCTCACGGTGTCCACCGACGTCTACCGGCCGGCCGCCATCGAGCAGCTGCGCGTCGTCACCGCGCAGGCCGGCGCGTTGTGGTTCGCCTCCGAAGCGGGGCAATCGCCGGTGGACATTGCCCGTGCCGCGCTGGATCACGCCAAGCGCCACTACGCCGACGTGCTGCTGGTCGACACCGCAGGCCGGCTGGCGATCGATCAGCCGATGATGGACGAGATCCGCGCGCTGCACGCCGCCCTGAAGCCGGTGGAGACGCTGTTCGTGGTCGATGCGATGCAGGGCCAGGACGCGGTCAACGTGGCCAAGGCGTTCCATGAGGCGCTGCCGCTGACCGGCGTGGTGCTGACCAAGCTCGATGGCGATTCGCGCGGCGGCGCCGCACTGTCGGTGCGGCAGGTGACCGGCGCGCCGATCAAGTTCGCCGGCACCTCCGAGAAGATCGATGGCCTCGAGGCGTTCGATGCCGAGCGCCATGCCGGCCGCGTGCTCGGCATGGGCGACATCGTGGCGCTCGTCGAATCGGTGCAGAAGAACGTCGACCTCGAAGCCGCCCAACAACTGGCCGCCAAGGTCAAGTCAGGCGACGCATTCGACCTCGAGGACTTCGTGCAGCAGCTCGGGCAGATGCGCAAGATGGGCGGCCTGGGCGGCCTGATCGACAAGCTGCCGGCGCAACTGGCTGCCAAGGCCGGCCAGGCGGACCTCGATCGTGCCGAGCGCGACGTGCGCCGCATGACCGGCATCATCCACTCGATGACGCCGCAAGAGCGGCGCAAGCCCGAGCTGCTCAAGGCCAGCCGCAAACGGCGCATCGCCGCGGGCGCAGGCGTGCAGGTGCAGGAAATCAACCGCCTGCTCAATCAGTTCGAGCAGATGCGCACGATGATGAAGAAGATGAAGGGCGGCGGCCTGATGAAGATGATGCGTCGCATGGGCGGACTCGGCGGGTTCGGCGGGCACTGACCCTGCCGCGTTGCACACGGCCTGGCGGCGTTCGCATCCGCCGCTGTCACAACTGCGCCGCTGTTACGGGTTGGTATTAGTTGGCATCTCGGCCTCAGGAATACCCCTGTCTGCAGGGCGTCGAAACGTGTTCTTACGCCTTTCGCCGCGTGTCGGTTGACCCTGCCGGTTGCTGCTCGTAAGTTGGCGTCACAACCCGCCCGCTGACTCGCGCGCCAAAGAAATGCTGCCTACCGATTCGCTCTCTGCTTTCGCGCTCGCCGCCGTGATCGCTCTGTTGATCACCTATTTGCTGATGCGGCGCCGGCCATCCAAGACCCGCGCTCGATCGAGTCGCAACGATGCGCTCGACACCGTGGCCGATTGGCCGCCCGAGGCAGCCCGCGTGATGACGACACCGGAGCGCAAGGCGTTCGAGACCGTGCGTCGCGCGTTGCCGCAACAAGTCGTGCTGTCGCAGGTGCCGCTGTCGAGATTCCTGCGCGTGCCCACACGTCACTCGTACAGCCAATGGGTGTCGCGGGTGGGCTGCCTGAATGCCGACCTGGTGGTGTGCGACCAGGGGTCGCGGGTGCTGGCGGTGATCGACATCCGCCCGGCGCAGCAAAGCGCTCGCGCGCGCCAGCGTCACGAGCGCATGACCAAGGTGCTGCGCGCTGCGCACATCAACGTGCTCACCTGGTCGGACGCCTCGCTGCCCACCGTGGCCGAGGTGCGCACGCAGATGGCGCCGCTGCTGCAGGACGGCCCGCAGGGCATGATGGCCTTCAGCGGCTCGCGGCCGATGGGTCTGTTGCCGGTGGCCGAGATGGAAGAGATCCTCGCCCACGGCGATGCACTGGCGCACGACACCGCGATGGAGCCGGTGTCGTCGACGTTGTTCGACGACCTCGACGCCCTGCCGGCCAACGGAGCCGCTGCGCACCGCTGAGGCTGCAGGCCGCCGGGCCCTTGCCCGGCATCCCGCGCGGCTCGCTCGGTATGGTCAGCCCAGCAGCGCCTGCGCGAACTCGCGGGCGCTGAAAGTCTGCAGATCCTCCAGCGCCTCGCCGACACCGAGAAAGTAGACCGCCAGCGTGCGTTGCCCGGGTTGCTGCGCCGCACGCTCGCGCGCCCACAACGCGATCGCCGCCAGCACGCCGCCCTTGGCCGTGCCATCGAGCTTGGTCACGATCAGGCCCGTCAGGCCGAGCGCTGCGTCGAAGGCGCGCACCTGCGCCAGCGCGTTCTGGCCGGTGTTGCCGTCGACCACCATCAGCACCTCGTGCGGCGCCTGCGGGTCGGCCTTGGCGATCACGCGCTGCACCTTCTTCAGCTCCTCCATCAAATGCAGTTGCGTCGGCAGGCGGCCGGCGGTGTCGGCGATCACCACGTCGCAAGCGCGCGCACGGCCGGCCACCACGGCGTCGTAGGCCACGGCGGCCGGGTCGCCGCCTTGCTGGCTGACGATTTCGACGGCGCCGCGCGCGCTGCCGACGCGGTGCGCCCACACCGCGAGCTGCTCGCGCGCCGCGGCGCGAAAGGTGTCGGCTGCGGCCAGCAGCACCTTTTGCTGCGCGTCGGCAAGGTGGCAGGCCAGCTTGCCGATGCTGGTGGTCTTGCCGGCGCCATTGACGCCCACCACCATCATCACCGTGCAGCCCGCGCGCCCGATCTCGAGCGGCCGTTCCAGCGGCAGCAACAGATCGGCCAGCCCGTCTTCCAACAACCCCCTGACGGCGGCCGGCTCACGGGCATTGGACTCGCGCACGCGCCGCTTGAGGTCGTCGAGCAGGTGCCTGGTCGCGTTCGGTCCGGCATCGGCCATCAGCAAGGCTGCTTCGAGTTCGTCGTACAGCGCATCGTCGATGCGCGCCGCGCTGAACACCTGCGTGATGCTGCTGCCGGTCTTGCGCAGGCCGCCGCGCAGCCGCTCGACCCAACTGCGGCGCGTCAATGGCGGCATGGCCTCGGTAGCGGCGTGCGACGCGTCGACGGGCTCCAGCGCCGCCGGCGGTGTGCTGGCCAGCGGTACGCCGGCCGGCGCCGCCTGCGCAGCGACCGGCTTCTTGCGAAAAAAGCTGAACATGGTTGCTGCGCGCCGGTGCGCGCTTGAGATCGATGCCACGGCACCGACCGATATAATTCCCGGCTCGGGCGCTTTAGCTCAGTCGGTTAGAGCGACGGAATCATAATCCGCAGGTCCGGGGTTCGAGTCCCTGAAGCGCCACCAAACTCTTGAGTGCTCGCTCGGCGTCACGCGTCGGCGGGCGGTCACAGCCGCTGGATGAACACCATGACCCGCTGTGTCGCTGCGTTGTTGCTCGCGCTGGTATTGGCGGGCAACACGCTCGCACAAACCGTGCAGCGAAACTTCCCGGCCAACGCGCTGCGTGGCGAGATCGCCTTCGGCCAGCCGCCCGAGGTGCTGGTCAATGGCCAGCCGGCCCGGCTGGCACCCGCGGCGCGCATCCGCGGCCTCAACAACCTGATCGTGATGTCGGGCGCGCTGATGGGCCAGAAGGCAGCGGTGAACTACGTGCTCGACCCGCTGGGCCTGGTGCTGGACGTGTGGATCCTCACCGACGTCGAGCGCAAGAAGCAACCTTGGCCCACCAACCCGAAGGACGCCAAGGCTTGGACGTTCGATCCGGTCGCGCAGGTCTGGACCAAGCCCTAGGTCTGCGGCCTCGACCGTGACGCACGCCAAGAAAGTCTTCATCCGCACCTTCGGGTGCCAGATGAACGTGTACGACTCCGACAAGATGGCCGACGTGCTGCGCGCGCACGCCGGCTACGAGACGGTCACCGATCCCGAGCAGGCCGACCTGATCCTCTTCAACACCTGCTCGGTGCGCGAGAAGGCGCAGGAGAAGGTCTTTTCCGACCTCGGCCGCGTCAAGCACCTCAAGCGCAAGGGGGTGTTGATCGGAGTCGGCGGCTGCGTGGCCAGCCAGGAAGGCCAGGCGATCGTCGAGCGGGCGCCGTATGTCGACCTGGTGTTCGGGCCGCAGACGCTGCATCGGCTGCCGCAGTTGATCGAGCAGCGGCGCGCGCTCGGCCGCCCGCAGGTCGACATCAGCTTTCCCGAGATCGAGAAGTTCGACAACCTGCCGCCGGCCCGAGTGGACGGTGCCAGCGCCTTCGTCTCGATCATGGAGGGCTGCT
>DATDJF010000369.1:0-6104 GCA_036520715.1 Burkholderiaceae bacterium | reverse complement strand
GCGGCCTGTTGCAGCGCTTCGAGTTCGCACAGGCGCTGCAGGTGCTGCGCCAGTTGCGCGCCGCGCACCGCGACCAGCACCACATCGACGCCTGAGCTGGACGTGAGCCAGCACCTGCGTGCTGGCGAACGCCTGCTCAGGGGCCGGCGCATGCAAAGCGCCGGCGCGGGCTGCAAGCCTGATACCGACCGGCGGCATTCCGTCACGCTGGCCTCGCAGGCGCTGTCGCGTGCGCGCAGCACACGAGGCGACGCAGTCGTGTGGGATTCAACGGCCGGCGGCGCAGTGCATCGGCTTCCCCCTGGCAAGGGGGCAGGCAAGGCGCGCCACGCGGCCTACCGTGAGGGCATACGCAACACGGAGACCTCATCATGACTTGCACCACAAAGCGGCTTCTCACCTCGGTCCTGCTCGCGCTGGCCGGCACGGCGGCCGTGGCCGAACCCGCCCAGGTGGTGTGGGTCGAGAACGAATCGTTCGCGCTCTACGGCTGCGGCGGCAGCGACGAGCTGCCCGGCGGCGACGACCCGCAGAACCTGATGCAAGCCCTGCGCGAGCGCGGCCTGGCCGATGCCGGCAAGGCAGTGCGTCTGGGCGGCAAGCCGGAGTCGAGCGTGACGCTGACGCCGATCATCGCCAGCCTGCGCTGCGACGGTGGGCCGTCGTCGGTGGTGTTTCGCATGTCGAGCGTCGATCGCGACGGCCGGGTGTCGACCAGCCACCTGACGAGCCGCCTGACGGCGCCGGCGGTGCCGGTCGCTTCGAGCCGCTGAAGCAACACCGACCCCGAACGCCGGGCTCGCTGCCCGGCGTTCGTTCGTTATGCTGGCGGCCGATGACGCATGGCCACGTCTCCCGCCGCAGCGCCGCCGAACAACACCGGCTCGACACCGCGCTGACCACGCTGTTCGAGCAGCAGATCCACTTCAACCAGGTGCTCGGCCTGAAACTCAGCGGCCACGGCGCGTTGGGGCCGACCCTGCGCTTCGACATGCGGCCCGAGCTGATCGGCCACCATCTGTACGGACGCCTGCACGGCGGCGTCATCTCGGCCACGCTCGACGCCATGGGCGGCCTGGCGCTGATGTGGGCGATCGGCGAAAAACACGCCGACGAGGCGACCATGCAGGTGATGCAGCGCTTTTCGAGGCTCGGCACCATCGACCTGCGCGTCGACTATCTGCGCCCGGGCCTGGGCAAGCACTTCATCGCCAGCGCCGAGGTGCTGCGACTGGGCGGCCGCGTCGGCACCACGCAGATGCGCCTGGTCAACGACGAGGGCACGCTGATCGCCACCGCGGCGGCCGCCTACGTGGTGAGCTGACGCCACCTCGAGCGTCAACCGAACGGTGAATACCGCCCCTCCCGCCACGCCGGGTTGGGCGCGAAGCTGATGCGCCGCCGCTCGACGATCTGCTCGTGGTACGGCGTGTCCGGGCTCTGCGCGAAGCGCCAGCCGACGCTCTCGAGGCGGCCCTCGACGATGTCGTAGCCCATCAGCGCGAGCACGCGGTCGCCGAGAAAGATCGGCCGCGCGTTGCCGTACCAGTCGACGCAGCTCGCCTTGCAGCCGTCGTCGCGCGGGTTGCCTTCGCTGGCGCGCAGTTGCCCGAGCGCACTGAACTGCAGATCGCGGTTGCGCAGGAACAGCACCGACGCCGCGCCGTGCCCGCCGCTGTAGACGCCGCGGCGCTGCCGGCCGCCGCCGAGCACCGGCAGCCCGAGCACGCCGAGGTCGTCGGACTGCAGGCGGTAGAAGAAGCCGTGCGTGCGCGTCTCACCCTGCGCGACGCCGCTTTGCACGTGGCGGCCGGCCGGCCGCGCGTCGCCGCGTGTCAGGCGCACCGCGCTGAAGTGAAGGTCCGCGCCCGACGAGCCCACCAGCACGGCGTCGCGCCCGAGCGCCTCGATGCGCTCGACCCCATGGCCGGGCGACAACGTGATCGCATCGGCGGTGGCGGCATGGCGCAGCGCCCAGGCCGAGGCGCCGCTGCCGTCGACGCCACCGCCCCACAGCAGCCACTCGCCGACGAAGCGGTTGTGCAGCGCGCCGCCGGCCGCACCGGGCACACGGCGATAGTGCTCGCGCCGCGCAGCGCCGCGGCCGTCGCCGAACTCGGCCAACGGCACACGAAGCAATGCCATGTCGCCATGCGTCGACTCGCTGCCCCACATGCCTTCGCCGCGGCCGGACTGCCGCAACAACACGTTCAAGTGGCCAGCATCCTCGAGGAACGACATCTGGTCGAGCGGCACGCCGGCGGTCTTCAGCGCGCTCGGTGCGGCGCCATCGAGCGGCAGGCGGAACACCGCCGACAGCGATCGCTGCGGCTCGACGCGCTCGCCCGGCATCACCGGCCGCCGGCGCCAGCTGCTGGTCCACACGTAGACCGAACCCTGCGACACGTAGAACACCCGGCCCGCCGGCCCGAGCACCGCGGTCGACTCGCAACGCAGGTCGTCGCCGCCGAGCTCGCAGCTCGTGACGGTGTGCAGCGCCAGCGGCTCGCCGGGCTCGAACTCGTCGTCGGTGCGGTACACGCGCGTGGCCGGCAGGATGCGCTGAAAGCCCGCCGCGTCGGCCTCGCCCTGCCAGCGCCGCGCGGCCGGAAACTGCTGCCACGGCTGCGCCGCCCACGGCGACAGCATCGTCGGCGTGTAGAAGATCAGCTTGCGGCCGATCAGCCGGCTCGCGTAGTTGCGCGAGCTGTAGTAGTCGAACGACCGCAGGTGATGCGTCGCGCGGTAACGCAGGCCGCCTTCGGCGTCGAGATCGAACAGGCCAATCTCGGTGCCGCCGCGCGCGTAGGAGTAGCCGACCACCACGACATCGCGGCCGGACACCAGCAACTCGTCGTACCAGGCGCCTTGCGGGCTCGCGCCCGGTGCGTAGGCGTCGACGGCGGCGACCGGCTGCAACGCATCGCCGCCCACCCGCACGGTGAACAGCCGGCCGCGCCGCAACACCACCAGGAAGTCGCCGGCGCGCTTGACGATGCCGCCTTCGTCGACGCCGGTGGTCTGCACATTGGTGATCGATTCCGCACCGGCGGCCTCGGCCACCGCCGCCGGCGCCGCGGCCGACTTGGCCACCCCCAACGCCAGGCTGGACAGGCTGTCTTGCGCGAGCGCCGATTCGGCGCGCCGGCGCTCGCCGTCCTGGCGCAGGCGCTGCGAGCGCTGGTGCCAACGCTCGAGTGCCTCTCGCATCTGGGCTTCGCTGTCGTACGCCAGCAGGTGGTTGGAAGTTCGTGCCCGCACGGGCGGGCTCCAGGTCGCCGGCACGGCCAGGGCCAGGCTGCTGGTCAAGAGGGTTCGACGGTGGATCGTCATCGCAGGCTCCGCGCAAGGTTGCAAGGTGCCGTCGGCGCCGCCGATTCACCCGGTTTCGGGCTTCGGTGCAGCGCACGAAGGCCTGCGTTGAACGGGCATTGCCCGCCGGCGGGGTTAAGAACCCCCACGAACCGGGCAGTGAGTCACATGAACCCTATTGAGACATATTCGCATTTGTATTAGACTGCGCCACAACGACCTGCCCCCGAACCCCCGCGCCATGATCGTCTGCCTGTGCCACCGCCTCTCCGACCGCGACATCCAGCGCGCCGTGGCCAATGGCGTGCACAACTTCGAGGTGCTGCAGGACGAAACCCGCCTCGCCTCCTCGTGCGGCTGCTGCCACGATTGCGCGCGCGAGGTGTTCGACGCCGCGATCGCATCGCCGTGCGCCAGCCGCTGCGGCCGGGTGGCGCAGGCGGTGGCCTCCGCCGAGGCATGATTCAGCCCGGCACGCCCCGCGTGCGGGGCCGTGCCGGTGCAGGCTCCCGCCTCCGCGGCTCCGCCGCGCCCCAAGCGCCCGACACCGCGTGACTCAGCCCGAGGCGATCGCCCTCACCGAGTTGGCCAACGGCCAGCGCGGCGTGATCGCCAGCGTGCAGGCGGCGAGCGACCTGGTCGACGCGGCCACCGTGCAGCGCCTCCACGAACTCGGCTTCCTGCCCGGCGAGCCGGTGCGGCTGATGCAGCGCGGCCCTGGCGGCCGCGAGCCGATCGCGGTGCAGGTGGGCGACACGTTGTTCGCCTTGCGCTGGGTCGAGGCGCGTTGCATCGACGTGCGCACCGAGGCCGATCGTGTCTGACCTGTCGAAGCAGGCGCGTTTGCGCCTCGACGCCGGCGCCACCGTGGCGCTGGTCGGCAACCCCAACTGCGGCAAGACCGCGCTGTTCAACCTGCTGACCGGCGCGCGCCAGAAAGTCGCCAACTACGCCGGCGTGACGGTCGAGCGCAAGGCCGGCACCGCCCGGCTCGCCGACGGCACCCACGTGCAGGTGATCGACCTGCCCGGCACCTACAGCCTGACGCCGGCCACGCCCGACGAGCGCATCACGCTGGAGGTGATCGAAGGCAGGCGCGAAGGCGAGGCACAGCCCGACCTCATCGTCGCGGTGGTCGACGCCACCAACCTGCGCATGAACCTGCGGCTCGTCCTCGAGCTGAAGCAGCTCGGCCGGCCGATGGTGGTGGCGCTCAACATGGCCGACGTCGCGCAGGCCAAGGGGCTGGCGATCGACATCCCGCGCCTGAGCGCCGAACTCGGCTGCCCGGTGGTGCAGACGGTCGGCGTGCGCCACAACGGCCACGCCGCGCTGCTGGAGTTGCTCGCCACGCAGGAGTTGCTCGCCCCCCGGCAGCCGCCGGCGAGTGCGCCGGCGATGCTGGCGTCGCACGACACCGCGGCGCTGCAGCGCGAGGTGCGCCGCATCATCGCGATCGCCGCGCCGCGCGCGATGCAGATCGAGCGCTTCCAGCACCGCATCGATGCGGTGGTGATGCACCCGGTGTGGGGCCTGGTGCTGCTGGCGGTGACGCTGTTCCTGATCTTCCAGGCGGTGTTCTCGTGGGCCAACGTGCCGATGGACGCCATCAAGGCTGCGATGGCGGGCCTCGGCGACTGGGTCAACGCGTCGATGGCCGACGGCCCGCTGCGCAGCCTGCTGGTCGACGGCGTGATCGCCGGCGCCGGCAGCGTGCTGGTGTTCCTGCCGCAGATCATCATCCTGTTCTTCTTCATCCTGCTGCTCGAGGACTCCGGCTATCTGCCGCGTGCCGCCTTCCTGCTCGACACCGTGATGGGCAAGGTCGGCCTCTCGGGGCGCGCCTTCATCCCGCTGCTGTCGAGCTTCGCGTGCGCGATCCCCGGCATCATGGCCACGCGCACGATCGCCAACCCTCGCGACCGGCTGGTGACGATCCTGATCGCGCCGCTGATGACGTGCTCGGCGCGGCTGCCGGTGTACGCGCTGCTGATCGGCGCTTTCGTCGCCGAGCGCGACGTCGGGCCGTTCAATCTGCAGGGGCTGACGCTGTTCGTGCTCTACGTGGCGGGCGTGGTGTCGGCCATGGCGGTGGCCTGGGTGCTCAAGCGTCGCTGGCTGAAGAGCCGCTACCAGCCGCTGATGCTGGAACTGCCCCCGTACCGCATGCCGGGGCTGCGCAACCTCGCGATCGGCCTGCTCGAGCGGGCGCGCATCTTCCTGCGCCGCGTCGGCGGCATCATCTTCTCGCTGATGGTGGTGCTGTGGTTCCTGTCGAGCTATCCGGCGCCGCCCGACGGCGCCACCGGCCCGGCGATCCAGTACTCGATCGCCGGTTGGTTGGGACAAGGGCTGCAGCACGTGTTCGCGCCGATCGGCTTCAACTGGCAGATCTCGATCGCGCTGGTGCCCGGGCTGGCGGCGCGCGAGGTGGCGGTGGGTGCGCTCGGCACCGTGTACGCGCTGTCGGCCGCAGGAGACGAGGTCGCGCAGAGCCTGACGCCGGTGATCGCACAGACCTGGTCGCTGGCCACCGCCTACTCGCTGCTGGCCTGGTACGTGTTCGCGCCGCAATGCCTCTCGACGCTCGTGGTCGTCAAGCGCGAGACCAACGGCTGGCGCTACCCTCTGATCATGGCGGGCTACCTGTTCGCGCTGGCCTACGTGGCGGCGTTCATCACCTACCGCGTCGCGCTGGCGCTCGGGGCGGGGTCATGACGGTCCAGTGGGTCGCGGTGGCGATCATCGTGCCGCTGTGCACGCTGTATGCGATGTGGAATCTGATGGGTGCC
>DATDJF010000368.1:0-7235 GCA_036520715.1 Burkholderiaceae bacterium | reverse complement strand
GCGATGACGACGCCGATGAAGGCGAAGCTCGAGCCGAGGTAGCTCGGCACCTTGCCGCCGGTGACCACGAAGAAGATCAGCGTGCCGACGCCGCTCATCAGGATCGCCACGTTGGGGTCGAAGCCCATCAGGATCGGTGCCAGCACGGTGGCCCCGAACATCGCGATCACGTGCTGCACACCCAGCGCCGCTGTCTGCGGCCAAGGCAGGCGCTGATCGGGCGCCACCACGGCACCCGGTTGCGCGGCCACTACTTGCCATTGCGGGATCAGGCTCATCGGGGCTCTCCTCGTCGTTTGTTGTCGCCGGCGCATGGACGCTGCGGCGCGGCCGCGGACAGGCAGCCGTTCGGGCGCTGCGCGGTGGCGGCAGTCTAGGTCCCGCGGGGCCGCGACAGAAAACGAGTGGGGAAAAAAATGGGGAGCGGGACGTGTGGCGTGGGGCTCGCTCTCAACAACCCACGCCGGCCCGCTCCCCGGTGGACGTCAACCCTGTCCCAAACCCTAACGACGCCCTCTTGCTGAAAGGATCAGCTCAAGGCAAGCGATGAAACTGGAACGACAACTGCAAGCCGCTGGCGCGCGTGGTGCGCAACACCTGGGCAGCCGGCGGCGCCGCCCGCACCGGTTGGCGCGCGGGCGTGAATTGCTTGGGAACCGGCTTCAACACGCTGGGGGGGTTGCGGCTCATGCGGTTCTCCTGCGATCTCGAGTGCTCAGCGGAAGGCGGGCGCGACCCGCAACGTCGGGCTCGGCTGCAGCGGCGTGACGAAGGCCTCGCTGGCGTCATCGGCCACCGCGACCATTTCTGGAGTCAGCGCCGCGGAGGCGCGTTGCGCCCATTCGGCCAGCACGCTGCCGGTGGGCCAACGCGAGGCGATCGGCTGCGCCAGCCGCAGCAACGATGAAGCGCCGCCGTGCACGCTGTGCGCCGCGGCGCGCATGCGACGCGGGCGAGCGAGGGGGGCAAATCCGCTGGGCATCGAGGTCTCCTGGTTCGCCGTGCTTCGAGCGCCTTTCAGCGCCTTGCACGGCCAGACCCCGCGCATCAACCGTGCCAAGCCTGCGAATGGGTGGCGGCCGTCCGCCGCGTGAACGCGATCACGGCACGGCGCGTCACACGCGCCCAGGAGCGGCGTGGGTGACGCGTCTTTTGTTACAGGTCTGACCGGCTTGGTCAGCGTCGCTCGACCGGCGCCGTTCGATCAGCCTTCGCCGGCGAGGTGCTGCACGACCGCGCCGGCGACTGCAGCGTCTTCCAGCAGGCGCCGGTGCCCGAGGCCTTGCGTCACCTGCAGCCGACCGTCGCGCAGCGCGCCGGCCAACGCGCGGCCGCCGGCCAGCGGCGCCGTGCGATCGTCGGCGTCGTGCATCACCAGCGTGGGCTGCGCCACGCGGGGGCCCAGCCAGTCGGGTGCGAACTGCTCGACGCCGACCCCTTCGCGACGTGCGATCGCGCGCTCCATGCGCTCGGCCAGCGAGTCGTTCAAACCCAGCCCGGACGTGTACCAGCGCAGAAACAGTGCCGGCGACGGCGACGGCGCCAGCAGCGCCAGGCGTTGCGCCGACAACCCCCGCGCCGCCGCGTGCGCGACCGCCAGCGCGCCCAACGAATGGGCGACCACGCCGTGCCAGGGGCCGAGGGTGGCCGATGCCGTGAAGAGCGCCCGTACCCATTGCGGCAGCGTGGCGCGCGCACCATCGCTGGCACCGTGAGCCGGCAGATCGAGCAGCACCGGATCGAACCCGGCCGCCGCCAGCGCCTCGCCCAGCATCCGCATCTGCTGGGCGTCGCCGGCCCAGCCATGGGTCAACAGGACGCGCCGCGCGCCGGCGGTGTCGGCGCGTTGCCAGCTCGCCAACTCGCCGCGTTCGAAGCGGTGCCGCTGTGGCCGCCACGGCGCCGGGGCTGCGGCTGCCCGGGCGCGGCGATCGCGCGCCACCGGCGTGAAGAACAGCCGCATCGCCAACGCGGTGCCGACATCGGCCGACAGCCGGTGCGTGGTGCGTACCGCGGCGCCGAGCGCCCGGGCGGCCGGCGACGCATAGAAAGCCGCGGCCGGATTGGATGAAGTGGCAGTCACTCGTCAGCTCCAGTTTACGCACGATCGTGCGAAGTTTGTCGACAGTAGAACTCGAGCGATGCTCGTCATGGCAGGTCAGTGCTCGCGCCGCGCGCGCGCCGAGGCGGTGGGCATGCGGTCGGCCATCAACCGCTGCCAGGTGGTCCAGGCGCGATCGAGTGCGCGCGGGTCGCCGAGGAAGCGCGCGTCACGCATCGCACCGGTGAACAAGGCGTCCATCTCGAACACCAGCTGATCGGCGTCGGTGTCGGGCCGCAGGTGGCCTTCGTCGATGGCCTGCACGACGGTGCGCTTGAGCACGGTGCGCCAGCGGCGCACGCCGTCGAGCAGCTGGTCGCGCAGCGGCCCCTGGCGATCGTCGTACTCGAAGGCGCCCGCGCAGTAGATGCAGCCCTGCCGCACCTCGACGCGGCGCGCCCGATCGAGCCAGCGCGACATCAGCATGTTCAGGCGTGGCAGGCCGCGCGCCTCGCGCATGGCCGGCGTGAAGACGTCTTGCACGAAGCGGCGGTCGTACTCCTCGAGCACCGCGGCTTGCAGCGCCTCGCGCGAGCCGACGCGCGAGAAGACGCCGCTCTTGGACAGGTTGAGCCGCTTGGCCACCTCGCCGATGGTCAGGCTCTCCAGGCCTTCGGCCGCCGCCATGTCGAGCGCGGTGTCGACGATGGCGGCCAGCGTGAGTTCGCTGCGGGCTTGGCTGGGCATGGGCGTAATTTAGCACGACCGTGCGCAAACCGCGCAGGCGGCAGGGTGATGCACCCGCCCGGCCGGCCGGTCAGCTGGCGGCCTGATACCCGCGCGGAATCGCACCCAGCAGGCGGCGCGTGTACTCCTGCGTCGGCGCGGCGAGGATCTGCTGCGCGCTGGCCTGCTCGACCACCTCGCCGTCCTTCATCACCAGCACCTCGTCGCTGACGAAACGCACCACCGCGAGGTCGTGGCTGATGAAGACGTACGACAGGCCGAGGTCGTCCTGCAGGTCCTTCAGCAGATTGAGCACCTGCGCCTGCACCGAGACGTCGAGCGCGCTCACCGCTTCGTCGAGCACCAGCACTTCGGGCTCCAGCGTCAGGCAGCGCGCGATCGCGATGCGCTGGCGCTGGCCGCCGGAGAACTCGTGCGGGTACTTGCCGAACGCCGACTCGTCGAGGCCGACCTGGGCCAGCAGCGCGCGCGCACGCCGCTCGCGCTCGTCCTGGTCGGCGCCGATGCCGTGGATCGTCATCGGCTCGATCAGCGTCTGGCCGATCGTGAAGCGCGGGTTGAGCGACGCATACGGGTTCTGGAACACGATCTGGATGCGCCGGCGCATCGCCAGGCGCTCGCGGTCGCTCAGCGTCAGCAGGTTGCGGCCGTCGAACAGCACCTCGCCGGCGGTGGGCTCGTGCAGGCGCAGCAGCGTCAGCCCCATCGTCGTCTTGCCCGAGCCGGATTCGCCGACGACACCGAGCGTGTGGCCGCGGCGCAGATCGAAGTTGACGCCTTGCACGGCCTTGAACTCACGTTTGCCGAACAGGCCTTCGCGCAGGAAGAAGCTCTTGGCCAGTGCACGCACCTGCAGCAGCACCGGCGCGTTGGGGTCCTTGGGCTTGGCGGGGCGGCTCGGTGTCTTGCCTTCGATGTGATCGTCGATCACCGGCAAGCGCGCATTGGTGTTGGTCAAGCTCGGCCGGCAGGCGAGGAGCGCCTTGGTGTAGGCGTCCTGCGGCGACTGGAAGATGCGCGCCACCGGGCCTTGCTCGCGCACCACGCCCTGGCGCATCACCACCACCTGGTCGGCGATCTCGCCCACCAGGCCGAGATCGTGGCTGATGAACAGCACGCTCATGCGGTGGCGCTCTTGCAGCTTGGCGATCAGCTCGAGGATCTGGCGCTGGATGGTCACGTCCAGCGCGGTGGTCGGCTCGTCGGCGATCAGCAGCTTGGGCTCGCAGGCCAGCGCCATCGCGATCATCACGCGCTGCTGCTGTCCGCCCGACAACTCGTGCGGGTAGCTGGCCAGGCGGCGCCGCGGCTCGGGAATGCCCACTTCCACCAGCAGCGCCTCGGCGCGCTCGAGCGCCGCGCGGCGCGACAGGTCGAGGTGCCGCTGCAACGGCTCGGCGAGCTGCTGGCCGACGCTGAACACCGGATTCAGCGAGGTCATCGGATCCTGGAACACGCAGGCGATCTCCTTGCCGCGCAGCGTCTGCAGCTCGGCCAGCGAGGCCTTGAGCAGGTCGCGCCCTTCGTACTCGATGACACCCGATCGCTGCGCGTTGTCGGGCAGCAGGTTGAGGATCGACATCGCGGTCACGCTCTTGCCGGAGCCCGACTCGCCCACCAGCGCCACCGTGGTGTGCTCCGGGATGTCGAAGCTGACACCGCTGACCGCCGGCACCAGCGTCATCGCGCCGCGCTCGCCCAGTCGAAAGGCGACCCTCAGGTCACGAATGCTCAGCAACATTGGGAACCGGCCTCCCGCCGGGCCGCCCCACCAGAGGCCAGCCCCAGGAGCCACGAAGGGGCTCCTGGGGAGCCCTGGGGGCAGCGAACGAAGTGAGTGTGGGGGCGCGGGCCTGCCGCCGGGCCGTCCCAAGGCAGGCCAGCCCCCACGGGGGGCAGCGAACGAATGTGAGCGTGGGGGCGCATCTACTCAGCGCCGCGCAGCTTGGGGTCGAGCGCGTCGCGCCAGGCATCGGCCATCAGCGAGAACGCGGTGACGAACAAGGCCATGAATGCGGTGGCCGCCGCGAGCTGCCACCAATAGCCGAGGATCAACTCGCTTTGTGCCTCGGCCAGCATCGTGCCCCAGCTCACCTGGTCCACCGGCACGCCCAGGCCGAGGTACGACAGGATCACCTCGTACTTGATGAAACCCACTACCAGCAGCGACAGGCGCACCAGGATCACGTGGCTCACGTTGGGCAGGATGTGGCGGAACATGCGCGAGCCCGCGCTCGCGCCGATCGCCTCGGCCGCTCGCACGTACTCGCGGCCGCGGTGCTTGATGAATTCGGCGCGCACCTGGCGATACACGCCGGCCCACCCGGTGAGGCCGAGGATCAACACCACGGTGCCGATGCCGCGGCCGAACACCGCGGCGAACGCGAAGATCAGCAGGATGTCGGGCACCGCGGTGAAGACGTTGTAGAGCCACTCCAGAAAATCGTTGATGCGGCGGCCGAAAAATCCGGCGGCGGCGCCGAGCAGCGTGCCGATGGTGGTGGCCAGCACCGACGCCAGCACGCCGACGAACACCGAGACCTCGGTGCCCTTGATCGCCTTGGACAACACGTCGCGGCCGAGCCGGTCGCCGCCGAACGGAAGCGTATCGGCGCGCGGCGTCTCGACCGTCTTCATCTGCGCTGCACGCTCGGCCCACTCCTTGTAGCGCGGCGCCAGCGGGTCGACGTCGGACAGATCGACGTTGGGCCCCTTGGGCACCTCGATCGTGCCCATGTCTTCGGCCGGCCGCGGCCCCAGCAGCGTGGGTGGCGCGTTGGGTACGCCCACCTCCTGCTGCCAGTGGCGTGCCACCAGGCGGCTGGCCGACAGCGCGATCAGGATCAGGAACGCCGCCACGATGAACAGCGACACCATGCCCACACGGTCGCCGCGAAAGCGCCGCCACGCCGTGCGCCATACCCCTTCGGAGCGCGGCAGCTTCGTGGCCGCCATCGGCAGCACCGCGCTCATGCCTGCCCCCTTGGCGCGTGCCGCGCCATCCCCCCGAGGGGGAGCGAGCGCCTTCGGATCGGCCGTGCGGCGCTCATGCCTGCCCCCTTGGCGCGTAACGCGCCATCCCCCCGAGGGGGAGCGAGCGCCTTCGGAGCGGCCGTGCGGCGCTCATTTCAGCACCACCCGTGGATCGACCACCTTGTAGAGCAGGTCGGTGGCCAGGTTGATCAGCATCGTCAGCATCGCCAGGTAGACCGTGGTGGCCTGGATCACCGGATAGTCGCTGCGGTTGACGGCCAGCAGCACTTCGCGGCCGAGGCCGGGGATCGAGAAGAACACCTCGATCAGGAACGAGCCGACGAAGATGCCCGGCAGGGTGTAGCCGATGTTGGTGATGATCGGGATCATCGCGTTGCGCAGCACGTGCTTGAACAGCACCGTGCCTTCGGTCATGCCCTTGGCGCGCGCGGTGCGCACGTAGTCGTGGCCGAGTTCGTCGAGCACGAACGTGCGGTACAGCCGCGTCTGCGGCGAGATGCCCACCAGCACCGCGAGCAGCACCGGCAGCGGCGCGTAGGTGAGCAGGTTGGTCAGCGTCGAGTCGCTCCAGCCCTGCACCGGAAACCAGCCGAGCTGAAAGCCGAACACGTACTGCCCGACGATGATGTAGACAAGGAACGAGATCGACAGCGCCACCGTCGTGATCACCATGATCGTGCGGTCGGTCAACGAGCCGCGGCGGTAGGCCACCCACATCGCGATCGGCAGCGCGATCAGCGTGTCGAGGATCAGGATCGGGATCATCACCGTCAGCGTCGCCGGCAGCCGCGTCGCGAACAGATTGGCCACCGACTCGTTGGTCGCCCAGCTGCGCCCCCAATCGAAGGTGACGATCTCCTTGAGGTAGATCGCCAGTTGCACCCACCAGGGCCGATCGAGCCCGAGTTGCGTGCGGATCGCGGCCACCTGCTCCTGCGTGGCGTTGAGGCCGCCCAGGATGACCGCCGGATCGGCGCCGAAGAACTTGAACAGCAGGAACACCAGCAGCACCACGCCGATCAGCGTGGGCACCATCTGCCACAGGCGCCTGATGAGGTAGGCCCACATCGTTGTCGCGAACTCCCGCGTGCACCGGCAAAAAAGCGGCGCACGCCCGATTGAGGATGCGCGAGTGTAGAGGCGCCGTCGGTGCTGCCCGACCCCGCGTTTGCCCTGCGTGAACACGCGTCGCGGGCGCGCTTGGCGCCAAGCTGCCGCAGCGGGACAAACCCGCCCGCCGCGCCGCGACAGCGGCCGCTAGACTGCCGTTTTTCGTCGCACGGTGCACGCTGCAGTTGCAGCACGCACCGCGGGGGTCACGATGGTTCGATCACGGCTGTGGGTGCTGGCGGCGCTGCTGGCTGTGCAGATGCCCGCGTGGGCGGCCGATGCCGGCGGCGCGCCGGGCGCCAAGGTGCTGCGTTACGCGTTTCCCGCTGCCGAAAGCGGCTTC
>DATDJF010000367.1:0-10653 GCA_036520715.1 Burkholderiaceae bacterium | reverse complement strand
CGTCTTGCCGGTGGCCTGCACGCGCAGCACCAGCACTTGCGGCGTGGCGTTGACGCGCGCGACGTGCTCGCTGATCGCCAGCAGGTCGTCGGGCTCGAGCCGGTTGGCCTGCTGCGGCCGGCGCAGCGTCAGCGTCGCGATCGCGCCATCGATGTGCAGCTCGGGCGTGCCCGCCGACACAAGGCTCGTCATCAGCGGCCCTTGAACTGCGGCGTTCTCTTGTCCATGAACGCCTGGCGGCCTTCACGGTAGTCGTCGCTGTCGAAGCAGCGGTTCACGAGCTGCTCGATCGCCTCGGCATCGTCGCGCTGCGAGTAACGCTCGAAGATGCGGATCGCGGCCTTGGCGGCCTGGACCGTGAGCGGTGCGTTGGCGGCCACGTTGGCTGCGTAGTCGCGCACGCGGCCCTCCAGCTCGTCGGGCGGGACCACGAAGTTGACCAAGCCGATGCGCAGTGCCTCGGCCGCTTCGATCTGGCGCGCGCTGAACAGGATGTCCTTGGCGACCGACGGCCCGACCAGGCGCGCCAGCGTGGCGAGGCCGGGGTATTCGTAGCCGAGCCCGAGCCGAGCCGCCGGAATGCCGAAGCGTGAACCCTCGGCCGCGAAACGCAGGTCGGCGTGCAGCGCAATGGCCATGCCGCCGCCGATGCAGTAGCCCTGGACCATCGCGATCAACGGCTTGCTCAGCGACGACAGGCCGAGGTAGCCGCGCGCGGCGACCTCGCCGTAGCGCTGCTTCTGCTCGGCATTGGCGCGCTGTTGCTCGAACTCGCTGATGTCGGCGCCGGCGGCGAAGGAACGGCCACCGACGCCGTGCATCACCACCACGCGCACCGCATCGTCGGCTTCGAACGCGGCAGTGGCATCGGCCAGGCCTTGCCACATTTCCAGCGAGATCGCGTTGCGGCGCTCGGGCTGGTTGATGCGCAGCCAGCCGATGCCGCCGTCGACCTCGGCGATGATCTTTCCGGTGGCCAGCGCCACCGCACGCAGCGGCGTCATGTGACGACTCCTTGTTCGATCAGCGCGGCGATCTCGGCGTCGCTGAAATCCGCCTCGCGCAGCAGCTCCGCGCTGTGTTGCCCCGGGTCGGGCGCCGCGCGCTCGAAGTGCTCGGGGTGCGCACAGGCCGACAGGTTGATCGGCGAGCGCAGCAGGTTGACGCGCCCGAGCGTCGGATGCTCGGCCTCACGCGTGAGGCGCAGGTGCTGCACCTGCGGGTCTGCGAACGCCTGGCCGATGTCGTGGATCGGCCCGCACGGCACGCCCACCGGGTTGAGCCGCTGCACCAGCTCGGCGGCGCTGAAGCGCTGCGTCGCGGCGTTGAGGGCACCCTCGAGCGTCTGGCGGTTGCGGTTGCGCAGCTCTGCGCTGGCGAATTCGGGCTGCCGCGTCAGGTGCTGGGCGTCGAGCGCCTCGCACAACGCGTCCCACATCTTCTGCGTGCTGGCGGCGAGGTTGATGAGGCCGTCGCGCGCGCGGAAGGTGCCCATTGGCGCCAGGGTCGGGTGCTGGTTGCCTTCCTGGCCGGGCACCTCGCCGCTCATCGTGCAGCGAGCGGCCTGGAAGTCGAGCTTGTTGATCATCGATTCCAGCAGCGAGGTGTGCACCCATTGGCCGACGCCGGTGCGCTCGCGCTGCAGCAGCGCCAGCAGGATGCCCTGGCCGAGAAACATGCCGGCCGCGGTGTCGGACACCGCGATGCCCACACGCATCGGCCCGCGGCCGGGCTCGCCGGTGATCGACATCAGGCCGCTCAACCCCTGCACGATCTGATCGACGCCGGGCCGGTCGGCATAGGGCCCGTCCTGCCCGAAGCCCGAGATGCTGGCCAACACGACGCGTGGGTTGAGCGCACGCAGGCGCTCGTAGCCCAGGCCCAGGCGCTCCTTGACGTCGGCGCGAAAGTTCTCCACCACCACGTCGCTGCGCCGCACCAGCCGGTCGAGCACCTCGCGGCCGCGCGGCGACTTCAGGTCCAGGCACAGGCTGCGCTTGTTGCGGTGCAGGTTCTGCTCGTCGCTGCCGTGGCGGCGGCCGGTCATCGCGCGCTCGCTGTCTTGCGGCCGCGCCTCGATACGGATGACGTTGGCGCCCCAGTCGGCGAGCAAACGCACGGCCGTGGGGCCGGCGCGCGCGATCGTGAAGTCGAGCACCGTGGTGCCGGCCAGCGGCGGCTCGGATGGCGGCATGCGCGAAGAATCCTGTGGTGTCGGGGCCGGTTCAGTCTATCGGCATTGTCAGGTGCCTTGCGACCCGACGGGCAAGCGGGCGCGCCAGGCCCGCCAGCCGGCCACCGACAGCGCCGCGAACACCGCATACAGCAGCGTCGTCAGCCACAGGCCCTTGATGGCGAACAGGCCGACGCTGAACACGTTGACCGCCAGCCAGACCAGCCAGTTCTCGATCAGCTTGCGGCCGAGCAGGAACTGCCCGGCGACGCTGCCGACGGTGGGCAGCGCATCGAGGTAGGGCACGTCGCTGTCGGTGTGGCGGTCGAGCAGCCAACCCAGCAGCGGCCAGGCCGCCATCGTGCAGCAGCTGATGGCCACACGCTGGGCGTGGCTCATGCGGTGCACCCGCAGCGGCTGCCCGTCGCCGCCATGGCCGCGCAGCCACTGCCACCAGCCCCAGAACGCGACCACGATGAACAGCAACTGCAGCGCCGCTTCGCCGTACAGGCGGCTCGATGCGAACAGCACGCCGTACAACGCCGAGGCCACGATCGCCAGCGGCCAGCCGGTGACGTTGACGCGCAGGTTGCACCACACCATCGCGAGCGACAGCACGACGGCGACGATCTCGAGCCAGGTGATCGGGCTGCCCCACCAGACGAAAGCGGGGACGAGCAGCGGCGCCGCGACAGCCAGCGCCTGGTCCAGCATGTCAGCGCTTTGGCTGGCTGACCTGGATGAACACCTCGTCGGGCCGCACCATGCCGAGCTCGCTGCGTGCCTTCTCCTCGATCATCTCGAGGCCGGCCTTCAAATCGAGCACCTCGGCGGCCATGCGCTGGTTGCGCCGCTGGGCTTCATCGTTCTGAAGGCGCTGCGCCGCCAGCTGCGAACGCTGCCCCCAGACGTAGGGCACGCTGCCCTTGCCGAACCAAAGACCGAGATGGACCAGCACCAGCAGCGTGACGAGGAGCCAGGTGGCGGTGCGGGCCATCATGGGACCCGCCGCCGGGCCGCCCCAAGGCGGGGCCGCGCCCCCTCGGGGGGCAGCGAACGAAGTGAGCGTGGGGGCTTCATTCCCTAGCGCAGGCAGTACAGCGCGTCGCGGCCGGGGTAGTGCGCCACGTCGCCGAGGTCTTCTTCGATGCGCAGCAGCTGGTTGTACTTGGCGATGCGGTCCGAACGGCTCAGCGACCCCGTCTTGATCTGGCCGGCGTTGGTGCCCACCGCGATGTCGGCGATGGTGGCGTCTTCGGTTTCGCCGCTGCGGTGGCTGATCACCGCGGTGTAGCCGGCGCGTTTGGCCATCTCGATGGCGGCGAAGGTTTCGGAGAGCGTGCCGATCTGGTTGATCTTGATCAGGATCGAGTTGGCCACGCCCTTGGTGATGCCTTCCTTCAGGATCTTGGTGTTGGTGACGAACAGATCGTCGCCCACCAACTGCAGCTTGCCGCCGAGCTTGTCGGTCAGGTGCTTCCAGCCGTCCCAGTCGCTCTCGGCCATGCCGTCTTCGACCGAGACGATCGGGTACTTGTCGGCCCAGGTGGCCAGGATGTCGGTCCACTCGGCGGCCGACAGGATCATGCCTTCGCCGCTCAGGTGGTACTTGCCTTCCTTGTAGAACTCGCTGGCTGCGCAATCCAGGCCGATCGCGATCTGCTGGCCCGGCGTGTAGCCGGCCTTGTCGATGGCTTCGACGAGCATCTGCAACGCCGCCTCGTGGCTGGCCACGTTGGGTGCGAAGCCGCCCTCGTCGCCGACCGCCGTGCTCATGCCCTTGTTGTGGATGATCTTCTTGAGCGCGTGGAACACCTCGGCGCCGTAGCGCACCGCCTCGCGAAAGCTCGGCGCACCCAACGGGATGATCATCAGCTCCTGCAGGTCGAGGTTGTTGTTGGCGTGCGCGCCGCCGTTGATGACGTTCATCATCGGCACCGGCATGCTCATGCCGCCGGAGCCGCCGAAGTAGCGGTACAGCGGCAGGCCAGACTCCTCGGCCGCCGCGCGCGCCACCGCCATGCTGACGGCCAGCGTCGCATTGGCGCCCAGGCGGCCCTTGTTGTCGGTGCCGTCGAGATCGATCAGCGTCTTGTCGAGGAAGGCCTGCTCCGATGCGTCGAGCCCGAGCACGGCCTCGCTGATCTCGGTGTTGATGTGCTCGACCGCGCGCAGCACGCCCTTGCCGCCGTAGCGGGCCTTGTCGCCATCACGCAACTCGATCGCCTCGCGCGAGCCGGTGGAGGCGCCGCTGGGCACCGCGGCGCGGCCCATGGTGCCCGACTCGAGCAGCACGTCGCACTCGACGGTGGGGTTGCCGCGGCTGTCGAGGATTTCGCGGCCGACGATATCGACGATTGCGCTCACTGAAGCACCTTTCGTTGTTGTTCAGACCGGAGCGTCCACGCCCTCGACCAGCACCATGTTGAAGTATTCGGTCGTGCCCTTGCGCTTGGCGCGCGCGGCGGTGTACAGCTCGCCGTCGTAGAAGGCCTTGGCCTTGTCGAAGCTGGCAAAGCGCAGCATCGCCACGCGGTGTGGTTGCCAGTCGCCCTCGAGTGCCTCGTGCTTGCCGCCGCGCACCAGGTATTCGCCGCCGGCCGCCTTCACCGCTGCTGGCGCCGCGGCCATGTAGGCCTTGTAGCGCTCGGGATCGGTGATGTGCATCTCGACGATCAGGTAGGCGACCGGCATGTTGTCTCCGATGTGCGGCTCAGCAGGAAAAGTCGTTCTCGAGCAGCGGCTGCTGCTTGACCACGCGGTCGAGCGCGACCAGTTGTTCGAGCAGTGCGCGCATGTGCTTCAGCGGCACCGCATTGGGCCCATCGGACAGCGCCTTCGCCGGGTCGGGGTGCGTCTCCATGAAGATGCCGGCGATGCCCACCGCCACCGCGGCGCGCGCCAGCACCGGTACGTGCTCGCGCTGGCCGCCGGAGCTGGTGCCCTGGCCGCCGGGCAGCTGCACCGAGTGTGTGGCGTCGAACACCACTGGCGCGCCGGTCTCGCGCATGATCGCCAGGCTGCGCATGTCGGACACCAGGTTGTTGTAGCCGAAGCTGGCGCCGCGTTCGCAGGCGAGGAAGCTGTCCTCGGGCAGGCCCTTTTCCCGGGCGGCCGCGCGCGCCTTGTCGATCACGTTCTTCATGTCGTGCGGCGCCAGGAACTGGCCCTTCTTGATGTTGACCGGCTTGCCGCTTTGCGCGACCGCACGGATGAAATCGGTTTGCCGGCTCAGGAAGGCGGGCGTCTGTAGGACGTCGACGACGCGGGCGACCTCGGGCACCTCGGCCTCGGTGTGCACGTCGGTCAGCACGGGCACTTTGAGTTCGCGCCTGACCTTGGCCAGGATCTCCAGGCCCTTGTCCATGCCGGGGCCGCGGAACGACGTGCCGCTGGAGCGGTTGGCCTTGTCGTAGCTCGACTTGAAGATGAACGGGATGCCGAGCGCCGTGGTCATCTCCTTCAGGCGGCCGGCCACCTCGAGCTGCAGTTGCTCGGACTCGACCACACAGGGGCCGGCGATCAGGAACAGCGGCCGGTCGAGGCCGGCTTCGAAACCACAAAGCTTCATGGTGCGCCCTTGCTCGCTGCGCCCGCCTCCCCCCGAGGGGGAGCGAGCCGGCTTGGGGCTGCCCAGCGCCGGCTCATGCCGCCGCCTTCTCGCGACCGGCGCCTTCGCGCGCCGCCTTGTGCGCCAGCGCCGCCTGCACGAAGCTGATGAACAGCGGGTGCCCGTCCCACGGCGTGCTGCGGAACTCGGGGTGAAACTGCACGCCGACGAACCACGGGTGCACGGCCTGCGGCAGTTCGACGATCTCGGTCAGCTTGTCGCGCTGGGTGATGGCCGAAATCACCAGGCCCGCGGCCTGCAGCCGCTCGAGGTAGTGCTCGTTGGCCTCGTAACGATGGCGATGCCGCTCGGTGACCACGTTGCCGTAGATGCGGTGCGCCAGCGTGCCGGGCTTGACGTCGGAGCTCTGCGAGCCCAGGCGCATCGTGCCGCCGAGGTCGGACAACGCGGTGCGCTTCTGGATCGAACCGTCGCGATCCTGCCACTCGTCGATCAACGCGATCACCGGGTGCGGCGTGTCGGGGTCGAACTCGGTGGAGTTGGCGCTGTCCAGCCCCGCCTTGTGGCGCGCGATCTCGATCGACGCCACCTGCATGCCCAGGCAGATGCCCAGGTAAGGGATGCGGTGCTCGCGCGCGTACTGCGCGGCGACGATCTTGCCCTCGATGCCGCGCTTGCCGAAGCCGCCGGGCACCAGCACCGCGTCGAACGCCGCCAGCTGGCCCACCGTGGCCGGCGTCAGCGTCTCGGAGTCGACGTATTCGATGTCGACCCGGGCGTGGTTGTGGATGCCGGCGTGGCGCAGCGCCTCGTTGAGCGACTTGTACGAATCCGACAGGTCGGTGTACTTGCCGCACATCGCGATGCGCACCGAGGTCTTGGGGTGCTCGACCTCGTGCACCAGCTTGTCCCAGCGCTTGAGGTCGGCCGGGCGGGTGAGCAACTGCAGCTTCATGCAGATCAGCTCGTCCAGGCCCTGCTCGTGCAGCATGCGCGGCACCTTGTAGATGGTGTCGACATCCCACATCGAGATCACGCCCGGCGTGGTGACGTTGGTGAACAGCGAGATCTTGTCGCGCTCTTCGTCGGGGATGCGGCGGTCGGCGCGGCACAGCAGCGCATCGGGCTGGATGCCGATCTCGCGCAGCTTCTGCACCGTGTGCTGCGTGGGCTTGGTCTTCAGCTCGCCGGCAGCGGCGATCCACGGCACGTACGTGAGGTGCACGAACGCGGTGTTCGTAGGCCCGAGCTTCAGGCTGAGCTGGCGCACGGCCTCGAGGAACGGCAGCGACTCGATGTCGCCCACCGTGCCGCCGACCTCGCAGATCGCGACCTGGGCGGCGTCGGCCGCATTGAACCTGGCTTCGTCGCCGGGCCCGGCGATGACGCCGGCGCCGCGGCGGATGAAATCCTGGATCTCGTTGGTGACGTGCGGGATCACCTGCACCGTCTTGCCGAGGTAGTCGCCGCGGCGCTCCTTTTCGAGCACGCTCTTGTAGATCTGGCCGGTGGTGAAGTTGTTGCAGCGCTTCATCTTGGTGGAGATGAAGCGCTCGTAGTGGCCGAGGTCGAGGTCGGTTTCCGCGCCATCGTCGGTGACGAACACCTCGCCGTGCTGAAACGGGCTCATCGTGCCCGGGTCGACGTTGAGGTACGGATCCAGCTTGATCAGGGTGACCTTGAGGCCGCGCGACTCCAGGATGGCCGCGAGCGATGCCGACGCGATGCCCTTGCCCAAGGAAGACACCACGCCACCGGTGACGAACACGTACTTGGTCATGTCGTGCGGCCTTGGGCGGCTGCCGTGCAGCGCACTTTCGGCCTGGTGGTAAAGCGCGATTATATCGATCGCCTTCACCGCCCCTGCGTGGAGGCGCCATCGGTCGGCTGTGCTGCCGCAGCAGCAGCGCAGGGCGAGCCCCAGCGTGGCTGCAGCGACGCCGCGCGCGCCGCGCCGCTACTGGTGCAGGTAGGCGTCGACGGCGCTGCGGTGGGCGCGCAGCGGCGCGAGCGCTGCCTGGGCCTCGCTGCGCAGCATGAAGCCACGTCCGCGCACGGCGTGGATCGACAGGTCGTGCACGCCGGCGGCGAGCAGGCGCTGGCGCAAGCGATGCACGTAGACGTCGATGCTGCGGGCCCGCAGGTCGGATTCCGGCGCGCACACCTGCCGGTGCAGGTCGGCGCGGGGCACCACGCGTCCGCCGTGCAGCGCCAGGCAGCGCAGCAGGTGCAACTGGCCGGCGCTCAGCGCCACCGACCGCTCGCCGCGGTGCAGGCGGTTGTGCACCGCGTCGAGATGCCAGCCGGCCGGCAACTCGGGCGGCGCCTCGTGCTCGGGCAGCGTGGGCGGCGCCGTCGCGGCGGGCCGTCGCAGCAGGGCCTCGAGCCGGGCGCGCAGCCGGCGCGGATTGAACGGATGAGCCAATTGGCCGTCGGCGCCGAGTTCGATCGCCAGGATCTCGTCGACGTCGTCGGCCGAGCCGTCGAGCACCAGCAGCGGACCGCCGAACCAGTGGCGCAATTGCGTCAAGGCCGCGGGCAGCGGCGAGTTCTCGGCCTGGGCGTCGAACACCACGGCATCGGGCACCACCTGGCCAGCCACGGCGCCGACCGCCTGCAGGCCGTCGACCCAGATGCAGCGCAGGCCCCGTTGCGCCAGGCAATCGAGCAGATCACGCTGCGGGGCGCGGTGGTACGCCACCATCAGCACCAGGTGCGTCGGCGCGCACCACGCCGCATCGCCGGCTGCCGCCTGTGCAGCCGCCGCGGTGACCCAAAGCTCTCGGTGATCGCCCACGATGCCCGCATGATGGTTGCCGGGGCGGCGACGAACAAGGACCATTGTGGCCCCCGGCCGCCGGCCATTGCGCCTGGCACGCGGCTCGGGCATCGGGAGTCGCAGCCCGTCGCATCCGGGAGCGTTTCGTCGCGTGCTGCGGCTAAATTGGCGGCGCTCCAAATCACACACGGGCCCTGTGGTCAAGCAAGCATCGGGCGTTCTGATCCAGCCGCTGGTCCAGCCCTCTGCGCAGCGGTTGTCGCGCCGCTTGCAGGTGTACCAGACGGTGCTCGATGCGATCCATCGCCGGGTGCTGGCCCCGGGCGCGCGGCTGCCATCGGCGCGCCAGCTCGCGGCCGACTGGGGAGTGGCGCGCGGCGCGGTCGACGAGGCCTTCGCGCAGTTGCAGATGGAGGGCTACCTCGAGCGGCGTGTCGGCGACGGCAGCTACGTGACGCAGCGCCCACAACCCGTATTTCAGCCGGACACGCCGCGCGTGCTGCGCCCGCCCAGCCAGTCGGCCCAGCAGGTGCTCAACCGCTTCTCGGTTTATCTGGGCAAGCCCAGGCAGATCGAACTGCCGCATGTCCTGCTGACGCCGGTGCCGCTGTTCGCGCGGGCGCCGATGATCGAGCAGTTCCCGCTGGCCACCTGGCGCCGCCTGATGCAGCGTGCGTTGGGAGAGCCGTACCGTGCCCACCTCAGCTACGGCCCCGCCGCCGGGCTGCCGGCGCTGCGCGAGGCGATATCGCGCCACCTCTCGTTGACGCGTGCGACGGTGTGCTCGCCGCAGCAGGTGCTGGTGCTCAACAGTCCGATGCAGGCCATCGAGCTGATCGGTCGCGTGCTGCTGGAGCCTGGCGACAAGGTGTGGCTCGAGGACCCGGGGCATGCCAGCCTGGTGTCGCTGTTTCAGGTGCTGCGCGCCCAGGTGGTCGGCGTGCCGCTCGATGCGCGCGGCCTCGACGTGGCCGCCGGCCGCGCCGCCGCACCCGACGCGGCGGCCGTGTACCTGCATCCGCTGACGCAGTTTCCGCTCGGTGTGCGCACCGACAGCGCGCGCCGCGCCGATCTGCTGCAGTGGGCCGACGAGAGCGGCGCCTGGATCATCGAAGGCAACTTCAACGACGAGATCGCGCACGACGGTGCGGCGCCGGCCGCATTCCAGTCGATGGACCGCTCCGATCGTGTGCTGCTGATGGGCACCTTCGAGGGCATCATGTTCCCGTCGCTGCGCCTGGCCTACCTGGTGGTGCCGGAGCGCCTGGTCGAGGTGTTCGTGGCGATGCGCGGGCTGCTTGGCGACCACAGCAACGCGTCGCTGCAGATCGCGATGACCGCCTTCATCGACGAGGGCCACATGAGCAACCACCTGCGCGTGCTGCGCCAGGTGTCGCGCCAACGGCGCGACGCGCTGGTGGCGGCGCTGCGCCATCTGCCGGACTGGGCCCAGCTCGGCCCCACCGCGGCCGGCACGCACGCCTGCCTGCACCTGCCCGCGGACGTGAGCGACATGGAGGTGGTGCGCCGCATCCGCGAACAAGGCGTGATGGCGATCGCGCTGTCGTCGACCTGCTGGAACCCGCGGCCCTGGAACGGCCTGGTGCTCGGCTACGGGGCGTTCGCGCCGGCGGTGATCGAGCGTTCGATGCGGGTGATCGGGCGCGTGCTGCGGGAGTTCGCGCGCACGCCCGCGCCGGCCAGCCGCGAAAAGGCCTAGACGATCTTCTCGCCCGGATGCGTGATCTTGCGCATCGGCTCGTAGCGCTCGGACGCCACGCGCAGCGGGTGCTGGGTTTCGCCGCCGTCCCAGCGCGGGTCTTCGAGGCTGTCGAACACCTCGCGCAGGCGCTGGCCCCAGGTGTTGCGGATCATCAGGAAGTACGGGTTGCGCTCGTCGATGGCGACGATGCGGTCGCTGCCGAACTCGCCTTGACGGTACACCAGCAGGTCCAGCGGCAGGCCGACACCGAGGTTGGACTTCAAGGTCGAGTCCATCGAGACCAGCGCGCACTTGGCCGCGGTCTCCAGCGGCGTGGTGGGGGTGATCAGGCGATCGAGCACCGGCTTGCCGTACTTCGACTCGCCGATCTGGAAGTAGCAGGTCTCGCGAGTCGCCTCGATGAAGTT
>DATDJF010000366.1:0-15308 GCA_036520715.1 Burkholderiaceae bacterium | reverse complement strand
ATGTTCTCCGCCGACCCGGCCGACGGCAACGCCTCCAACTCGATCTGCGCCTGCGGCGCCACGAACTTGGCGAGATCCTTGCCGATCTGGATGTAGGTGCCGCGCTCCGACGCGGTGACGATCTTGTACGCCGTGGCGGCGTCGGCACGCTGGGCCATCGCCAGCAGCAGGCAAGCACCCATCAGCGCAGCACACGTTCGGACCATTCGACTCATCGTCTATCTCCCTGTGACCTTGGCACCTGGTTCGCACAAGCCCAATGCATCCACTTGCGGCGTGCACTCGAGCGGCACGGCCTGGCGTGGCCGCGGCTGCGCTGGCGTGCGGGGGCGTTCTGCTGCGGGGGTGGGCTTCTTCGCGGGTCCGGCTGCAGGCGGGTGGGCGGACAAGATCCAATCGGTCGGCGAGCGCCGCGGCTGGGTCATGTCGGGCTCCTTCGCGGAGCCCGACAGCGGCGGCGGGGGCGCCATAGCGGGCTCGTGTCGCAGCACGTCGCCCGATGCCGAAGCGGTATGGGCCGCTGGCGCCGCGGCCTCGGTCAACGCCGGCATGGCGGTGACTCCGACTGTGCCTTTGCCTGCGGAAGTCGACAACGGCCCTCGTGCCGCAGCAGATGGTGGCGCACTGGGGGACTCGCTGCGTGGCCACAGCAGGACAGCGAACAGCAACATCGCCACGCTCCCCAGACCCAGCAGGATCGGTGTGCGATAGGTCGAGGCCGCTGCCTTGCCCACCGCGAACACCGTCTCGCCGGGCAGCATGGGCAATTGCGGCGGCACTGCGACGATCGGCCCGCCGTAAAACTGACCCGGCGCCGAGACCAGCTGCCGCGGTTCGTCGGGTTCCAGGTAGGCAACGTCGGTCAGGTCCGGTACCTCGCCCGGGGGTAGCGCCGATGGCGCTGGCGACACGGACGGCGGCGCCGGCAGCGCGGCACCGCACGACTGGCAGAAATGCGATTCCGCGTCGTTGACCGCATGGCACTCGCTGCAGAACTTGCGCAGCAAACCCGCCCCGCACTCACTGCAGAACTTCGACTCAGCCGTGTTGGCTCGATTGCAGCGCAGGCAGATCAGATGAACCAAGAGCGTCGCCCTCCGCCGGCCCGGCGCGCCCGACCCCTCCCGTGGCAGGGCACTGCGCATGCCGCGGGCACTGCCCGCGTGGACCATGACCAATGGTGACGCATGGTGCGCCCCGATGTCACGCCCCATTCATGGGTGAGGGAGATTTCCGCGACGCCGCAGGCCGATCGCATCCGATCGAGGCTTGCCCTACATCTGCCTGAACAGGTGCAGGTAGCTGCGGCTGACCGGCAGCGTCTCGGTGCGGCCGCGCAGGTGGACTTCGGCGGTTTCGTTGGCGCCGCGCGTGACCTGGGCCACCTGGCGCAGGTTGACGATCACCGAGCGGTGCACTTGAACGAACTGTTCGGGGTCGAGCTCGTCGATCAGCTCGCGGATCGGCTTGCGGATCAGCGCCTCGCCGCCCTCCCATGCCACCAGCGTGTACTTCTCGTCCGATCGCAGATACGCGACCTGGTCCACCGCGATCAGCTTGACGGTGCTGCCCACCGAGGCGCGGATCCACTGCAGCCGAGGCAACGCGGCCGGATGGCGGCTCAAGCGCCGCGCCAGTTGCTCCAAAGCCGTGTCGAGCTGGGTGTCGTCGCTGCCGCGGGCGGCCCGCTCGGCCAGGCGCTCCTTCAGTCTCGACACGGTGGCGGCGAGCCGGGTTTCGTCGAGCGGCTTGACCACGTAGTCGATCGCACCTTGCTCGAACGCCTGCACCGCGTACTGCTCGAAGGCGGTCACGAACACGATCTGCGCCAGCGGGCCGATCGCGCGCGCCGCATCGACACCGCTGATACCCGGCATGTGCACGTCGAGGAACACCACGTCGGGGCGCAACTGGTCGAACATCTCCACCGCCTCGCGGCCGTTGCGCGCCTCGCCGACGATCTGCAGCTCGGGCCACTGGCGCGCCAGATGCATCGCCAGATGCTCGCGCAGCAGCGGCTCGTCGTCGGCGATGAGCGCGCGATGGGTTGTCGTCGTCATGCCGGTGCCGCCGTGAAACTGAGTTCGGCGCGCACGCCGTGCGGCTCGGCTCGCTCGAGTGTCAATTGCGAGTCGGTGCCGAACACGCCGCGCAGACGCTCGCGGGCATTGTCCAGGCCGGTGCCCGGCGTCGGCGGCCCGCGCAGGCCGCGGCCAGTGTCGGCCACCCACAGCCGCACACGCCGCGTCGCGGCGTCGACGCGGCCACCAACCTCGATGCGGCCACCCTGCTCGCTGGGGTCGATGCCGTGGCGCACGGCGTTTTCCACCAGCGTCAGCAGCAGCATCGGCGGAAAACGCAACGCCAGCAGCGCGGGCTCGACGTCGATGTGCACCTGCAGCCGGTCGGGCATGCGCAGGTGCATCAGGTCGAGATAGGCGCGCACCAGGTCGATCTCATCGCCCAGCGCGGACAGGCCGCCCTCCTGCAGCTTGGGCATCGCGGCGCGCAGGTACGCGATCAGGCTCCTCAGCACCGGGGCGGCGCGCGGCGAGCCGCTGTCGACCAGCGCCTGCACGTTGGCCAGCGTGTTGAACAGGAAGTGCGGCTCGATCTGCGCCGTCAGCACCGCCAGCCGCGCGTCGAGCGCCTGGCGCTCCAGGCGCCCGCGCTCGAGCTCGAACTGCAGCGCCTGCGAGCGCGCCAGTGCGTCGCGCTCTCGCACCAGCGCGCCGAGCGTCACCAGCAGGCCGAAGCCGAGGCCGCAGCCGGCGATCCACAGAAACCCGGTCACCCGATAGGGGTTGCCGACGAACGACTGCACGTCGCCGCTGGTGGCGATCAGGTAGACGATCGCCGTGGCCACCGGCGCGGTCAGCGCCACCGCCACCGTCTGCGCCAGCCAGCGCGGCAGCAGGCTCTGGCGCAGCATGCCCACACCGTGGAACACCAGCACCAGCATCAGCGCCACGAACAGCGTGCGTCCCAGCAGCACCGGCAGCGGCACCACGAAGATCGGGTTCAACGCCAGCGCCACCAGCACCGCCAGGCCGAGCGCCCAGCCCAGGCTGCCGTGTCGCAGCTCGCTCCACACGCGGGCGGCCACCGAGGGACGGCCGTCGGCGCGCAGGGACTCCATGGATTCGGCCATGCCGGCACGATAGCGCCGCAAACGCCCGCGACCAAGGCAGGCGCGGCTGCGGTGCGACGAACGGCGGCCGGCGCGGTGCGAGCGCCGGCCCGCGCGGCCCCTCAGGCCGGTGCGCCGGCTGAGAGCCTCAAGTGCCCTGCCGCATCAGCGGCGCATTGAGCGCCTGGCGCAGCGTGTCGGCACTGTCTTGCAGGTGCGCGCGCGCCTCGCTGCTCAAGCCCTTGCGCTGCCCAGCCGCCTGGATGCGAACGAGCAGCTCCTGCGATTGCACGCGCATCAGCGAGCGCGCGTCGGCCCGGCTCAGCGCACCCGGCCTGAGCAACAGGCCGGCCAGCCGGTTGACGTGCTCGCGTTGCAGCTCGCGACGCATCGACGGGATGTCGCCGCCGCCGGCCTGCAGCTCGCTCCATACCTCGCCATTGAGCCTTTGCATCAGTTCGGACAGGCGCAGCGCGGGGCCGTTGGCGTCGACCTTGGTTTCGCTGTCGAGCAGGCGCTGCGCGACGCCGTCGTTCATCAGCGAGCCGAGCAGCGCGCGCTGCATCTCGAGCACCGCCGACGCCAGCGAATAGTCGGTGGCCACCGGCCCGTCGCCGGCAAACAGCGCATCGCGCCTTTCGGCGAAGCTGGGTGCCATGCGCCGCTGCAGTGCCGGCGACAGCGCGAAGCTGTCGGCCGCCAGCACGCCGCTGGCCAGCAGGTCCAGCGCCTGGCGCTGCGCCGCGGCGCTCACCGGCAGCAAGGGATCACGGCCACTGCCGGGGTGGTCGCGCAAGGTGCGCACGCCGCCGATCTGGCGCGCCAGGATGCCCGACGCACGCCCCATGTCGCGCAGCGCGAAGCCGATCGAGCGGCGCAGCACCGAGTAGTCCTCGTTGGGCTTGAGCTCGCGCATCTCCTGGCGGCGGATCAGGTCGCGCGCGATGTCGAAGCGCTTCCTGGCGAACACCACCGGGTCACTGCCGAGGTCGAAGTGCAGCGACTCCGGATCGATGCCGAGAAAGTTGTCTTCGTCGGTGCCGTAGGCGAGCTGCGGCTCGCTGCTGCGCGCGGCGATGCGCTGCAACTCGGCAGCCTCGTGCTCCGGCGCGATCGGCTTGTAGCCGTACTCGATGGCCCAGTAGTCGTAGGGCCCCAGCGACAGCTGCCAGGCACTGGTGGTGCGCTCGCCCGGGCGCGCGAGGTTGATCGGCGCGTACTCCATCACCGAGCCGGCGAGCCCGTTTTGGCGGGTGAACTCGGGGTCGGCGAGCTGCGCCTCGCTGTAGATGCGCGAGCTGCGGAAGTTGTGGCGCAGGCCCAGCGTGTGGCCGACCTCGTGCACCGTGGTGTCGGTGAGGTAGTCGAACACCCATTGCTGGGCCTCGGGGCTGGCCGGGTCGATGTCGCCGCGCGCCTCGAGCACGTCCAGCGCGTAGGAAAGCTGCTCGGCGGCCATGTCGGCATGCTGGCATTGCTCGGCCGCATGGCCGGCGCCGGCGGCGCTGCGTGCCGTCAGCTCGGCCACCCGCTCGGGCGCGCTCGACTGCATCAGCGCGGGCCAGTCGACCGCCACCCGCGAGGCCAGCACCTGCGAGCGCAGCGCACGCACGTTGCGCGACGACAGGCTCTCGAAGGCGATGTCGGCATCGAGGATCTCGCCGGTGCGCGGGTCGATCTGGCTCGGCCCGATGGCGCCGAACGACGGCGACGCGTTGGTCATCCAGCGGATCGAGGCGATGCCGACGTCCAGCGTGTCGAAATCGGCGTCGTCGGGCTGGATCTTGACGACGATCGCGTTCTTGAATCCGATGCGCTCGAACGCGCCGTTCCACAGCAGGATGCCGCGGGCGATCGCGTCGCGATACTTGAGCGGAATGGTGCGGTCGAGCCAGAAGGTGATCGGCTTGACCGGCTCGGAGATCTCGGCGGCCGGGTCCTTCTTCTCGAGGCGCCAGCGATTGATCTGATGGCGGCGCGGCGTGCGCGCCAGGTCGTCGCCGAAGTCCTGCGTCACGGTGTCGAAGTAGCCGATCCGCGGGTCCGACTTGCGTGGCCGCATCGGCTGCGCCGGCAGCGTGGCCAGCGAGTAGTGCATGCCCAGGAACATGCTGCGCACGTCGGGCAGCGTATGGGGCATCGAGGGCGCCGGGCCTGGCGGGCCGCCGGGCATCTGCTGCGCAATGCCCGCGCTGGCGTAGTGCGCCGCGACCTCGATCACCACCTGATCGGGCTTGCCGCGCACCGCCGTGATGGCCGAGTTGCGGCCGTCGAACGAGTAACCCTGACGGTAGTTGCGCTGCAACGCGATGGCGATGCCCAGCAGATCGTTGACGAAGATGCCGTTGGCCTCGATCAGCACGGCCTTGCTGTCTGGGTGTGCCTGGCTCGCCACCGCCGCGCTGCCCACCAGGCTCGGCGAGAAGGCGGCCTGCACCGCGCGGCCCTCGGGCGTGAGGTCCGGTGCACGGAACTCGGTGTTGCGGGCCAGCAGCTGCACCTGGTTGTGCACGCGACGAAACTCCACCAGCTGCTGGCGGCCGTAGCGCCCATACGGGCCGACCATCGTGCCGCCGTACAAGCCGGGTTCGCCGATGCCCTGCGAGATCTTCGGCGCAAACAGCATCAGACGGCCGAAGTCTGCCGGGGCGAGCTCGATCCAGACCTTGTCATCCTTCTGCCAGAGCGTGAGCGCGCCCTCGATCTTCTTGGCGTCCTTGATCACGCTGGCAAAGGCCGGTGGCTGCCCGGGCTGCGGCGCGCCGGCGGCAGGACCGGAAGCGGCGCGCGCCGTACCCGCGGCGGCGGCCGGGGCGGCTGTGGTGCCCGGCGCGGCCGTTGGGCCTGCCGGCGGTGTGGCGCAACCCGCCAACAGCCAAACCCCGCCACAGACCAGGCCCAGCGAACGCAACGACATCTTGCTCATCGACACACACCACACGAAGGCCGTCGCAGGTCGCGGCCGCTCACCCTGCGGGCCACCAGCCCACACGGCTCGAATTGTGAGGCAAGGGAGCGCGACGGCGGCCCAGGCTTGCCCCAGTCGCTGCGCCGTGCGTCACGCACGCCGTCCTTGCCGAGCGCTCCCCGCGCGTTGCGGTTGCGCCGGCCGTTTGGGGCGCTGGGCCTACTTCAACGCCTTGAAGCGCAGCCGGTGCGGCCGCGCGCCTTCTTCCCCCAGGCGCCTGACCTTGTCGGCCTCGTACTCGTGGAAGTTGCCGGGGAAGAACTCCCACCTGCCCTCGTCTTCGCAGGCCAGGATGTGGGTGGCGATGCGGTCGAGGAACCAGCGGTCGTGGCTGATCACCATCACCGAGCCGGCGAACTCGAGCAACGCATCCTCCAACGCACGCAGCGTCTCGACGTCGAGGTCGTTGCTCGGCTCGTCGAGCAGCAGCACGTTGCCACCCTGCGACAACGTCTTGGCCAGGTGCAGCCGGCCGCGTTCACCGCCCGAGAGCTGGCCGACGCGTTTTTGCTGGTCGTTGCCCTTGAAGTTGAAGCGGCCCAGGTAGGCACGGCTCGGCACCACGAATTTGCCCACCGTGATGTTGTCGAGGCCGCCGGAGACGTCTTCCCACACCGTCTTGTCGTTGGCCAGCGACTCGCGGCTCTGGTCGACGAACGCAAGCTTGGCCGTGTGACCGACGGCGATTTCGCCGGCATCGGGCTTCTCCTTGCCCTGGATCATGCGAAACAGCGTCGACTTGCCGGCGCCGTTGGGGCCGATGATGCCGACGATGGCGCCGGCCGGCACCTTGAACGACAGGCCGTCGATCAGCACACGATCGCCGAAGCCCTTGGTGACGTTCTTGAACTCGATCACCTCGTTGCCCAGCCGCTCGCCCACCGGGATGAAGATCTCGTTGGTCTCGTTGCGCTTCTGGTACTCGACGTCGCTCAGCTCCTCGAAGCGCGCCAGCCGCGCCTTGCTCTTGGCCTGGCGGCCCTTGGGGTTCTGGCGCACCCACTCGAGCTCCTTCTTCATCGCCTTCATGCGCGCGTCTTCGGTCTTCTGCTCCTGCTCCAGGCGCTGCTCCTTCTGGTCCAGCCAGTTGGAGTAGTTGCCCTTCCACGGGATGCCCATGCCGCGGTCGAGCTCGAGAATCCACTCGGCCGCGTTGTCGAGGAAGTAGCGGTCGTGGGTGATCGCGACCACGGTGCCCGGAAAGCGCTTGAGGAAGATCTCGAGCCATTCCACCGACTCGGCGTCCAGGTGGTTGGTCGGCTCGTCGAGCAGCAGCATGTCGGGCTTGCTGAGCAGCAGGCGGCACAACGCGACGCGGCGCTTCTCGCCACCCGACAGCTTGCCGATCTGCGCATCCCACGGCGGCAGGCGCAGCGCGTCGGCGGCGATCTCGAGCTGGTGCTCGGTGTTCTCGCTGCCGGCGGCGGCGATCACCGCCTCGAGCTCGGCCTGCTCGGCGGCGAGCTTGTCGAAGTCGGCATCGGGTTCGGCATACGCGGCATACACCTCGTCCAGGCGCTTCTTGGCCTCGAGCACGCCGCCGATGCCCTGCTCCACCGCCTCGCGCACCGACTGATCGGGATCGAGCTGCGGCTCCTGCGGCAGGAAGCCGATCTTCAGGTTGGGCATCGGAACGGCCTCGCCCTCGATCTCGTTGTCGAGGCCGGCCATGATCTTCAGCAGCGTGCTCTTGCCCGAGCCGTTGATGCCGAGCACGCCGATCTTGGCGCCGGGGAAGAACGACAGCGAGATGTTCTTCAGGATCTGCCGCTTCGGCGGCACGATCTTGCCGACGCGGTTCATCGTGTAAACGTATTGAGCCATGGTGTTGTGTGCGGTACTGCAGGTCAGTGAAGCCCTCTATTGTCGCCGCAGCGGCCCGCGCGGCCGCTGTCGGGTAGAATGCGCCGGTCGATCGCGCCACCAGTCACGCGACCGCAGTCGATTCCGACTCTCAGTCATCCCATCTGCCTTCACGACTGGTGCCCGTGCAACGCACGCGGCAGCAGGCCGATCGATCCAGCGCCAGCGCGTCACCGCGCGGCGTCCAAATCAAAATGAACTTCCAGGACTTCGGCTTGGCCGAGCCGATTTTGCGTGCCGTGCGCGAGCAGGGCTACGAAACCCCCACCCCGATCCAGGTGCAGGCCATTCCTGCGGTGCTCGAGGGCGGCGATCTGCTGGCCGGCGCACAAACCGGCACCGGCAAGACGGCCGGCTTCGTGCTGCCGATGCTGCAGCGCCTGTCAGCACAACCGGCGGTGCGCGATGCGCGCGGCCGCGTCGCGATCCGCTGCCTGATCCTCACGCCGACACGCGAACTGGCCGCGCAGGTGGAAGAAAGTGTGCGCACCTACGGCAAACACCTGCAACTCAAGAGCATGGTGATGTTCGGCGGTGTCGGCATGCAGCCGCAGCTCGACAAGCTCAAGCGCGGCGTCGACATCCTGGTGGCCACGCCGGGGCGCCTGCTCGATCATCACGGCCAGCGCACGCTCGACCTGAGCCACGTGCAGATCTTCGTGCTCGACGAGGCCGACCGCATGCTCGACATGGGCTTCATCCACGACATCAAGAAGGTGCTGGCGGCGCTGCCCAAGAAGAAGCAGAGCCTGCTGTTCTCGGCCACCTTCAGCGACGAGATCAAGGATCTGGCGGATCGCCTGCTGAACCAGCCCGCGCTGATCGAAGTGGCGCGCCGCAACGCACCGGCCGAGTTGGTGGCGCAGCGTGTGCATCCGGTCAGCCGCGACCGCAAGAAGGAGCTGCTGGCGCACCTGATCCTGCAGGGCGACTGGCACCAGGTGCTGGTGTTCACGCGCACCAAGCACGGCGCCAACAAGCTGACCGAGTACCTCGACAAGAACGACATCAGCGCGATGGCGATCCACGGCAACAAGAGCCAGGGCGCACGCACCAAGGCGCTGGCCGACTTCAAGAGCGGCGACCTGCGCGTGCTGGTGGCCACCGACATCGCGGCGCGCGGCATCGACATCGACCAGTTGCCGCACGTGGTGAACTACGAACTGCCCAACGTGCCGGAAGACTACGTGCACCGCATCGGCCGCACCGGCCGCGCCGGCGCCACTGGCGAGGCGATCTCGCTGGCCTGCGTCGACGAAGAGATCTTCCTGCGCGACATCCAGCGGCTGATCCGCAAGGACATCCCGCGCGAGGTGATCAAGGGCTTCGAGCCCGATCCCAACGAGCGCGCCGAGCCGATCCTGCTCGGCCGCATGACGATCGGCGTCGGCGGCCAACGACGCAACGGCAACGGCGGCCGGCCGTCGCGACCGCCGCAGGGGCGAGCACCGAAGCCGGCGCACCCGTCGCGCGCTGCGAGTCCGCTGCAAGGCACGCATGCGCCGCGCGATGCCCGCGCGCCGCAAGGGGCCAAGCCCGCGCAGGGCCCGCGGCCCGGCGGCAGCCCGCATGGCGGCCCCGCAGGCGCGCGCCCGCACCGCGGTGGCCGCGGCCGCTGAGCCGACCGCTACGCATCAATGAAAAAGGGCGCCCGACGGCGCCCTTTTCGCTGGGTGTGGAGCCCTCAGGCTTTCCCGTGCTTGGCGATCAACTCCTTGGCGGTGGCCAGCAGCTTCTTGCCGTCGAAGTTGCGCTTGTTCATGTCGGCCACCCACTCCTCCTCGACCGACGCCGACAGCTTGATGAACTCCTCGCGCTCCGACGCCGGGAAGGTGTAGAGCGTATTGCCGCGATCGACCGCCGGCTTGCGTCCTGCCGGGTCGTTGCCTTGCTGCACCTTGCCCAGCCACCCCGAAGTGGCCAGGCCGGAGTTGGCGTCGATCACCTTCTTCAGGTCGGGCGCGAGGCCGTCGTACTTGGGCTTGTTCATCGCCATCACGAAGGTGGTGGTGTACAGCGCCGGGCCGTTGGAGTCGAACTCGCTGTGGAACTTGGTCAGTTCGTGCACCTTGACCGCCGGCACCACCTCCCACGGGATCACGCAGGCGTCGATGGTGCCCTTGGACAACGCGTCAGGGATCTGCGGCAGCGGCATGCCCACCGGCGTGGCACCCACCGAGGCGAGCAGCTTGGTGATCTGGCGCGTCGGCCCGCGCACCTTCATGCCCTTGAGATCGGCATGCGTCTTGATCTGCTTGCTGACCGAATGGAACATGCCCGGACCATGCACGTGCAGCGCGATCACCTGCGTTTCCTTGAACTCGTCGGGCGCCATCGTCTGCACGTATTCCCAGTAAGCCTTCGACGTGGCCTCGGCGTTGTTCATCACGAACGGCAGCTCGAACACCTCGATGCGCGGAAAACGCCCGGCCGTGCTGCCCGGCAGCGTCCAGACGATGTCGACCACGCCGTCGCGCGCCTGGTCGTACAGCTGCACCGGCGTGCCGCCGAGCTGCATCGCAGGGTAGGCCTCGAATTTGATGCGGCCGCCGGAGTCTTTCTCCACCTTCTCCATCCACGGCTTGTGCATCGTCAGCCACACGTTGCTCATCGGCGCCATGAAGGTGTGGAACTTCAGCGTCACGCTCTGCTGGGCCAGGCCCGCCAGGTGCGGCGCGCCGAGCGCCGCAGCCGCGGCAGCGCCTCGAACGAAGGTGCGGCGTTTCATGGTTGGACTCTCCACAGTAGGAACGACACTCAACGGTAACGGCGCCGCCGGCGCCGCGAGGACGCGGTTTTCCCTATGGCCTGGGCAGGCCCGTCAGCCGATGAAGCGCACCAGCCACAGCGGGATGATCGGGAAGAACAGGAACAGCGCTGTTCGGATCACGTCGCTGGCGAGAAACGGCATCACGCCACGATAGGTTTCGCCCATCGGCACGTCCCTGGCCAGCCCGTTGACGATGTAGACGTTCAGGCCCACCGGCGGCGCGATCAGCCCGAAGCCCACTGTCATCAGCACCATGATGCCGAACCAGATCGCCACCGACTCCTTGGGCATGCCGAAGTCCAGCCCCATCACGATCGGAAAGAAGATCGGGATCGTCAGCAGCAACATCGACAGCTCGTCCATCACCGCGCCGAGCAGCACGTAGAACAGCAGGATCGCCACCACCACCACCAGCGGCGCCAGCCCCCATCCGCCCACCACCGACGCGAGCTGATTCGGCACCTGCGTCAGCGCCAGCGCCGAGTTCATCAGGTCGGCGCCGAGGAAGATGAAGAAGATCATCGCCGCGCTGGCGGCGGTGCCGTAGAAGCACTCCTTGAACTTGGCGAACGACATCTCGCCCTTGCCGAGTGCGGTGAGGAAGGTGGTGGTGGCGCCGACCGCCGCCCCTTCGGTGGGCGTGAACAGGCCGCCGTAGATGCCGCCGAACACCAGCACGAAGATCACCACGATCGGCAGCACGCCGAGCACCGCGTGCCAGGTGAGCGGCGGCGGCGCGTCTTCGACCTCGGGCGAATGGCCGTGCGCCAGGCGCACGTAGATCGCCACCGCGACCATGTAGCCGACCATCGCGATCAGGCCCGGCACGATCGCCGCGGCGAACAGCTTGCTGATGTTCTGCTCGGTGAGGATGGCGTAGATCACCAGCACGATCGACGGCGGCAACTGGATGCCGAGCGTGCCGCCGGCGGCCAGCGTGCCGGTGGCGATGCGCCCCGAGTAGCCGTGGCGCCGCATCTCGGGCAGCGCCACGCTGGTGATGGTGGCCGCGGTGGCCACCGACGAGCCGCTGATGGCGCCGAACGCCGCGCACGCCAGCAGCGACGCCATCGCCAGCCCGCCCTTGAAGCGCCCCATCACGGCGGCGGCAAACTCGAACAGCGCCTTGCTGATGCCGCCCTTGGTGGCGAAGTTGCCCATCAGGATGAACAGCGGGATCACCGACAGGTCGTAGCTGGCGAAACGCGCGAACGCCTGCGTGTTGAGGAAGTTCGCGAACGGCAGCCAGCCGGTCTGCGTGACATAACCGAGCGCGCCGGCGGCGAACATGCTCACCGCGATCGGCACGCGGATCGCCATCAGCGCCAGCATGCTGCCGAAGATGAGCGCGGTGAGCGCGAGCGGGCTCATGCCGCCCCCTTGGCGCTGCGCGCCGTCCCCCCGAGGGGGAGTTCGCACCTTCGGAGCGGCCGTGCGGTGCTCATGCCCTCCCCTCCACCATCTGCGGCTCGTGCGTCTGAAAGCCTCGCACCGCCTGCACCAGCGCGATGACCGCGGTCAGGATCAGCGGCGGCACCATGCCGACGTAGACGATCCACTCCGGCACACCCATGATCATCGAGCCGGCCTGCGACTTCCACGCGTTGAGGCCGCCGATGGTGGTGCGCCAGGCCATCAGGCCCATCGCCGCGGCCAGCAGCAGCGCGCCGATGCGGTCGAGCGCGTCCTGCCGGGCCGGCGCGAGATGCGCGGTGAAGAAGTCGACGATGATGTTGCCGCGCCGAAACTGGCACCACGGCATGAACAGCGCAATCGCCGCGCCGGCTGCGTAGCCGGACATCTCGAACGCGCCGACGATGCTCCAGCCGGTGGTGTTGCGGCCGATCAGGCTGACGCACGTCATCAGCGTGATGACGATCAGCAGCACGCCGGCAATCACGGCGCACGCTTTCGCCAGAATCTCCAGGATCTTCAACGTTCCCTCCAGAGGGTCGTCAGTATTGCGTCGCCGGCAATTGGACCACCAGTCCGTCCAGGCTCTCGGACAGCGCAATCTGGCAGCTCAGCCGGCTGGTCGGCTGTGGCGGCGAAGTGGTCATCTCCAGCATGTAGCCCTCGTCGTCCGACGGCGGCCCCACACGATCGGCCCACGCGGGGTCGACGATCACATGGCAGGTGGCGCAGTTCAGGCAGCCGCCGCAATCGGCCGCGATGCCTTCCTCGCCGGCATCGACCGCGGCGCGCATCAGGCTCTGGCCGACCCGGGCGCTGATCGTGCGCCGCGCGCCCTCGTGGGAGATCAAGTGGATCTCGATCGTCGCTTGCATCGGTGTGGTGGTCAGAAGCGGCTGAAGTATTCGCGGCGCTGCCAT
Organism: Burkholderiaceae bacterium; assembly: GCA_036520715.1. Lineage (GTDB taxonomy): Bacteria > Pseudomonadota > Gammaproteobacteria > Burkholderiales > Burkholderiaceae_C > JAEUPI01. Next base: position 2,244 of record DATDJF010000366.1, on the reverse strand, counting down.
TCGTCCTTGTCGGCAGCCTGCTCGAAGCGCGCCAGTTCGGCGCGCTTGGCGCGCGTGAAGCACTCGATCAATGGCGCGCCGAGAGCCTCGACCAGTGTGTCATCGTGCGCCAGCGCGTCGAGCGCCTCGCCCAACGAGGTGGGCAGCGGCGTGGCGGCTCCGGCATAAGGGTGGTCGGTGGCCGCCGGCGCGCTCAGGCCGCGTTGGATGCCGTCGAGCCCGGCGTGGACCTGCGCAGCGATGTAGAGGTACGGGTTGGCGCTCGGCTCGCCGATGCGGTTTTCGATGCGCGTGGCGGCGTCGCCGCAGCGGCCGAGCACGCGCAGCATCGCGCCCCGGTTGTCGTGGCCCCACAGCACCGACAGCGGCGCCAGCGCGTGCGGGCGATAGCGTGCGAAGCCGTTGATGGTGGGAGTGCACAGCGCCGCCATGCCGCGGCCGTGCGCCAGCAGCCCGGCGAGGTACTGCTCGCCGAGCGTCGACAGCGTGAACGCGGCATCGCCGGCGCGCGCGCCGGCTGCCGGCGCATCGCGGCGCATGACGCTGGCGCCGCTGTCGCGATCCACCAGCGACTGGTGCAGGTGCCAACCGCTGGCCATCACGTTGGCGAACGGCGGCATGCATACGAAACTCGCGTGGTAGCCGTGGCGCCGCAGCGCCTGGCGCACGCCATTACGAAACAGCACCATCTGGTCTGCCGCCGTCAGCGCGTCGGTGGCATCGAACACCGCCTCGACCTGGCTCGGGCCCAATTCGACCTCCAGTGAACGCAACGGCAGGCCGAGGCCTTGTGCGGTGCGCTGCACGATCTGCAACGGCTCGTCGGCCATGTCGGACCAGCCCTCGGCCAGCAGGTTGTAGCCCGGGTGGATCATCGACACGGGCGGCGGCTCGCCAGGCCATGCAGCGCGATCAGGGTCGAGCCGCTCGTCGTCGATGCGGTAGATGTGGAACTCGACCTCCAGGCCGCAGCGCAGGCCGAGGCCCTCGTCGGCCAGGCGAGCGAGCGCCGCCTGCAACACGCGGCGCGTATCCAGCCCCACCGGCTTCGCATCGGCGAACCACGGCTGCGCCTGCATCCAGCCGGTGGACGGCGCCCACGGCAGCGGGCGAAAGCTCGCCGGGTCCGGCAGCAGCAGCAGGTTGTTGGCCTGCGCGAAGCCCGGCAGCTCATCGCCGAGCCCGGGCTCGAACACCTTGAACACCGTGCGATCGGAGGTGTCCTTCAGCATCACGGTGCTGACCATGCCCAGCCCATCGTGCAGCGCGTCGGACACCGCGTGCGGCATCAACGTCTTGCCGCGCAGCGTGCCGTGCAGGTCGCACCAGCCGATGCGCACCCGCTCGATGCGCTGCTCGGCGATCGCCTGCAGCACCTGCTCGCACGCCGCCGCGCGCGGCATGTCGTGAATGCCGCAGCGCTGGGCGAACGAGGTCATGGGCGCGCCTCGCTGGGCGACGCTTCATTGGCCGCGTGCGCCGCGTTCGGCGCGGCGAGCCAAGGCGCGCCAGTGCGCTTGGCCGCCGCGGCCTGCCGCCAGAAGGCCCCCCAGCGGTCGGCCGGCGCGATGCAGTCGATCGTGTCGGGCCCGGTCAGCGCGGCGGCTTCAGCGGCATTCAGTGCCATCGGCGGGCGCTCGCCACGCTGCACCTGCTCGATCGCCTTCAGCAGCACGCGGCGGTTGGCCATGATCACCTTGTCGCTGGTGCCCAGATGCTCGCGCGTGCGATCCTGGATGGCGCCCATGCTCTCCACCGCCCACTGGTCGTGGCGGTTGATGTCTTCCTCGCCCATGCCCAGGTAGGTGCGCGTGCGCTGCTCGTCGGCGTCGAACCCCCAGTCGTCGAACGCGCCGTGCAGCGGCAGGTAGTCGGGCAGCGAGACGCCGCGCAGCCGCTGCGCGCGCATCGTCGCCTTGTCCAGCGGCGCGTCGAAGCTGGTGAAGAACGAGTACCAGTAGGTATGCGTATCGTCCACCGGCACGTGCATCTGCGTGATCGTCACGGTCTCGGACAGCGGGATCACGAAGGTGGAGGGGAACATCGCGTGCGTCACGCGCACGTGCGTACGCAGCTCGTCGATGATGCGCCGCGCGGTGATGCGCGTCAGCCCCGGCATCACCTCGTCGTGGCGGATCTCCGGCGAGGGGCGCTCGCGCATCACCCGCGTCATCGGCCAGCGCTCGCCGTCGACGTCGCCGACGCTGGCGGCGCGAAACTGCCGGCCGTAGGCGTTGCCGCCTT
>DATDJF010000365.1:0-6418 GCA_036520715.1 Burkholderiaceae bacterium | reverse complement strand
AGCGCTGAGCGCGGCGGCGAGAAGGGTGCGACGGGTCGGCATGGTGTTGTCTCCTTGTGTGGTGTGTCGGTCGGGCAGGCCTCGGTTCAGGCCGCGGCCTTCAAGGGTCGCTGTTGCGGATGGGCGGCGAAGTACTCCATCGCCGCCAGCACGCCGCTGCCGGCAGTGGCGACGCCGGCGAGCTTGAAGCCCATCTCGACGCCCGACAGCGCGGCCATCAGCGTCAGGTCGTTGCAGTCGCCGAGGTGGCCGATGCGGAACATGCGGCCGCGCACCCGGCCCAGGCCGGTGCCGAGCGACAGGTCGAAGCGTTCGTGGATGAGCTTTCGCAAGGCATCGGCATCGGTGCCGGCAGGCGTGATCACGCCGGTGAGCACCGGCGAATGCGCGCCCTGGTCGGCGCACTGGATCGGCAGGCCCCAGGCCTGCACCGCCGCGCGCACCGCCCCCGCCCAGCGCTGGTGGCGTGCGAACACCGCCGGCAGCCCCTGCTCGAGCAGCATGTCCAGCGCTTCGCTCAGGCCGTAGAGCAAGTTGGTGTTGGGCGTGTAGGGCCAGTAGCCGCCCTTGTTCATCTCGACGATCTCGTCCCAGGCCCAGAACGAGCGCGGCAGCTGCGCGCTCTTCGAAACCTCGAGCGCCTTGGGGGACAGCGCGTTGAAGCTGATGCCCGGCGGCAGCATCAGGCCCTTCTGCGAGCCGCTGATCGAGACGTCGACGCCCCACTCGTCGTGGCGGAAGTCGGCACACGCCAGGCCCGAGATGGTGTCGACCATCAGCAGCGCGGGGTGGCCGGCGGCATCGATGGCGCGGCGCACCGCGGCGATGTCGGAGGTGACGCCGGTGGAGGTTTCGTTGTGCACCACGCACACCGCCTTCAAACGACGCTGCGTGTCGGTGCGCAGCCGCTGCTCGATGAGATCGGCCTGCACGCCGCGGCGCCAGCCGTTGGGCAGGCCGGTGGCGGCATCGGTGCCCGGCAGCATCAGGAACTCCGGCTGCAGGCCCAGGCGCAGCGCCATCTTCTGCCACAGCGTGGCGAAGTGGCCGGTCTCGAACATCAGCACCGCGTCGCCCGGGCTCATGGTGTTGGCCAGCGCTGCTTCCCACGCGCCGGTGCCCGACGCCGGATAGATCACCACCGGATGGCGGGTGCGAAACACCTGCTTCAGCCCGTCGATGACCTTCAGCCCCAGCGCAGCGAACTCGGGGCCGCGATGGTCGATGGTGGGCAGGCTCATCGCCCGCAGGATGCGGTCGGGCACCGGGCTCGGCCCCGGAATCTGCAGGAAATGGCGGCCGCTGGGATGGTGGTCGAGCGCAATCATGGGCGTGCGGCGCGACGGCGCCGGGGCAAGGCAGGTCGGCATTTTTTGCATACAAAACCGGCTTGTCAACCGGGGTACTGCGAAGAGCCCCTATGACAGCTCACCCAGCCACCGCACTTGCACGTCACATTTTTTGCATACAAAATTCACCCGAGCACAGCAGCATGGCCGACGTCATCCCCATCCGCAGCACGGTCTTGCACGAGCAGGTGGCGCGCAAGCTGCGAGCGATGCTGGTCGAGGGCCGCATTGCCGCCGGCGCCAAGCTCAACGAACGCGAGTTGTCCGAGCGGCTGCAGGTGTCGCGCACGCCGCTGCGCGAGGCCATCCGGCAGCTCGCGGCCGAGGGGCTGGTGGCCTTGCTGCCGCATCGTGGCGCGGTGGCGATCGCGCTCGACGAGGCCGAGGTGCAGCACAGCTTCGAGCTGATGGCCGCGCTCGAGGGCCTGTCGGGCGAGTTGGCCGCGCAGCGCATCACCGATGCCGAGCTGCAGGACATCCGCGCCTTGCATTTCGAGATGATGGCTGCCTTCACGCGGCGCGACCTGAGCGCCTACTACCGCCTCAACGCGCAGATCCACGCCGCCATCAACGCCGCCGCCAAGAACCCGGTGCTGGCGCGCGCCTATGCGCAGACCAACGCCCGCCTGCAGGCGCTGCGGTTCCGGTCCAACCAGGACGAGCGCAAGTGGAAGCGCGCGGTCAAGGAGCATTCGCAGATGATCGAGGCGCTGGCCGCCCGCGACGGCGCCGGCTTGCGCGCGCTGCTGATCACGCACCTGAATCACAAGCGCGACGTGGTGCTGGAGATGTTGCGCGCGGGGACCCTGACGATGAATTCGAAAGCCTAGAGATGGCGTGGCGCGGCGGCCGGCATCCGGGGTAGGCTTCTACTGTCGCAAAGCGATGACCGCGATGAAGCTCGAAGACCCGTCTCGCTTGCAGCCGACCACCGACACCAGCGTCGAGCTGGCCGCGCAACTGCGCGCCCATACCCGCGGCGAGGTGCTGTTCGACGCTGCTTCGCGCGGCCGTTATGCCACCGACGCGTCGATCTATCAGGTGATGCCGGTGGGTGTGTTCGTGCCCACCGACGATGCCGACGTGCGCTCGGCGATCCAGATCGCGCGCGAACTCAAGGTGCCGGTGTTGCCGCGCGGCGCCGGCACCAGCCAGTGCGGCCAGACCGTGGGGGCCTGCCTGGTGATCGACGGCAGCAAGCACCTGCGCAACGTGCTGGCGCTCGACGTCGATGCGCGCACGGCGCGGGTGCAGCCGGGCCTCGTGCTCGACCACCTGAACGCGCAGCTCAAGGGCCACGGCCTGTGGTTCCCGGTCGACGTGTCGACCAGCGCGCAGGCCACGCTCGGCGGCATGGCGGGCAACAACTCGTGCGGTTCGCGCTCGATCGCCTACGGCAACATGGTGCACAACGTGCTGGGCGCACATCTGCGGCTGGCCGATGGTGCCGCGCTGCACGCGGGCCCGCTGCAATCGCTGGGCGGCCGCGCGGCCGCTGCTGCGCGGTTCGTGCATGCGCTGGCCGAGAGCTGCCGCAGCGAGATCGAGGCGCACTGGCCGCACGTGATGCGCCGCGTCGCCGGCTACAACCTCGACATCTTCCATCCGCAGAGCGAGCTGCCGTACACCGATGACGGCTCGGTGAACCTGGCGCACCTGTTCGTCGGTGCCGAGGGCACGCTCGGCTTCATCGAGGCGCTCGACCTGCAGCTCAGCCCGCTGCCGGGCGCCAAGGTGCTGGGCGTCGTCAACTTCACCAGCTTCCATCGCGCGATGGATTCGGCGCAGCACATCGTGCAGCTCGGGCCGACCGCGGTGGAGCTGGTCGACCGCACGATGATCGAGCTGGCCCGCGCCAACCCGGCTTTCAAGCCGGTGATCGAGAGCGCGCTGATCGGCGCGCCCGAGGCGATCCTGCTGGTCGAGTTCAGCGGTGACGACCGCGCGGCGCTGCGCAGCACGCTGCGTGCGCTGGTCGCGTTGATGGGCGACCTGGGCCTGCCCGGCAGCGTGGTCGAAATGCCCGACGAGGCGCCGCAGAAGGCGCTGTGGGAGGTGCGCAAGGCGGGGCTGAACATCATGATGAGCCTCAAGGGCGACGGCAAGCCGGTGAGCTTCATCGAAGACTGCGCGGTGCCGCTCGAACACCTGGCCGAGTACACCGCCGCATTGACCGAGGTGTTCGCGCGCCACGGCACACGCGGCACCTGGTATGCGCACGCATCGGTGGGCACTTTGCACGTGCGGCCGATCCTCGACATGCGGCAATCCGGCGCCGCCAAGATGCGTGCCATTGCCGAAGAAGCGGCGCTGCTGGTGCGTCGCTTCAAGGGCGCCTACAGCGGCGAACACGGCGACGGCCTGTGCCGCGGCGAGTGGATCCAGTGGCAGTTCGGCCCCAAGGTGAACGAGGCGTTTCGCGCCATCAAGCACCACCTCGACCCCGACAACCTGTTCTGCCCCAACCGCATCGTCGACCCGCCGCGCATGGACGACGCGTCGCTGTTCCGCTTCGCGCCCGGCTACCGCACGATTCACATCGAGCCCGCGTTCGACTGGTCGGCGTGGAACGTGCAGAACGATCCAATCACCGAAACGATCAGCGCGCCCGGCAGCGGCGGCGACGCGACCGGCGGCTTCGCCAAAGCGGTGGAGATGTGCAACAACAACGGCCACTGCCGCAAGTTCGACGCCGGCACGATGTGCCCGAGCTTCCGCGTCACGCGCGACGAGCAGCATCTCACGCGCGGCCGCGCCAACACGCTGCGGCTGGCGCTGTCGGGCCAGCTCGGGCCTGCCGCGCTCACCGGCGACGCGGTGCACGAGGCGCTCGACCTGTGCGTCGGCTGCAAGGGTTGCAAGCGTGATTGCCCCACCGGCGTCGACATGGCGCGCATGAAGCTCGAGGTGCAGGCACAGCGCCATGCCCGCTTCGGCGCCTCGCTGAAGGAACAGATGTTCGGCCGCCTGCCCGACTATGCGCCGTGGGCGAGCCGGCTGCCATGGCTTGCCAACCTGCGCAACCGCTCGCGCACGCTGGCGCGATGGGCCGAGCGCGGCCTCGGCCTGGCGGCGCAGCGGCGGCTGCCCGAGTGGCGGCGCGACACCTTCGGGCGCCGGGCGCCGGCCTTGAGGCTGGCCTCACGCGAAGCACTGTTGTCGGCGCACGCCGCCGGTGCCAACGCGGTGGTGTTGTGGAGCGACACCTTCAACGAGCACTTCGAGCCCGACAACGCAGTGGCCGCGGTGCGCGTGCTGCAGGCCGCCGGCTACACGGTGCACGCGGTGCGCGGCACGCACGGCCGCGCCCCGTGCTGTGGCCGCACGCACCTTGCAGCCGGCCAGACGCAGCGCGCGCGCGCGAAGGCGCAGGCGCTGCTGGCCGCGCTGCTGCCTTTCGCCGAGCGCGGCATCACGATCGTCGGCCTCGAGCCGTCGTGCCTGCTGACGCTGCGCGACGAGTACCTGGCGATGGGCCTGGGCGAGGCCGCCCGCACGGTGGCCGCGCAGGCACTGCTGTTCGAGGAATTCATCGTGCGCGAGGCGCGCGCCGGCCGCTTCGCGCCGGAGTGGGACGAAGCCGAGCAGCCGATGCTGGTGCACGGCCACTGCCATCAAAAGGCATTCGGCCTGATGGACGGCGTGCTGGCTGCGCTGCGCCTGCTGCCGGGCGCGCAGGTGTCGCTGATCGAGAGCTCGTGCTGCGGCATGGCCGGCAGCTTCGGCTACGAGGCGGCGCACCACGAGGTGTCGATGCGCATGGCCGAGCTGTCGCTGCTGCCGGCGGTGCGCGCCGCGGCTGACGCCATCATCGTGGCCGACGGCACCAGCTGCCGCCATCAGATTGCCGACGGCGCGTCGCGGCAGGCGCTGCACGTGGCGCAGGTGCTGGCGCTCCACCTGGCTGACGACTACCTGGGCGGCAACCCCAGCGATCGCATCGAGTTCCGCGCTCGCACTCGGTAGTTTCCGAGTTGTCTGGGCTCGAGCCTGCACCTAGGATGGCCGGGTCGCGCCGATGCGCATGCTGCTGCCCAGGAGATCCCACATGAAAGCCCGCTTGTGGCTCGTTGCCACGCTGTTCGCCACCACCTCCGCGCTGGCCGAATACCCCGAAAAGCCGGTCACCATCGTGGTGCCTTTCGCCGCCGGCGGACCCACCGACAAGGTGGCGCGCGACTTTGCCGAAGCCATGCGCAAGCCGCTGGGTGGCGCCACGCTGGTGGTCGAGAACGTCGGCGGGGCCGGCGGCACGCTGGGTGCCGGCAAGGTGGCCAAGGCGGCGCCCGACGGCTATACGCTGCTGCTCTTCCACGTCGGCATGGCGACGACGCCGACGATGTACCGCAAGCTCAACTACAACGTGCTGAACGACTTCGAGTTCCTCGGCCTGATCAACGACGTGCCGATGACGCTGCTCGGCCGCAAGACGCTGCCGGCCAAGACCTACCCCGAGCTGATGAAGTGGCTGCAGGACAACAAGGGCAAGGTCAATCTCGCCAACGCCGGCCCGGCCTCGGCCTCGCACCTGTGCGGCCTGATGTTCCAAGCCGCAGTGCAGATCGACATGACCACCGTGCCTTACAAAGGCACGGCACCAGCCATGAACGACCTGCTCGGCGGCCAGGTCGACATCATGTGCGACCAGACCACCAATACCACCGGCCAGATCGCCGCCGGCTCGGTGAATGCCTACGCAGTCACCACCAGCAAGCGTGTGGACACGCCCGTGCTGGCCAAATTGCCCACGCTTGACGAGCTCGGCCTGAAAGGCTTCAACGTGAGCATCTGGCACGGCCTGTATGCGCCCAAGGGCACCCCGAAGGCAGTGCTGGACAAGCTCAACACGGCCTTGAACGCGGCCCTCAAGGATCCCGACTTCATCAAACGCCAGGAAGCGCTGGGCGCTGTCGTCGTCACCGACAACCGCGTCAATCCGGCCGATCACAAGAAATTCGTCGACGCCGAGATCACCAAGTGGGGCGCCGTCATCAAGGCCGCCGGGCAATACGCCGACTGAGTGCATGAGCCAGCGCCTGCGCGCTGGCGAATGGCTCAGGAGGGGCGAG
>DATDJF010000364.1:0-7860 GCA_036520715.1 Burkholderiaceae bacterium | reverse complement strand
CATCCGGTGTAGCCCAGCACACGCGGCAGCCAGAGCACCGAGTCGGGCACGAAGGTCATGAAAAACAGCGCCGCGATCAGCACGACGACAAACGGCAAGGTCTCGCGGATCACCGCCATCACCGGCTCCTTGGCCAGGCTGGCGACGATGAAGAGCAACAGCCCGTAGGGTGGCGTGATCAGGCCGATCATCAGGTTCACCGTGACGACCAGCCCGAAGTGCACCATGTCCACGCCCAGCGCCTGTGCGGTCGGGATCAGGATGGGCACGATGACGAGCAGGATGGTGCCGCCCTCGAGCAGCGCGCCCAGCACCAGCAGCACCACGTTGACGAGCAGCAGGAACGTCACCTGCGTCAGCTCGAAGCCCTCGAGGAAGTGCTTGACGGTCTGCGGCACGTCCTCCTTGGTGACGACGTAGTTGAACACCAGCGCGCCGGCGATCAACACGCCCACCGAGGCCATCTGGCGGCCGCTGGCGAGCAGCGAGCCGTACAGGCCGCGGCCGCTGACCGAGCGGTACAGCACGGTGGAGATCACCAGCGCGTACAGCGCCGCCACCGCCGCCGACTCTGTGGGCGTCATCACGCCGCTGTAGATGCCGCCCAGCAGCACCACCGGCATCATCAGCGCCGGCAGCGCACGCACGGTCAGCGGCACGAACTCGCGCATCGGCACCGCCGGCTCGACCGGGAAGTTGCGCCGGTGCGCGAGCCAGCCGTTGAGCACCATCATCACCAGCGTCATCACCAGGCCCGGCACCACGCCGGCGGCGAACAGGTAGCCGATCGAGGTGTCGGAGATCAGCGCGTACAGCACCAGCGGGATCGACGGCGGGATGATCGGGCCGATGGTCGCGGTGGCGGCGGTGATCGCCGCCGCGTAGGCCGGCGTGTAGCGGCCGCCCTTGGTCATCATGTCCATCGTCAGCTTGCCGACGCCCACGACGTCGGCGATGGCCGAGTCCGACATGCCGGAGAAGATCAGCGACGACACCACGTTGACGTGGCCCATGCCGCCGCGAAAGCGCCCGACCAGCGCATTGCACCAGGCCAGCAGCCGGTCGCTCAGCGAGCCCATGTTCATGATCTCGGCGGCGAGGATGAACAGCGGGATCGCCAGCAGCGTGTAGGTGTGGCTGAGACCGTTGAGCAGCTGCTCGGCGGCGATGCCGATGTCCTGCCCGGAGACCATCAGGTACAGGATCGAGCCGCCGATCATCGCGAGGCCGATCGGCAGGCCGAGCAGGCTCAACAGGCCGATCGCGAGCACCGACCAGCCGAAGGGAGACAACACGGTCATGAACCTGCCGCTGCCTCGCCGAGGCCGGGTCCGTCGTCGACGAGGCGGTCGCGCCACGCGCCCCAGGCGATCGCAGCGTGCCGCACGATCATCGCCAGCACGAAGACGACGTAGATCGAGAACATCCAGTTCAGCGGGATGCCGAAGCTGGCCGACGATTCCACCTTCATGAAGGTGACGTAAGACCACGTGGCCGGCAGCGAGCCGAGCAGCAACAGCACGATCGCCGCGCTCGCCAGCACCGTGAACGTCCGCCGCACGGGCCGCGGCAGGTGGCTGTAGACCATGTCGAAGCGGATGTCGTCGCGGTTGCGCATCACGAACGACGCGCCCCACAGGATGCCCCACAGCCAGACCAGGGTGCAGACCTCGTCGGTCCAGGCGACCGGCAGGTTCAGCGCGTAGCGGAAGATCACCTGCAGGATGAAGGCGACGAACATCGCCGCCATCATCAGCACCAGCACGGCCTCAGCGCTGCGCCGAAGCCAACCGATCACAGTGCGTTGATCCGCTCGAGCATGCCCGGCGTCCAGTCTTTCGCGAACTTGGACTTCGCGTAGACGTCGAGCACGTGCTTGCGGAAGGCCACCACGTCGGGGGTGTAGACCTCGAGGCCCTCGCTCTTGAAGAAGGCGGCCATTTCGGTCTCGTCCTTCTGCATCTGCGCGGTGATCGCGTCGGCGAAGCGGTCGGCCGCGGCCTGCATGGTCTTCTGCTGCGCCGGCGTCAACGCGGCCCACTTCTTGGATGCGATCGAGAACAGGTTGTTGCCGATCAGGTGCCCGGTCAGCACGTACTGCGAGGTCACCTCGTAGAACTTCATCGACTTGGTGCCGCTCATCGGGTTGTCCTGCGCGTCGATGGCACCGGTCTGCAGCGCGGTGTAGGTCTCGGTGTAGGCCACCGGCACCGGGTTGGCGCCCAGCGCGGTGCCGACGAACTGCCAGCCCTCGCCGCCGGGCATGCGCAGCTTGATGCCGGCCAGGTCGGCCGGCGTCGTGATCTTCTTCTTGGGCTTGAGGTTGAGGTGCCGGGTGCCGATGTAGGGCACCGACAGCACCTTGATGCCCATCTGGTCGTCCATCAGCTTGTACAGCTCGCGGCCGACGTCGCTGGCGAACACCTTCTTCATGTGCGCGGCGTCGCGAAAGAGGTAAGGCGTCGTGACCAGGCTCCAGGCCGGGATCTGCTTTTGCACGTCGAAGGCGCCGATGTTGGCCATGTCGAGGTTGCCGCGCTGCATCGCCACCGGCTCGGTGCCCTGCTTGAACAGCGTGGCGCCGAAGTACGGCTTGAAGTCGAACTCGGGGCCCAGGCCGCCACCGAAGACGTCCCGCAGGATGGCGGCCCGAACGTCCTGCTCGGGCACGGTGTCGGAGTAGCTCAGCGGGATCTTTGTCTGCGCCACGGCGGGCAGTCCAAGGCCGGCGGCGCACAGGGCGGCGCCGTGGGCGAGCAGGTTGCGGCGATCGATGTGATGGCTCACGGTGTGTCTCCTGATGTGCACGAAGCGCGTCGTGACAGCGGCGGCGACAAGGGCCTGCCGCGCCGAGCGTGATAGAAATGTACCGTACGGTTCAAAATGATCAACGGCACTCGGCTTGGTGATTTCCCTAGTTCACCTGCTGACCGACGCCATCGAATGGCGTCCGAACGACCTCCAGCGTCAGGGTCTTGGTTCTAATGAACCAGATGGTTCATACTTCGCCGCATTGCGGCTGCACGCCGGATTCGCCATGCCGACCCCCTTGTCCAAGACCGACACGCCGCCGGCTCACCGCAAATTGCTGATCGGCCTCATCGGCGCCGGCATCCGCCACTCGCTGTCGCCCGCGATGCACGAGCAGGAGGCACGCCGGCAGGGCCTGAGGCTGCACTACCAACTGATCGACGTCGAGCGCAGCGCCGATGGCGCTGCCGCGCTGCCGCGCCTGATCGACGCCGCGCGCACGATGGACTTCGCGGGCCTGAACATCACCTATCCCTGCAAGCAGGCGGTGATTCCGCTGCTCGACCAGTTGTCCGACGAGGCGGCGGCGATGGGTGCGGTCAACACCGTGGTGTTCAGCGGCGGCCGCGCGGTCGGCCACAACACCGACGGCTCGGGCTGGGCCTGGGGCTTTCGCCGCACACTGCCTGCCGCCGATCTGTCGCGCGTGGTGCTGCTGGGCGCCGGCGGCGCCGGCTCGGCGATCGCGCACGCGGTGCTGCGGCTCGGTGCCGGGCGACTGACCCTCGTGGATGCCGACGTGGCACGTTCAGTGGCCCTGGCCAACGACCTGAACAAGCGCTACGGTGGCGACCGCGCGCGCGGAGGGCTTAGCGTCGAGGCCGCGCTCGCCGATGCGACGGGCCTGATCCACGCCACGCCCACCGGCATGGCCAAGCTGCCCGGCCTGCCGCTGTCCGAGGCGCTGCTGCGCAGCGAACTGTGGGTATCGGAGATCGTGTACTTCCCGCTCGAGACCGCACTGCTCGCCGCGGCGCGCCGCGCCGGCTGCGCGGTTTGCGATGGCGGCACCATGGCCGTCGGGCAAGCCGTCGGCGCGTTCCGGCTGTTCACAGGCCTGGAACCCGATGCCGAACGCATGCGCGCGCACTTCATCGAGCTGATCACGCCGGCCGCGGCGGCGCCGCCGCTCTGACGCGCGATCGGGTGGCGATGCGTTCAGAGCACCTGTCGCAGCATCAGCGCGGCTTCGCGCAGCGGCGGCAGCATCTCGTAGCGCAGCTCCGCGATGCTGTGTTTCTGCGCCTGCACGGTCATGCCGATGGCGCCGCGGCAGCGGCCTCTCTGGTCGCGCAACGCCGTCGACCCCGAAACACACCACCCGGGACGGCAGGGCTGCGCGAAACTCCCGGGCAGCGACGGCGGCAGGCAGCCGCACGGTGCGAGGCCGGACGACGACCACAAAGCACTCACAGGAGACCCACGATGCATTCGACATTGCTCGCCGCGTTCGCCGGCGCCGTGCTGGCCTGCACCTCGCTGGCTGCCCCGGCACAGAACACCATCAAGCTCGCCATCCTGCAGGAGCTGTCGGGCGCCGGTGCCACCGCAGGCACCAACGCCAAGAACGGCGCGCTGCTGGCGATCAAGGAGATCAACGAGGCCGGCGGCATCCTCGGCAAGAAGATCGAGGCCACGGTGGCCGATACGCAGTCCAACCCCGGCGTGGCCAAGGGCCTGGCCACCAAGGCGGTGGACGACAACGTGTTCGCGGTGATCGGGCCCACGTTCTCGGGCTCGATCATGGTCAGCATGGCCGAGACGCGGCGCGCCGAGATCCCCAACTTCACCGGCGGCGAGGCGGCGTCGATCACGCAGCAGGGCAACCCATACATCTTTCGCACCAGCTTCACGCAGACCACCGCGATGCCCAAGGCGGCGCGCTACATCGCCAACAACCTGAAGGCCAAGACGGTGGCGGTGCTGTTCGTCAACAACGACTTCGGCAAGGGTGGCCGCGACTCGTTCGCCAAGGCGGCCGACGCCGCGGGCCTGAAGGTGGTGGCCGACATCTCCACCGAGTCGGGCCAGGTCGACTGGTCCGCGCCGGTGCTGCGCGCCAAACAGAGCAACGCCGACGTGGTGTTCGTCTACACCAACGAGGAGGAGTCGGCCCGTGCGTTGCGCGAGCTGCGCAAGCAGGGCGTGAGCAAGCCGATCGTCGGCGAGACCACGCTCACCGGGCAGAAGGTGATCGAGCTGGCCGGCGACGCCGCCAACGGCGCGGTGGCGCACGTGGGCCTGACGGTGGATGCACCGAACCCGCTGATGCTCAAGTTCAAGGCCAAGTTCTTCCAGGAGTACAAGTACATCTCCGACCACAACGGCATCAAGGGCTACACCGGCATCTATCTGATGAAGGCCGGCATCGAGAAGGTCGGCAAGCCCGACCGCGTGGCGGTGGCCAAGGCGCTGCACGGGCTGTCGGTCGCGGCGGCCAAGGAGCCCGGCGTGCTGATGGACGTGTCGATCGACGCCAACGGCGACCTCGACCGCGAGAGCTACATCGTCGAAGTGAAAGACGGCAAGCAGGTGGTCAAGGAGACCTTGCCTGCGCTGAGCAAGAAGTAGCGCGACGCGGCCCCGGCCGGCCCGATGGCGACCACGATGACCGACTTCTTGCAGCTGTTCTTCTCCGGCCTGGCCACCGGCGCGATCTACGGCCTGGCCGCGCTCGGCTTCACGTTGTTGTGGCAGGCCTCGGGAACGATCAACTTCGCGCAGGGCGAGTTCGTGATGCTGCCGGCGTTCATGATGCTGGCCTTCGCGGCGCTCGGCGCGCCGCTCGCGCTCAGCTTCGTGCTCACCTGCGCGGTCGCGGTGTTCGTGCTCGGCTGGGCGTTCAAGCGCGGCATCGCCGACCCGCTGCTGAAGTTCGGCCTGATGCCGATCGTGGTGGCCACCATTGGCCTGGCGATCGCGATGCGCAACGGCGTGCGCGCCGGTTACAGCGCCGAAGCGCATCCGTTCCCGAGCCTGTTCGCCGACAAGCTCTTCAACGTCGCCGGCGTCACGATCACGCTGGCCGACGTCGGCACCCTGGCGTTCGCGCTGGTGCTGGTGTTCGTGACCCAGGCCTTCCTGCAGAAGACCGTCACCGGCCGCGCAATGCAGGCGGTGGCGCAGAACACCGACAGCGCCACCGTGCTCGGCATCAACGTGCCGCGCATGATCTTCTACACCTTCGCGATCAACGCGGTGCTGGCCTGCGCCGCGGCGCTGCTGGTGACGCCGACCTACCTGGCCAAGTTCGACATCGGCGAGCCGCTGGGCACCAAGGCGTTCTTCGCCGCCATCATCGGCGGCTTCAACAACTCGCGCGGCGCACTGCTCGGCGGCCTGATCGTCGGCGTCAGCGAGAACCTGGCGGCGGCCTACGTGTCGCCGCTCTACAAGGACGCGGTGGCGCTGGTCGTGTTCATGCTGGTGATCCTGTTCAAGCCGCAGGGGCTGCTCGGCCAGAAGGTCGAACGCAAGGTCTGACGACATGAAGCGCATGCACCTGGTCATCGCGCTGCTCGGCACGCTCGTGCTGCTGGCCGTGCCGCCGTTGCTCAAGAACTACGGCATCTACCTGTTCAGCTACTGGCTGGTGTTCGTGATCGCCACCATGGGGCTGAACCTGACGGTGGGTTACGCGGGGCAGAAGTCGCTGGGGCACGCCGCGTTCTTCGGCATCGGCGCCTACACGGTCGCGATCGTGCTGAAGGCGGGCTTCAGTTTCTGGCTGGGCCTGCCGCTGGCCATGCTCGGCTGCTTCGTGATCGGCCTGGCGCTGGGTTTTCCGGCGCTGCGCGTGCAGACCATCTACCTCGCCTTCGCCACGCTCGGCTTCAACACCGCCGTGTGGCTGGTGATGCGCAACGAAGAGTGGCTGACCGGCGGCACCTTCGGCATCAACGCCATCGCGCGGCCCGGCCTGCTGGGTTTCAGCCTCGACGGCAACCTCGCCTACTACTACTTCGTGCTCGGCATGACGGTGCTGCTGGCCGCGCTGTTGTGGGGCCTGCTGCGCTCGCCGTGGGGCAAGGCCTTCACCGCGTTGCGCGACAACCCGATCCGCGCCGAGAGCCTGGGCGTGCACATCCAGGCCTACACGCTGCTGTCGTTCGCGATCGGCGCCGTCTATGCCGGCATCGCCGGCGCGCTGTTCGCGAGCCTCGTGCAGTTCATCGAGCCGGCGCCCTTCACGGTGGGTGCCTCGATCATGATGTACCTGATGGTGGTGGTCGGCGGGCCCGGCTACTTCTTCGGGCCGCTGCTCGGCTCGGCGGTGGGGGTGCTGCTGCCCGAGTGGCTGCGCTTCGCGCAGGCGTGGTACCTGTTCGTGTTCGGCATCGCGGTGATCTTGCTGATGCTGTGGCTGCCCGACGGCCTGCTGTCGATCCCGGATCGCATCCGCGCCCGGCGGCACGCGCGCGCGGCCGCGGCGCAGCGTGCGGCGGCGGCGGCGAAGGTCGGGGCTTGAGCAGACATGGCGTCGTTGACATGACCGATCCCGTGCTCAAGGTCACCGACCTGAAAAAATGCTACGGCGCGATCAGGGCCGTCGACGGGGTGAGCTTCGAGGTCATGCCGGGCGAGATCTTCGGCGTCATCGGGCCCAACGGGTCGGGCAAGACCACGATGTTCAACAGCGTGCTCGGCCAGATCGCGCCCGACGCCGGCCGCATCGAGCTGAACGGCCGCGACATCACCGGCCGCTCGCCGATGGCGCTCAACCGCCTCGGCGTGGGCCGCACGTTCCAGACGCTGCAGGTGTTCGGCAAGATGACCGTGCGCGACAACCTGCTGGTGGCGGCGCAGGAGCACTGCGGCTCGATGTGGCGCCGCATGTTCGCGCCCGGCGACTCCGGGCTGGGCCCGCAGGCCGATGCGCTGATCGAGCAGTTTCGCATCGCGCACGTGGCCGACAAGAAAGCCGGCGAGCTGAGCTACGGCCAGCAGAAGCTGGTCGACATCGCGATGGCCTTCATGAGCGAGCCCACGCTGGTGCTGCTCGACGAGCCGTGCGCCGGCGTCAACCCCAGCCTGGTGGGCGGCATCGGC
>DATDJF010000363.1:0-7422 GCA_036520715.1 Burkholderiaceae bacterium | reverse complement strand
CTGAAGGAGCTCGGTCCCGACGACGTGCTGATCACGCCCGACCTCGGCACCGTCGGCACCACCGACTTCGACCGCCTGACCGAGGCCGCAGCCGCCGGCGAGAAAGCGGCGCAGGCCATGGTGCCGCAGCTCGCGCGCCTGCAGGTCGACGCCGGCACCTATGCGGCACTGACGGCGGCGCGCACCGCGCAGGCGGCAGCCGGCGAGCTGCGCATCGCCGCGGTCGAGGTGAAAGGTGTGTCGCGCGTCAACCCCGAGGCGGTGCGCGGCGCGATGCGCTCCAACCCCGGCGACACCTTCGACGCCGCGGTGGCCGACACCGACATGCGGCGCCTGTATGGCGGCGGCGACTTCGAGCGCGTCAGCTACTACCTGACCGAACATCCCGGCGGCATCCACGTGCTCACGGCCGACGTCGGCGAAAAGTCGTGGGGCCCCAACTACCTGCGCTTCGGCCTCAACCTGTCCACCGACTTCGAGGGCAACTCGTACTTCAACCTGCTGGCCACGCATCGCTGGACCTGGCTCAACTCGCTGGGCGCCGAGTGGCGCAACGACCTGCAGATCGGCAACAACGAACGCCTGCGCACCGAGTGGCACCAGCCGCTGTCGCCGGCGCAACGCTGGTTCGTGGCCGGCGGCGCCGAGTACGCCAGCGACCCGTTCGATGTCTACGACAACGGCCGCCGCCTCGCGCGCTTTCGCCGCCAGCTGGCGCAGCTCGACCTCACCGCCGGCGTGCCGTTCGGACGCGCCGGCGAGCTGCGCGTCAGCGCCGTGCGCGGCCGCGTCAGGCTCGGCGACGACACCAGCCTGGTTCCGGCCGCACTGCTGGCGCCGACCCAGGACACCGCCGGCGCGGAGCTGCGGCTGCGCTTTGACGTGATCGACAGCGTGCGCTTCCCGCGTGATGGCTATGCGGCCGACCTGCGCTACTTCCGCTCGGTGCCCGACTGGGGTGCCGACAAGGACTACAACCGCCTGAGTCTCAACGCCCAGGGCGCGTTCTCCTGGGAGCGCCACACGGTGCAAGTGGCGTTGTCGGGCGCGGTCGCTGCCGGCAGCGACGACCTGCCGTTCTGGGAGTTGTCGAGCCTGGGCGGCTTCCTGCGGCTGTCGGGCTACCGCACCGGCGAGTTCCTGGGGCGCGGCGTGCGCTTCGGCCGCCTGATCTACAACTACCGCATCACCGGCCCGGGGTTTCTCGAGGGTGTCTACGTGGGCGCCTCGACCGAGGCGGGAAAGATCGGTGACGTGGCCGCGCAGAGCAGCCTGCAGACGCGCCACGGCAACGCGGTCTACCTGGCGGTCGATACCCCGCTGGGGCCCATCTATCTCGGCTATGGCCGCGCCAGCTCGAGCAACCAGGCGTTCTACCTGTTCCTCGGCCTGCCTTGAGCGGCGCGAGTCAGGCCGCCACCGTCTGCCGCACCGCACGCTCCCAGCGCGCCATCAGCTCCTGCACGCGCTCGCGCGGCATCGTCGGCAGGAAGCGCCGTTCGACCTGCCACAACGCGGCCAGCTCGTCGAGGTTCTTGTAGACGCCGCTGGCCAGGCCCGCCAGGTACGCCGCGCCGAGCGCGGTGGTCTCCACCACCTTCGGCCGCACCACCGGGATGCCGAGCAGGTCGGCCTGGAACTGCATCAGCAGGTCGTTGACGCTGGCGCCGCCGTCGACCCGCAGCTCGGTCACCGTTGTCGCTGCGTCGCCGGCGCTGGCGTCGCGCGCCATCGCCTGCAGCAATGCCGCACTCTGGAATCCGATGCTCTCGAGCGCCGCGCGCGCGATGTGCGCCACCGTGCTGCCGCGCGTCAGGCCGACGATCGCGCCGCGCGCGTCGGCGTTCCAGTACGGCGCGCCCAGCCCGGTGAACGCCGGCACGAACATCACGCCGCCGGCGTCGGGCACGGTGGCGGCCAGGCCCTGGATCTCGTTGCTGCCGGTGATGGCCCGCAGGCCGTCGCGCAGCCACTGCACCACCGCGCCGCCGATGAACACGCTGCCTTCGAGCGCGAACTGCGGCGTGCTCGACGTCTGCGCCGCCGCGGTGGTGATCAGCCCGTTGCGTGACTGCTCGAAGCGCTCGCCGCTGTGCATCAGCATGAAGCAGCCGGTGCCATAGGTGTTCTTGGCCAGCCCCGCCTTGAAGCAGGCCTGGCCGAACAGCGCGCTCTGCTGGTCGCCGGCGATGCCGGCGATCGGGATCGGCGCGCCGAACCACTGCGCATCGGTCTCGCCGTACAGGTGGCTCGAAGGCAGCACCTTCGGCAGCAGGCTGTCGGGGATCTGCAGCGCCTTCAGCAGCTCGCGGTCCCACACGTTGTGGCGCACGTCGAAGAGCATCGTGCGCGACGCGTTGCTGACGTCGGTGGCGTGCACGCGCCCGCCGGTCAACTTCCACAGCAGCCACGAATCGATGGTGCCGAAGGCCAGCGCGCCATGCGCGGCATCGACGTGCGCGTTGTTCACGTGGTCGAGCAGCCAGCGGATCTTGGTGCCCGAGAAGTACGGGTCGATCACCAGGCCGGTCGAGCGGCGCACCTGCTCGGCGAAGCCTTCGCGCGCGCGCAGTTGCGCGCACAGCGGCTCGGTGCGCCGGTCCTGCCAGACGATCGCGTGGTGGATCGGCGCACTGCTCGCGCGCTGCCACAGCAGCGTGGTCTCGCGCTGGTTGGTGATGCCCAGCGCGGCCATGTCGCCGGCTTTCAGGTTGGACTTGGCCAGGGCTTCGCGCGCCACCGCGAGCTGCGTGTCCCAGATCTCGTTGGCGTCGTGCTCCACCCAGCCGGGCTGCGGATAGATCTGGCGGAACTCGCGCTGCGCCATCGCGACGATGCGGCCGCTGGCGTGGAACACGATCGCCCGCGAGCTCGACGTGCCCTGGTCGAGGGCAAGCAGGTGTTCCTTGGCCATGGCGTGTCTCCTCGTCGTCTCGTGCGGCCCGAGCATAAACAAGCGCGCTGCCGTCAAGGCCGCAACTGTAAGAGCGGCGTTCGGCGTGCGCCCGGTCACGCAGGCGACGGCTGACACGCCTTCGAAACACCTGTACGCGCTGGCGCTGACCACAGTGGCTGCCATGGCTGCGATGTTTTCTGCGCGTTGCCGCGCACACGCCTCCCGCGCCTGGCTGCTCGCCGCGGCCGCGCTGTTGCCGGCTTGCAGCGTGTTGGCGCCGCCGCCACCGCCGCCCGCCGAGCCGGTGGTGCTGGCGCCGCCCGCGCCGCCGCCTGCGCCGAAGCCGGCCCCGCCGCCCGCCGAAGTGCGCCCGCGCGTGGAGCGCCTGAACAGCGGGCCGCCGAACCACGCCTACGAAATCAAGGGCCAGCGCTACGAGCCCGCCAGCACCGACGTGCCGATGTTCGAGAGCGGCCTGGCGTCGTGGTACGGCCAGCCGTTCCACGGCCGGCGCACCGCCAGCGGCGAACGCTACGACATGAACGCCATGACCGCCGCCCACAAGACGATGCCGCTGCCCAGCTACGCGCTGGTGCGCAACCCGGCCAACGGCCGCCAGGTGATCGTCAAGGTCAACGACCGCGGCCCGTTCATCAAGGGCCGCATCATCGACTTGAGCCGCGCCGCGGCGCGTCAGTTACGCATCGGCGGCGTCTCGCCGGTCGAGGTGCGGCGCCTCACGCACGACGAGATCCGCACCGGCGCCTGGAAGTTGCCGGTGCAACGCGTGGCCGACGCAGCGCCGCGCTAGGCCCGAGCGCGTCGGGCCCGAGCGAACGGGCGCGTGCCTGAGCGACACTCGCGGCCTGATGTCGCACGCGGCGTTGATCTCCGGCTCTTCGTTCGCCCTGGCAGCGGGCCTGATGTGGGGGCTGGTGTTCGTCGGCCCGTTGCTGCTGCCCGAGTACCCGGCGGCGCTGCAGTCGTTCGGCCGCTACCTGGCGTTCGGCCTCATCGCGTTGCCACTGGCCTGGCTCGACCGCGCGACGCTGCGCCAACTCACGCGCGCCGACTGGATCGAGGCCCTCAAGCTGGCGTTGGTGGGCAACATCGTCTACTACCTGTTCCTGGCCAGCAGCATCCAGCGCGCCGGCGGCCCGCTGCCGACGATGATCATCGGCACGCTGCCGGTGGTGATCGCGATCACCTCGAACCTGCGCGACGCCGAGCGCGACGGGCGCTTGCCGTGGGCCAAGTTGGCGCCCTCGCTGCTGCTGATCGGCGCCGGCATCGGCTGCGTCAATCACGCGGAGATCGCTGCCTTGCGCGCCGACCCGCAGGCCGACATCGGCCGCTACGCCATCGGCGCCTTGCTGGCCGTGGGGGCGGTGGCCTGCTGGACCTGGTACCCGCTGCGCAATGCCGACTGGCTGCGCGCCCACCCCGATCGCAACCAGCGCGGCTGGGCCACCGCCCAGGGGGTGGCGACGCTGCCGCTGGCGCTGCTCGGCTACGCGCTGTGGTGGCTCTGGTCGGCCTGGCGGGCCGAGCCGTTCGTGATGCCATTCGGGCCGCGGCCCGCGGTCTTCATCGGCCTGATGTTCGCGATCGGCTTGTTCGCGTCGTGGCTGGGCACGCTGTGCTGGAACGAAGCCAGCCAGCGCCTGCCGACCACCGTGGCCGGCCAGTTGATCGTCTTCGAGACGCTGTCGGCCCTCGCCTATGCATTCATGCTGCGCGGCCGCGCGCCCGAGCCGCTCACGGTGCTCGGCATCACGCTGCTGGTGGCCGGCGTGGCGTGGGCGCTGCGCGCCAAGCCGCAACCGCTGGCCGCGCAGGCGCACGCGGCCTGAGGCCGCGCGTGCGCCGGGCAGAACGTCAGCTCGGCCTGCGCAGCAAGCTCAGCAAGGCGACCAGCACGGCGCCCGCGGCAGCGGCGATCAGCACCGACTTCACCGGCTCGTGCCGGATGTAGCCCACGGTGTGATCGGACGCGCGCACCGCCTGGTCGCGCAGTTGATGCGAGCGGTCACGCACCGCCTCGATGCCGCGTTGCGCCAGCGCATTGGCCTGCTCGCCGGCGCGCTCGATCAGCGGCGACACCTGCTGCCGCAGATCGTGCACCGTGCTGGACATCGTGTCCAGCGCGTGGTCGGCCACACGTTGCGTCGATGACGTGGCGCGCTCGAACTGGCGCGACGCGGCGTCAGCCACGCTGTCGGCGTGGCTCGATGGGGTTTGCTTGCGAAACAGCATGGAGATTCCTTGCAGTGAGAAAGCTCGCCGCGGCGCATGGTGCCCCGCGGCGGGCATGAGCGGCAGTGGCGTCACCCGCCCCGGCGGATCAGGCCCATCAACAGGCTGGCCACCGTGAGGATGGCGAACACGATGAACAGGATCTTGGCGATGCCCACGGCACCGGCGGCGATGCCACCGAAGCCGAACAGCGCGGCGACCAGGGCGATGACGAAGAAGACGGCTGCGTAATAGAGCATGGCGATACTCCTGTTGGCGGCGCCGTGCCGGCGCCGGGGTTCGCAACCTGATGCGCTGCGATGGCGGCAGTCTGGCCGGCCACGCATGGGTTGCCGATCGGCCAGCCGGCGAACCGCGTGTCGGACCAGCGAGCGATCCGTCGTAGGACGGCACCCACAGGCGGCCAGCAAGTTTTGGTCGCCGGCGCAAGAGGGATATCGCGGTGCGTGACTAGGGGGATCGTGCGCAGCGGCGGCAAAGCGCCAAGTGGCCGCCGATAGAATCGCGGCTTTTTGCACCGGACCCCGCGCTGCATGGCCGTCGCCACCCCCGCGAAGAACACGCCGCTCCTCGAACTGAAGAGCGCTTCGCTGACGCTGGTGGCGGTGGTGTTGCGCAGCACCGATCTCGCGGTGCTGGCGCAAGACTTGGCCGATCGCGAGGCCGCGACTCCGGGCTTGTTCGACAAGGATCCGGTCGCGGTCGACCTGTGGCGGGTGCGCGAGAGCACCGAGCCGATCGACTTCCACGCGCTGCTGTCGCTGCTGCGCAGCCACAGCCTGGTGGCCGTGGCCGCCCGCGGCGGCAACGCCGAGCAGATGGCCGCCGCCGGCGCGGTGGGGCTGGCCGAGGCGCCCGACGTGCCGCGCAGCGGCGCGCTGCCGATGCTCACCGAGAGCGTGCGCGAGGTGCAGTTACCGCCGCCACCGCCGCTGATCGTCGACAAGCCGCTGCGCTCGGGCCAGCAGGTGTACGCACGCGGCGGCGACCTCATCGTGCTGGCGCTGGTCAGCTACGGCGCCGAGGTGATCGCCGACGGCAGCATCCACGTCTACGCGCCGCTGCGCGGCCGCGCGCTGGCCGGCGCCAAGGGCGACAACGCGGCGCGCATCTACACCACCTGCATGCAGGCGCAGTTGTTGTCCGTCGCCGGCATCTACCGTACCGGCGAAGCCGCGGTGGCGGCGTCGCTCGACGCGCGGCCCGCGATGGCCCGGCTCGACGGCGACGCGCTGATCGTCGAGCCGTTGTCCGGCTGACGCGGCGCCTGACCCTTCACACCAATCAAAAGGACGATCGCGATGGCGAGAATCATCGTCGTGACCTCGGGCAAGGGCGGGGTGGGCAAGACCACCACCAGCGCCAGCTTCGCCTCGGGGATGGCGTTGCGCGGCCACAAGACCGCGGTGATCGATTTCGACGTCGGCCTGCGCAACCTCGACCTCATCATGGGTTGCGAGCGCCGCGTGGTGTACGACCTCATCAACGTGATCCACGACGAAGCCAAGCTGAACCAGGCGCTGATCAAGGACAAGCACTGCGACAACCTGTCCATCCTCGCTGCCTCGCAGACGCGCGACAAGGAGGCGCTCACGGTCGAAGGCGTCAAGCGTGTGCTCGACGAGCTCGCCGAGATGGGCTTCGAGTACATCGTCTGCGACTCGCCGGCCGGCATCGAGACCGGTGCGCTGCTGGCGATGCGTTATGCCGACGAGGCGCTGATCGTCACCAACCCCGAGGTGTCGTCGGTGCGCGACTCCGATCGCATCCTCGGCATGCTGGCGGCCAAGACGCAGCGCGCGATCGACGGTGCCGATCCGGTGAAGGAGCACTTGCTGATCACGCGCTACGACCCCACGCGCGTGGCCGGCGGCGCGATGCTGTCGGTGCAGGACATCGAGGAGATCCTGCGCATCCCGCTGATCGGCGTGGTGCCCGAGTCGCAGACCGTGCTCAACGCGTCGAACCAGGGTGTGCCGGCGATCCACATGAAAGCCAGCGCGGTGTCCGAGGCCTATAAAGACGTGGTGCGCCGCTTTCTCGGCGAGAGCCGCGAGATGCGCTTCACGCAGGCGTCGCGGCCGACATTGTTCCAGCGCCTGTTCGCGCGCGCGGGGGCGTGATGTCGCTGCTGTCGTTGCTGTTCGGCCGCAACAAGCAGTCGGCCCAGGTGGCCAAGCAGCGGCTGCAGGCCGTGCTCGAGCAGGAGCGTACCGCGCGCGGCCAGCCGCGCCGGCCCGACTACCTGCCGGCGCTGCAGCGCGAGCTCG
>DATDJF010000362.1:0-16587 GCA_036520715.1 Burkholderiaceae bacterium | reverse complement strand
TCGGGCACGCCCCACGCGAACGCCGGGTCCACCTTGATCTTGAAGTGGAACATCGACTGCATCGCCTGGTGGTCTTCCTTGCGGAAGGTCATCTTGCCCTTGGGCGTTTCGAAGCTCATGCCCTCCATCGCCGCGATCAGCTTGTTGGTGTCGGTCTGCCCTTGCGTCTTCTTCAGCGCTTCGACCACCGCGATCGCCGCGCTCATGCCGCCGGCGGTGAAGAAGTCCGGCGGCGACTTGAATTGCTTGTAGTGGTTGGCCACCAGCCACTCGTTGACCGGATTCTTCGGAATCGCGAAGTAGTAGTAGGTCGCGCCCTCCATGCCTGGAAACTGCTTGTACGCGGTCATCGCCGGCAGGATGTTGCCGCCGGTGGCGATCTCGATGTTGTAGCGCTTCAGGTCGAGGTCGGCGATCTTGAACGGGTTGCCGGCGCCGGCCCAGATGACCCAGATCACCTTGCGGCCCGGCTTGTCTTTCAGCGCGTCGATCAGTCGCTGCGCGCCGGCGGTGAAGTCGGTGGTGGTGGTCGGCAGGTACTCCTCGTGCACGATCTTGGCGGTCTTGATCGCCTCCTTGAACGCCTTCACGCCGTCACGGCCGAACGCGTAGTCCTGCGCCAGGGTGGCGATGCTGACGCCGGTCTTGTCCAGGGCCACCGCGTTGGAGATGGCGTCCTGGCTGGAGTTGCGGCCGGTGCGGAAGATGTACTTGTTCCACTTGTCGCCGGTGATCGAGTCGGCCACCGCCGGCTCGACCAGCAGGATCTTCTTGTTCTCTTCGGCCACCGGCAGCATCGCCAGCGCCACGCCCGACGACGTGGGGCCCACCGCCAGGTCGGCCTTGTCGTCGCCGTAGGCCTGCGCGAGCAGGTTCTTGCCGAGGTCGGGCTTGCCCTGGTCGTCTTTCTCGATCACCACCAGCTTCTTGCCGGCCACCGTCATCGTGCCGCCGGTGGCGTAGTCCAGGCCCATCATGAAGCCGGTGGCGGTCTGCTTGCCGTAGGCCTCGAGCGGGCCGGTCTTGCTGTAGATGTGCGCGATCTTGATTTCCTTGCCCTGGGCCAGGGCCGCGAGCGGCAGGGTGAGCGCGGTGGCGGCGCACAGCGCGCCGGAAGCGGCGGCGGCCGTCAGCGCGGCGCGGCGCGTGCGCGACTGTGGGGTTCTGGGCATGCGTGTCTCCTGTGGGCGTGTTGAAACCAGCTTGGGCGAGGCCGTCGGGCCGCGCGGCCCCAGGATCACGCAATGCGCATGCCGAAAGCGGGCGCATGCGGGCAAACACCGAGGTCAGCGGGCGCTGCACCACTGGTGCGCAATGCAACGGGCCAGCGCGACACGCATGGTGCCTGACTGTCAGACACATCCGGGCATGCCGCTGACTGAAAAACGGTCACCGACGATCAACGTCCGTGAGTCGGGTTCTCCAGCGGTGGCGGCATTCACCTTCGACACCTCTGCAGAAACGACGCGCGCTCGCACAAGCCGGACCGGGCGGGTCGATCGGCCCCTTGGGGATGGCGACCCGCGGGCCTGCTGGCCACAATGCCGCATGAGCGCCGACACACCCCCGACGCCAGGCGAAGACGGCTCGGTCGACGAACTGTTCGCGCTCGCCTACCGCGAGTTGCGTCTACTCGCGCGGGCCCGCCTGCGCGACGGCGGGCGCAATGCCGTACTCGACACCACCGCGCTGGTGCACGAGTCGTACCTCAAGTTGAGCAAGTCGTCCGGATTGTTGTTTCCGGATCGACCACGATTCCTCGTTTATGCCGGCAAGGTGATGCGCTCGATCATCGTGGACATGGTGCGGCAACGCCGAACCGATCGCCACGGCGGTGACGCTCCGCATCTGACGCTGACGGGCGACGTGGCCGAGCAGGCCGGGTTGCCCGCCGAAGAGGAGCACATCCTGCGCGTGCACGAGGCATTGGACGAGATGGCGAAGTTGGACGAGCGCATGGCCAAGGTGGTGGAGATGCGCTACTTCGGAGGCTTGAACGACCTGGAGATCGCCGCCGCGCTCGGCGTGACCGACCGCACCGTGCGGCGCGACTGGGAGCAGGCCCGGCTGTTCCTGGCCGAGGCGTTGCGCTGAACGTGCCTTGACTGAAGGCCGCACGGTGTCGAGTGCGTTCGACCTTTCCGCGCAGGACTGGGCCGCTCTGCGCGGCCTGCTCGATGAGGCGCTCGCGATCGATCCCGCCGCGCGCACCGCCTGGCTCGACGGCCTCGACGATGCGCGCCACGCGGCGCTGAAGCCACGCCTGCGTTCGCTGCTCGCCCAGACGGATCACACGGCGCTGCGGATGCTCGATACGTTGCCCAAGGTCGAGACCGATCAGTTCGCGCCGCGCCCGCCGGGTGCACAGGCGGAGGCGGCGGGCGGCAGCGTAGGCCCCTACCGCCTGCTGCGCGAGCTCGGCAGTGGCGGCATGGCCAGCGTGTGGCTGGCTGAACGCACCGACATGCTGCAGCGCCGCCAGGTGGCGCTCAAGCTGCCGCACGGCGCGTGGAAACGCGCCGGCCTGGCCGAGCGGCTGGCGCGCGAACGCGAGATCCTGGCCACCCTCGAGCATCCCAACATCGCGCGGCTGTACGACGCCGGTGTCACCGATGAAGGCCAGCCCTGGCTCGCGCTGGAGTACGTGCAAGGCGAACGCATCGACGCGCACGCAGCGCGCCATGCACTGGCCATGCAGGCCCGCATCGGCCTGTTCCTGCAGGTGGCTCGCGCGGTCGCGCACGCGCATGCACAACTCGTCGTGCACCGCGACCTGAAGCCAAGCAACATCCTCGTCACCGAGGCCGGCGACGCGAAGCTGCTCGACTTCGGCATCGCCAAGCTGCTCGACCAGGGCATCGCGACGGAGACCGAGCTCACCCGGGAGGCCGGCCGCGCACTGACCCCCGAGTACGCGGCACCCGAACAACTGTTGGGCCGGCCGGTGGGCACCGCAGCCGACGTCTACGCGCTCGGCGTGCTGCTGTACGAGTTGCTGGCCGACACGCGGCCGTACCGCGTGCCGCGTGACTCGCGCGCGGCCATCGAAGAAGCGGTGCTGCACGCCGAGCCGCCGCGGCTGAGCAGCGCGGCACCGCCGGCACGGCGGCGCGCGCTGCGCGGCGACCTCGACACGATCGTGCTCAAGGCGCTGAAAAAGGATCCGGCGTTGCGTTATGCGACGGTCGATGCGCTGGCCGAAGACCTGCAGCGCCATCTGGACCACCGCCCCGTGCTCGCGCAGCCGGACTCGGTGGTTTACCAGCTGCTCAAGTTCGTGCGCCGCCACCAGCTCGAAGTGGCGGGCGCAGCGGCGATCGCGCTGGCCCTCGTCGGCGGCGCCGCGCTCGCGCTGTGGCAGGCGCAGCTGGCGCGTGCCGAGCAGCAACGCGCCGAGCAGGTGAAGGACTTCATCGCAGCGATCTTCAAGGAGGCCAATCCTTTCCAGCAGGGCAGTGGCAAGGCACTCACAGGCGCCGAGCTGCTGCGCCTGGCCCGCGACCGGCTCGCCGCGGCGCCCCCGACGGAGGTGTCGACCCATGTGGAACTGCTGACGCTGCTGGGCAGCGGCCTGCTCGCACTCGAGGACGTGGCCGGCGCCGACCCCATCCTTGCGCTGGCGGCCGAGGAGGCCATGCGCCATCTGGGCAGCGACCACCCGAGCCTGCTGCGCGCCGAGATTCAGCGCGCCGAAGCAGCACGGGTGCGCGAACGGCCGGACGAGGCGCGCGCCATTCTCGAGAAGCACCTGCCGGCACTGCGAGCTCGCGCAGGCGAGCATCCCGCGGATCTGACCGCGGCAGTGCTGGTGCTGGCCCGGGTGGCCGACAAGCAGGCTCGCCCCGAAGTGGTCGACGCGCTGGTGGCCGAGGGCATGCGAGTGATCGATCGCCATCTCGGCGCCCGGCATGCCGATCGGCAGGCGCTGCAGAGCCTGTCGGCGTTGTCCTTGCGCCAGCGCGGGATGGCTCGCGAGGCGCTGCAGGCCGCCGAGCAGGCCTGGAAGGAAGCGTTGGCGATGCACCCCAATGCGCGCCATCCGCTCGTCGCCGAGGCGCAACTGGCTTATGCCCATGTGCTGGCCGACAACGGCCGCATGCGCGAGGCGGTGCAAGCCGTTCGCGCCGTGCTGGCCGACACCGAGGCCATCTTCGGGCCCGACAGCCGCCGCCTCGCATCGCGCCTCGGCAACAGCGCGGAGATCGTTGCCGAGGCCGGCGCCGTGGCCGAGGGCATCCGCAACGCCACTCGCGCACGAGCGATCCTGCTGCCGCTGGTGCCGGCGCGTTCTCGGCTGGACGGCGCATCCTCCGAGGCGGTGGCGTTGTCGCACCTGTGGTCGCGTGACGGCGGGGCCGCGGTGCCGCACTTCGAACGCGCCGAGTCGATCTACGCCGAGCTGTTCGGTGCCGAACACTGGACCGTGCTCGTGACGCGCCGCAACCGCAGCCTCGCGCTCACGCACGCGGGACGCCTGGACGAGGCGGAGTCGCTGCTGTCGGGCGTGCAGGCACGCAGCCCGCGGCTCGCGCGCGACTCGTCG
Organism: Burkholderiaceae bacterium; assembly: GCA_036520715.1. GTDB lineage: Bacteria > Pseudomonadota > Gammaproteobacteria > Burkholderiales > Burkholderiaceae_C > JAEUPI01. Next base: position 12,044 of record DATDJF010000362.1, on the reverse strand, counting down.
GTCGACGCCAATGCGTGGATCGCCGGCATGCGCGAACGACTGCGCGGCCGCTTGCCCGAGGCGCTGCGCTGGCAGGAGCAGGCGTTGGCGTCGATGTCCGACATCGGTGGCCACCAGGCGCCGCGGGTTCGATCGCTCGCCGAGCGCGGCCTGGTGCTGCTCGATCAGGGCCGCACGGCCGAGGCGCGCGCTGACTTCGAGCAGGCGATCCGCATCCATGCCGGCCGTGATTCCGGGATGGTGGCCGCCTCGGCCGATGCGGAGCTCGGGCTGGCGCGCATCGAGCTCGCCGAAGGGCGCGCCGCGCTTGCCCTGCCGCGCATGGAGCGCGTCGATGCGTTCTGGCGCGAACTCGGTGTGCACCATCGCTGGGCCGGCGAAGCCGCGTATTGGCTGGCGCGCGCACACACGGCGCTTGGACGCCGCGACGAGGCTGCCGACGCGCGGGCGCGCGCGCTGGAAACGCTGCGCGCCTCGCCGTTCGCGTCGGACCGCCGCCTGATCGCCGAACTCGCGCGCTGAGCGTCCCGATCCAAGCGACCTAGGGGGTCGCCGGCAGCTTTGTCCGGGTCTGCACCGAGGGCCTCGTTCCTACAGGTATCGGGAGCATCCCGCTGCCGAACCCCGGAGCAAGCCCATCATGTTCAAGCCCGTTGTTTTCTGCGCTGCCGCCACGGCCGCGGCACTCGCCACGTCGCCCGTGCGGGCCGACGCGCCGTGCTACGACTTTCGCGACCAGGTGCCCGAGACCGTATATGCGGTCAACGCCACCGTGCCGATCGGCATCGGCGAGGTCCGCGTGCGGCCGCTGCGGCTGGACGGCGCGGAGGTGTCGCCCGGCAACCGCTTCTTCGTCGTCAAGGATCAGCACATCGCCGGCGCCGCGGCGCCCGAGATGTACGGCAAGAACGTCGCCGTGCAGGTGCTGCCCAAACAAGCGGTGGACACCATCACGCTGAAGTATTCGCACCAACCCGGCGCCGACGGGGCGCGTGCGGCGATGGTGGAGGTCAATGGCGTGCGCCACGAGTGGCAGGGTTCGTTGCACAAGCTCGATGGCCGCTTGGTCGGCAGCGGCGCGCACCCGGCGCGCTTCGAAGTGCGGCAGCCCAATTCCAACGGCGAGAACGGCTGGATCAGCGGCGAGCTGAAGCTCAGCAGCCGCGACGGCATCCGCAGCTTCACGATCGGCGCGGCCGAGCTGCGGCTGGACGACGTGTGCTTCGCGCACTGACCACGCATCGGCCGACATTCAGCCCCACGAGACGCCAACCCCATGAAGCACGATCTGCCCTCCTTTGCCCAGGCCCAACGCGCCGATCCGCATCCGCCACCGTTCGGCGCCATCACGTTGGCGTGCGGCCGCGGCCGTGGGCCCACGCTGCTGGCCGCCTTCGACACCGCGCTGCTCGATGCCGGCGTGGCCAACTACAACCTGATCTGCCTGTCGTCGGTGATCCCGCCCGGCAGCGTGATCGAGCGCCGGCGCTGGCAGACACCCGCGCAGGCCTGGGGCCAGCGCCTCTATTGTGTGCTGTCGCAGGCGCGCGAAGACCGGCCCGGTCATGCCGTGCACGCCGGCATCGGCTGGGTGCGTGATGGCCAGGGCGGCCAGGGGCTGTTCGTCGAGCTGCACGACCACGACCGCGAGCGCCTCGAGCACGACCTGCGCGCCACGTTGCACACCATGCAGCGCAACCGCGGCATCGAGCTCGGCGACGTGCACACCGAAATCGCCGACGCCCATTGCGCGAAGGAGCCGGTGTGTGCGCTGGTGATCGCCGTCTACGCCAGCGAGCCCTGGTGAGCGCCACGGGCGTGGGCCTGCGCACCCCGCGCGAGCGTGTGATCCAGACACTGTGGTTCGAGGGCCCCGGCCTGGCGCTGGTGGCACCGCTCTACGCCGCGGTGACCGGTGCCGGCGTCGGCGACTCGTTTGCCATGGTGGGCGCCGTGTCGGTGGTCGTGATGGCCTGGGCGATGCTCTTCAACACGCTCTTCGACCACATCGAGCGCCGCCTCGCCGGCCGCGCGGCGAGCCAGCGGCCGCACCGGCTGCGCTGGCTGCACGCCGTGCTGCTCGAAGGCAGCGCCGTCGTGGTCAGCTGCCCCGTGATCGTCGCGCTGACGCCGCTCACCTGGGGCCAGGCTCTGCTGGCCGACCTGGGTCTCACGCTGGCCTATGCGGCCTACGCCTACGCCTTTCATCTGGTGTTCGACCGGCTGCGCCCGGTTGCATCGGCCTGATTCCGGCCCGCCGCTGCGACCCGGGTTGTCAGACAACCTCGGGTGAGTCCCTGGCTGGATTGCGGTCGCCTCCGACTATCGTGTGCTCCAGACCGGCTGTGCGGCATGCGCAGGCCGGCTCACGCACAACAGGAGACAAGCCATGAAGCGCCGAACCCTTCTGCAGTCGCTGGCGGCCGCCCCGGTCGTCTCGGCCCCGTTCGTTCACACCGCCCACGCGCAGGCGATTACGCTGCACGGCGCGGTGCAGTTCAACGACGACCACGCGTTCAACCGCGCGCTGCTGCGCTTCGAGGAGCTGGTCAAGAAGTACTACGGCAAGCCGATCACCTTCGTCCTGCACCGCAACAGCGAGCTCGGCCTGGAAAAGCAGTACTTCGAGTACATGGCGCAGGGCAAGGCGGTCGACTATGGCATCGTGTCGCCGGCGCACATGTCCACGTTCTCGAAGGCGGCGCCGTTCATCGACGCGCCGTTCCTGTTCCGCGACCTCGACCACTGGAACAAGGTGCTCGACGCCGACCTGCTCAAGCCGGTGGCCGACGAGGTGAACAAGAACGCCGAGGTCATGCTGATCGGCTACGCCGGCGGCGGCACGCGCAACATCTTCGTCAACAAGCCGGTCAAGAACCTGGCCGAGATGAAGGGCCTGAAGGTGCGCGTGCAGGGCGCGCCGATCTGGAGCAAGACCTTCAGCGCGATCGGCATGAGCCCGACCGTGATCGCCTACAACGAGGTCTACAACGCGATCCAGAACAACGTCATCGCGGCCGGCGAGAACGAAGCCGCCGGCGTCGAGGCGATGAAGTTCTACGAAGTGGCGCCGCACCTGTCGATGACGCAGCACGCGATCACCATCCGGCCGATCTGCTTTTCGACCAAGACCTTCGCCAAGCTGCCCAAGGACCTGCAGGACGCCATCGTCAAGGCCGGCAAGGAAGCCGGCGCCTACGGCCGCCAGATCGAGAGCTCCGAAGACGAGGCCAAGCTGGTGGCGCTGGAAAAGGGCAACAAGCTGAAGCGCGTGCCGTTCGTCGACCGCGATGCGATGAAGAAGCTGGCCGACCCGGTGATGGCGGCCTACGCCAAGGAGATCGGCGCCGACGGCATCTACGACAAGATCAACGCGATCAAATGACCCCCCCGAAGCGGCCTGGCGGCCGTCTCCCCCCAGGGGGCAACACCAGCGGACCGGCCAAGCCGGATCCGCGGTGTTCACTTGGGGAGGCGCCACTGGAGTGGCGCCACGCGTCAGTTGCGCGGTAGCACGCTGGCGTCGCTCGTTTCCCTGCGCATGCATTTCTACCGGCGACTCACGGCCGCCTACAGCCGCTTCCTGTCGTGGCTGCTGGTGGCGTCGGTGGCCATCATCATCGTGCCGGTGTCGCTGCAGATCTTCTCGCGCTACACGGCGCTGATCCCGAGCTACATCTGGACCGAGGAGATGGCGCGTTTCCTGTTCGTCTGGATGGTGATGATCGGCGCCATGATCGGCGTGCGCGACGGTGCGCACTTCGAGGTCGACGTCTGGCCGAAGTTGCCGCCACGCGCCAACGCGCTGGTGCGCATCGTCTCGGGCCTCGGCGTGCTGGGGTTCGCGCTGGTGTTCGTGTGGGGCGGCTATCTGTTCACCGCCTTCGCCTGGAACCGCGTCTCCGAGCTGGCCGAGTTGCCGCTGTGGATGATCCACATCGCCTGGCCGGTCACCGGGTTGACGTGGCTGGTGTTTCAGGGCGAGCGCATGGCCGATGCGCTGCGTGTGCTGTTCGGGCATGACGGCAGCGCCGGCATGGAGACCAAGGCATGAGCGGCGGCGTGCTGAGCCCGGGCACCGCGGCGCTCATCCTGTTCGGCATCTTCTTCGCGCTGATGCTGGTGCGTGTGCCGGTCGCGTTTGCACTGGGCATCGCCTGTGTGCCGATGTACTTCATCGAGCCGCGGCTGGACACCCAGGGCCTGGTGCAGGAGACCTTCAACGCCTTCAACTCGTTCATCCTGCTGGCGGTACCGTTCTTCCTGCTCACCGCCAACCTGATGAACGTGGGTGGCATCACCGATCGATTGGTGCGTTTCTCGCGCGCGCTGGTCGGCCACTTCCCCGGTGGACTGGCCCAGATCAACGTGGTGCTGTCGATCTTCTTCGCCGGGGTGTCGGGCTCGTCCACCGCCGACGCGGCGAGCCAGAGCAAGATCTTCATCGAGGCGCAGACCAAGGAAGGCTACGACCTCAGCTTCTCGGTGGCGGTGACCGCGGTGTCGGCGGTGATGGCGGCGATCATCCCGCCGTCGATCATGATGATCGTGTGGGGTGGCGTGCTGACCGTGAGCATCGGCGCGCTGATGCTGGCCGGCATCATCCCGGGGCTGCTGATCGGCCTGGCGCAGATGGCCACCGTGCACGGCTACGCCAAGCGGCGCGGCTACCCCACCTACCCGCGTGCCACGCTGCGCGAGGTGTTCGCGTCGGCGCTGGTGTCGATCCCTGCGCTGATGACGCCGTTCATCATCGTCGGCGGCAAGATCTTCGGCTGGTTCACCGCCACCGAATCAGCCGCCATCGCGGTGCTGTACGCCGGCGCGCTGACCATGCTGGTGTACCGCGAAATGGGCTTGAAGGGCCTGCACCACGCGCTGCTCGACACCGGCAAGCTGGCCGGCATCACGCTGTTCTGCGTCGGCACGGCCAGCGCCTTCGGCTGGCTGCTGGCGTATTACCAGATCCCCAAGGCGCTGCTGGCCAACGTGGCGGGCTGGGGCATGGGCGCCACCACCACTGGCTTCTTCATCGCCGGCGTGTTCCTGGTGGTGGGCTGCTTCCTCGATGCGATCCCGGCCATCATCATCGTCGGCACCATCCTGCAGCCGCTGGCCCAAAGCGCCGGCATGGACCCGGTGCACTTCGCGATCGTCGGTATCGTCTCGCTGGCGTTCGGCCTGGTGACGCCGCCATACGGCCTGTGCCTGATGGTGGCGTGCGCGGTGGCCAAGATCCGCATCATCGACGCCCTGAAAGACACCTTCATCTTTCTGGTGCCGATGCTGCTGGTGCTGGCGGCGATCATCCTGTGGCCCAGCATTCCGTTGTTCCTGCCGCGGCTGTTCCCGCCCGGCACGTTGTAACCGTGCCGTCGGCGCAAGAGACCCGCCCCTCGTCAGGCAGACTGCCTCGGAGCAGACTGCGCGGGCGCTGCAGCGCAGTGACGCGCCGCGCGCCATGCCACGCTCCCGTGGCGTGAACGACGAACGAGGAGACGACGCATGAACACTGCACCCTTTGGCCAGTGCGTCGCGCGCAGCGCCGCACGCTGGACTGCTCTGGTGCTTGCCGGCACCACGATCGCCGGCGCCGCGTGGGCAGACAACAACCACCGCGGCCGCGACCGTGACCGCGTCACCTGCTCCGAGCTCACCGGGCGCCGCATCGCCGACGCGCAGGTCGTGTCGGCCGCGCTGGTGGCGGCCACCGCCACGCTGCCCGAGTACTGCCGCGTGCACGGGCTGATCGAGCCGAAGCTCAACTTCGAGCTGCGCCTGCCGACCGAGTGGAACTCCAAGCTGCACTACGGCGGTGGCGGCGGCTACAACGGCGCGATCCCGCCGCTCGACCCGGGCGCGCTGGGCAAGGGCTTCGCGCAGGTCAGCAGCGATTCGGGCCACCAGGGCAGCGGCCTCGACGCTTCGTTCATCCAGGGCGACCCGCTGGCGGCCGCTCAGTTCGGCTTCCTGTCGGTGCCGACCGTCACCCACGCGGCGCGCGAGATCGTGCGCGTGTACTACCAGCGCGCGCCGCGCAAGTCGTACTTCGAGGGCTGCTCCAACGGCGGCCGCGAAGCGCTGATGACGGTGCAGCGCTTCCCGTGGCTGTTCGACGGCGTGATCTCGCGCGCGCCGGCCTACAACTGGGTCGGCATCATGGGCGCATTCAACCGCACCGCCAAGGCGCTGGCCGCACCCGGCGGCGCGATGCCCCCGGCGAAGGTGACCACGCTGAGCCAGGCGGTGCTCGCCGCCTGCGATGCGCAGGACGGCCTGGCCGATGGCCTGGTGTCGAATCCGCAGGCCTGCCACTTCGACCCCGCCACGCTGCGCTGCCCCGGTGGCGCCGACACCGGCAACGGCTGCCTGTCGGACGCGCAGCTCGCGGTGGTGCAGTCGTGGACGACGCCGGCCACGTTCCTGGGCGGGCGCTATCGCAACGCCGGCTGGCCGCTCAGCGGCAACGAAGACGCGCCCGGCGCCTGGGACCCGTGGGTCAGCGGCGGCATCCGGCTGCAGTTCCTGTTCTCGGACACGACGATCAAGTACTACCTGGCGCGCGACCCCGACGCCAACTCGCTGCTCTACGACTACGAGAGCAACCCGCTGGCGCTGCACATCATGGCGGCGCTCAACGACGCCAACAACGCCAACATCCATCACTTCGTCGGCTCGGGCGGCAAGCTGATCCTCTGGCACGGCACCAACGACTCGGCGCTGAGCTACCGCTCGACCACCGAGTACCACCAGCGTGTGGTGCGTGCGGTGGGCGGCCCGGCCAATGCCGATCACTTCCTGCGCTACTACCTGGCGCCGGGGGTCAACCACTGCGCCGGCGGCCCGGGCGCCGACTCGACCGACCTGCTGGCCGCGCTCGACGCGTGGGTGACCCGGCACAAGGCACCGGGTACGCTGCGCGCCACACGCACCGATCCGGCCAGTGGCGAGGTCGTGCTGTCGCGGCCGCTGTGCGAGTACCCGACTTATCCGCGCTACCAAGGCGGTGCGCCCACCGCCTCCGGCAGCTTCACCTGCACTTCACCCTGAGACGAATCACACATGGCAACGAAGATCGGCTTCATCGGCGCGTCGGGCCTCATGGGCCACGGCATGGCAAAGAACCTGCTCGCCAAGGGCCACCCGCTCGGCATCTCGGCGTTCCGCAAACGCGACCGCGTGGCCGATCTGCTGGCCGCCGGCGCGACGGAGGCGCCGAGCCCCGCCGCGCTGGCGCGCGAGTGCGGTGTGGTGTTCCTGTGCGTCACCGGCTCGCCGCAGGTCGAGCAGGTGGTGAGCGGCGCCGACGGGCTGCTGGCGGGTGCGGCCAAGGGGCTGATCATCGTCGACACCTCGACCAGCGAGCCCGACTCCACCGCGCGTATGCGCGAGGCGTGCGCCGCCAAGGGCGTGAGCTTCATCGACGCGCCGCTGGCGCGCACGCCGGTGGAGGCCGAGGCCGGCAAGCTCAACGTGATGGTTGGCGCGACGCCGGAAGATTTCGCGCGCATCGAGCCGCTGCTGAAGTGTTTCGCCGAGAACGTGTTTCACGTCGGCGGGCCAGGGGCCGGCCACATCATCAAGCTGCTCAACAACTTCATCGCGCAGGCGGTGTGCAACGCCACCGCCGAGGCGTTCGCGGTGGGGCAACGCGCCGGCATCGACCTGAAGAAGCTGGTGTCGCTGGTGTCGGCCGGACTGGTGAACTCGGGCCTCTTTCAGATCATGAGCAAGACGCTCGATGGCCAGCTCGACGGCATGAAGTTCGAGCTCAACAACGCGCGCAAGGACGTGCGCTACTACACCCACATGGCCGAGAACCTCGGCGTACCCACCGTGATGGGCGAGGCCACGCACCAGTCGCTGGTGCTGGCCTGCGCCTTGGGCTTCGGCAACAAGCTGGTGCCGTCGCTGGTGGAAGCGCAGGAGAAGCTGGCCAACGTGAAGATCGTGCCGCGCTGAGCGGCCACGATCGGTTCAACGGCTCAGCACGCTTGCCTTGGCTGCGCTCAGCCGCGGCGACGGCTCGGTGACCGCGGCGTCGAACGGGTGGAAGTAGGCGCCGAACAGGTCGGTCACCTTGCGCACGTAGGCGCGCGTCTCGGCGTACGGCGGCACGCCGCGGTAGCGGTCGACCGCGCCCTCGCCGGCGTTGTAGGCGGCGGCGGCGAGCGTGACGTCACCCTGGTAGTAGGCGAGCAGCCACTGCAGGTAGGCGGTGCCCCCGCGCACGTTCTGCTGCGCGTCGTAGGCGTTGCGCACGCCGAAGCGCGCCGCCGTCTCTGGGATGAGTTGCATCAGCCCCTTGGCGTTCTTGGGCGACAGCGCCACGGTGTCGAAATTCGATTCGGTCTGGATCACCGACAGCACGAGTTGCGGATGCACCTTGTACTCGGGCGCGATGGCCTTGACCATGTTGACGATCGGCAGCGGCCACGACGGGCGTGCCAGCACCACCGGCGCCGCCGCGGGCACCGGCGGTGCCCGCCGTAGCGTGGGTTTGGCGGCCGCCATCTTGGGCGGCTCGGGCTCGCGCATGCAGTCGGGCACGTAGGTCGGCGCGCCGCCGACCTGGCTCAGCATGCGTTGCGCCTGCTCGAAGCCCTGCTCGGCGGCTGCATGAAAGAAGAAGGCCGCCCACTGGTCGCTGCGTTCGACGCCGCGGCCGTTGCTGTACATCCAGCCGAGGTTGAACTGCGCAGCCGCGTCGCCCAGCCGCGCCGCCTCGCAATACAGCTTGGCAGCGGCCGCCGGATCACGCTCGACACCCTCGCCGTTTTCGAGCGCCAGCGCCTGCGTGCGCAACAGCTCGCGTTTGGCGGCCTCGACGTTGCCATCCTCGATGGCGGCCTGGGCGCCGAGCGCCAACCAGCTCAGCAACAGGGCCGCGAGCGGCCGCGCCGCCTTCGCGGCCAGGTCGTGGTGTGCGTCGAGTGTGCTCATGCGGTGGCCTGGAGCGCGGATTTCAGCCGCTCCGGGTGAGCGGCGTCAATGCCCCGATCCGGCGTGCCGGGTTCCGATCCTCTGGTCACGTCGCCGGGTCGTCGGCGGCGCCGAGCTTTTCGTACAGCGTGGCGCGCGAGATGCCCAGCAGCTTGGCCGCCGCGAGCTTGTTGCCGCCGGTGGTGACCAGCGCCTCGCGGATGGCGCGCATCTCGAGCTCGGCGATCGCCTGCGGCAGCGGCTTGCGTGTGGCCGGCGCCGCGGCTGCCACGGCCGCGGGCGCTGCCGGCGCGGCCGCCGGCACCAGCGCCAGGTGGCGCGCGCCGAGCACCAGGTCGTCGGTCATCAGCGCGGCCTGCTCGAGCGCGTTGCGCAGCTCGCGGATGTTGCCCGGCCAGTCGTGGCGCGTCAGCAGCTCCATCGCGTCGCTGGCCAGCGCCTTGTGCGGCAGCCCGCTGCGCCGCGCGATGTCGTCGAGCAGCGCATCGGCCAGCGGCTCGAGGTCTTCGAGACGGTCGGCCAGCCGCGGCAGCCGGATCGGCAGCACGTGCAGCCGGTAGTACAGGTCGGCACGGAACACCCCCTGGGCCACCATCGCCGACAGGTCGCGGCTGGTGGCGGCGATCACCCGCACGTCGACCTTGCGCACGCGGTTGCTGCCCAGCGGCTCGACCTCCTGCTCCTGCAGCGCGCGCAGCAGCTTGGCCTGCAGCGGCAGCGACATGTCGCCGATCTCGTCGAGGAACAGCGTGCCGCGGTCGGCTAGTACGAACTTGCCGTCGCGGCCCTGGCGCTGCGCACCGGTGTAGGCGCCGGGCGCGACGCCGAAGAACTCCGCCTCGAGCAGCGTCTCGGGCACCGCCGCGATGTTGACGGTGACGAACGATGCCGCCGCACGCGCCGACGCGGCATGGATCGCATGCGCGAGCAGCTCCTTGCCGGTGCCGGTGTCGCCGAGCAGCAGCACGGTGGAGTCGGTGCCGGCGACGCGGCGCGCCTGGCGCTTGACCTCGAGCGCCGCCGGGCTGGCGCCGATGAAGCTGGCGATCGTGTACTTGGGCCGGCGCTGCGCCGCGAGCTGACGCTGCGCATCCTCGAGTTCGCGCTGCAGCCGCGAGAATTTCGTCATCAGCGGCTGCATCGTCGACTCGGGGTGGTCCATCAACACCAGGCCGACCGCACCGATCACCACGCCGGCATCGTCGCGCAGCGGCAGCCGGCTGACCAGGAAGGTGCCCGCCTTGTTGGTGAGCAGGTCCACCAGGATCGGACGCCCGGTTTCGATGACCTGGTTCATCAGCGTGTTGGGCACCACTTCCTCGACCCGCTTGCCGACGAAGTCGCTCTCGCGCTGAAAGCCCAGCGCCGGCAGGAACTGCTTGTAGCCCTCGCTGATCCACACGATGTGGTGGCTGCGGTCGACCACCATCATGCCCATCGCGGTCTGCGCGAACAGATCGAACATCGACTGCGCAGCGAGCTTGAGCACGCCGTCGGCACTCTGCGGCAGGGCGTGGCCCGGGGTCATCGGCCGACTGTAGCGCGCGGCCCCGAGGCAGACGATCCGATGCCACCCGAAGATCAGCGGCAGGGATTCCCAGGCCTTGAGATTACGTAATTATGGGATTACAGTGCCTGCGACCCGCCCCAATTCGCCATGGCCGACCCCATCCCCCTGCACGGCACCTCGATGCACGACGGCGTGGCTGCACGATTGCGTGCGATGGTGTTCGAGCGCGAGCTGAAGCCCGGCGACTACATCGACGAGAAGGCGCTCGCCACACGATGGAGCATCAGCCGCACGCCGCTGCGCGAGGCGCTGAAGGTGCTCGCCGCCGAAGGCCTGGTCGAGTTGGTGCCGCGGCGCGGTTGCCGCGTGATCGAGATGACCGATGCCGACGCCGAGGCGCTGCTGCCGGTGATGGCACTGCTCGAGGGGCGTTGCGCCTACGAGGCGGTGCGCAAGGCCGGCGACGACGACGTCGCCGAGTTGCGCCGCCTGCACAACCAGCTCGAGCGCCACGCCGCCACGCAGCACATCGACGGCTACTACAACGCCAACCACGCCTTCCACAGCCGCGTGCAGGCACTGGCCGACAACCGCTGGCTCGACCGCGTGACGGGCGACCTGCGCAAGTTCGTGCGCCTGTGGCGCGGCCGCCAGCTCGCGCTGCCGGGGCGCATCGACGCGTCGATCAACGAGCACCGGGTGCTGATCGATGCGATCGAGCAGCGTGATGCCGTGCGTGCCGAGCGTGCGATGCACGATCACCTGATGGCGCAGCTCACCGCCCTCAAGGCGCTGCAGCAGCTCGAATCCAAGCGCGCGGCCCGTCCGGCGGCGCGCAAGGCAGGCCGTCGTGCTGGCTGAACTGAAGTCCAGGGCGCAGGGCCTGCGCCAGGACCATGCGCTGCGCAGCCTGCTCGCCGAATGCCGGCGCCTGCTGTCGGAGCGCGGCGAGGCCAACGGCCCGGCGATTGCACTGAGCATCGCCGGGCGCATCGACGCGCTGGCCGACGACCGCCGCTCGCGTTTCTTCGATCACCTCGCGCGCGACTTCAGCCCCGACCCCCGGGCCGTGCTGGCCAGCGCGCAAGCCTACGCCGCGCAGCCCGGCGCCGAACAGCTGATGCGCCTGACCCACGCCACCGAGCCGCCGCGCCAGGAGCTGTTTCGGCGGCTCAACCGCGCGCCGGGCGGCACGGCAGCGATCGTGCGGCTGCGGCGCGCGCTGCTCGAACGGCTGCCCAAGAACCCGCACCTGCAGGCGGTGGAGGCCGACCTGCTGCACCTGCTGTCGAGCTGGTTCAACGCCGGCTTCCTGCAGATGCGCCGCGTCGACTGGAACTCGCCGGCGCAACTGCTCGAGCAGATCATCCGCCACGAGGCGGTGCACGAGATCGACGGCTGGGACGACTTGCGCCGCCGCTTGCAGCCGGATCGCCGCTGCTTCGGATTCTTCCACCCGCAGCTGCCCGACGAGCCGCTCATCTTCGTCGAGGTGGCGCTGCTGCCCGAGATGCCCGCTGCCATCGCCCCGCTGATCGACAAGGCCTCGACGCCGTTGTCGCCGGAGCGATTCCGTGTCGCGGCCTTCTAC
>DATDJF010000361.1:0-44045 GCA_036520715.1 Burkholderiaceae bacterium | reverse complement strand
TGGTCGACCTTTGCGGATCGCCGTGACGGCAAGCTGCAGCTGGTGCAGCGCGCGCTCGGCGACGACGTCGTGCGGCGCGCTCTGGTGCTGACCGACTCCTCGCAGGATCTCAAGCTGCTCGATGCATGCGCACGCCCGCTGCGCGCCGTATGGCCCGAAGCGCGCCACGCCCAGGCGCTGAGTGCCGCCTACCTGCCGGGCCAGTACCTCACCCTGATCAAGCGACCGGGGGCGCGCTACATCGTGCGCGGCATCCTGCAGGAGGATTTCGCGCTCTGGCTGCTGAGCTCGATCGCGCTGGCGGCCCGGCCGCTGATGCACGTGCTGGGCTTGTTCCTGGCGCTGGTGTCGTTCTGGGCGATCTATGAACGCGGCTACGTCGACAACGACCAGGTCGCTTCGCGCTTCGAATCCGACCCCAAGCTCAGCGCTGAGTTTGCCGGATCGCAGGTGGCCACGCCGCGATGGCAACCCTGGATCTGGGCCTTCGGCTGCGGTGCGCTCGCCATCGTCGCACTGCGTTGGCCGGCGATGGCGTCGCCGGCGGACTTCGCCGTCTGGGCCGCGGTGCTGCTGGCCACCCACGGTGGGTTCCACCTGTACAACCGCTTCGACAAGGGCACGCGCGTATGGATGTTCGCGGGCCTGCAATTCGCGCGCGCCGGGGCCTTCGTTGCGCTGGTGCCGATCGTCCCGGTCGGAGCGGCCGCGATCGGCGCTCACGTGCTGGCCAAGTGGGTGCCCTATTGCGTCTACCGGATCGGCGGCAAAGACTGGCCCGAAGCCCCGGTGCACTTGATACGGCTGCTGTTCTTCGCGGTGCTGGCCCTGTTGCTTGCCATGTCGCAGGGTGTCACGTTGCTGCTCGGCGGGTCCGCGCTGATGTTGCTGGTCTGGATGGTTTACCGCGCGCGCCAGGAATTGACGCTCGCCTGGCGTGCCGCCAAGCGGCTGGACCGCACCGACTCGCAGCATTCGCCGTGAACATCAGCCTGTGCATCGCGACCTATCGGCGGCCGCAACGGCTGGGCACGCTGCTGGAAGACCTCGTCGCGCAGCGACGCCTGCCCAACGAAGTGGTGGTGGTCGATAACGATCCCGCAGGCAGTGCGCGACCCGTGGTGGAGCTGCGCCGCCAACTGGGCGCTCCGTTTCCGATCCGCTACGACATCCAGCCGCAGAAGAACATTTCGCTGACCCGCAATCGCACGGTGGCACTGTCCAGTGGCGACTGGGTGGCCTTCATCGATGACGACGAACGTGCGCCGGCGACATGGCTCGGTCAGCTCGCTGAGGCCGCCGAGCGTTTTGGCGCCGACGGCGTGCTCGGTCCGGTCGAGCCGGTGGTGCCTGCGGAGGCGCCGGCGTGGATAAGGCGCGGCAGTTTCTACAGCTGGGCGCGAATGAGCACCGGGACCGTCGTTCCCGCCAACAAGCTGCGTTTCGGCAACGTGATGCTGTGCGGCGCCTTGCTGCGTGACTCGCCAGAGCCGTTCGATCCCGACTACGGACAAACCGGCGGCGAAGACGGCGACCTGCTGATGCGCCTCGCCCAACGCGGCGCCTGCATCGTCTGGTGCGACGAGGCCGTCGTGCATGAGCCGGTCGAGCCGGCGCGCCTGACCATGCGCTGGCTGTTGCTGCGCGCGCTGCGCGGCGGCCAGGACTTTGCGCGCCACCGATTGGCCGGGCGCCTGGGCACCTTGACACACGCTGGTCGCGCGCGTTTGTTCCTGCGTGCCTTGTTGCAGACAGGGCTGGCCGCAGCGCTGGCGCTGCTGTCGTGGCCGGCCGGCCGACATCGCGCCGCGTTCTGGCTGCTCAAGGCATCGGCCAACCTGGGAAAGATGTCGATCTTTCTCGGCTGGCACTACCGCGAATACGGACCCAGGGCCCCATGACGACCCTGCTCAACCTGTTGCTGCTGACGCTCGCGCTGCCGGCCGTCGCCATGAGCGTGTACCTGCTGCTGCTGACCTCGCTGTCGAGCAAGCCCGCGGCGGCGTGGCGTCCGTCGCGGCGCTTGCGCTTCGACGTCATCGTGCCGGCGCACAACGAGGCGGCGGTCATCGAGTCCGCCATCGCCAGCCTGCTCAAGCTGGATTGGCCCGCCGAGTGTTTTCGTGTCTGGGTCGTGGCCGACAACTGCAGCGACGACACGGCGGTGCTGGCGCGCGCGGCCGGCGCCGAGGTGCTGGAACGCCACGACATGGCCCTGCGAGGCAAGGGTCATGCGCTGGATTGTGCGTTCCAGGCCAGTCAGGCGCGCGGCTGGGCTTACGCAGTTGTCGTGGTGGACGCCGACACCGAAGTCTCTTCCAACCTGCTCGAGGCGTTCGCCGCGCGCATCGAGGCCGGTGCCAAGGTCGTGCAGGCCCACTATGGCGTGCGCAACGCGCAGGCCTCGTGGCGCACGCGCCTGATGGCCATTGCCATGGCGTCGTTTCACCGGGTGCGATCGCGGGCGCGCGAAAGACTCCAGGTGTCCTGCGGGTTGCGCGGCAACGGGTGGTGCATCACGCGCCGGCTGCTGCGTCAGGTGCCCTATCGGGCCTTTTCGCTGGCCGAGGACATCGAGTACGGCATCGCGCTCGGGCTGGCCGGCCATCGCGTGCACTACGCCGACGAGGCCTGGGTCGCCGCGACGATGGTGACAGGCGAAGCGGCGGCGCGCACACAGCGCCAACGCTGGGAAGGCGGCCGGGCGTGGCTCGCGCGATCGAAGAGCTGGCCGTTGCTGAAGGCAGTGCGGCGCCCCGGTGGCGGCGTGTGCCTGGATCTGCTGCTCGATCTGTGGGTGTGGCCCTTGTCATCCGTGGCGGCCAACGTCGCCGCGTTGCTCGCGCTCGCTGGCCTCGCGGGCCTGTGGGAGGCATCGCTCGCGGGCTGGCTGTGGCTGGGCTTGGGCTGTGGCTTGTGCCTCGCCCTGTACGTGTTGCGGGGCTGGCAGCTCAGCGGCGTGGGACTGCTCGGCCTGGTCGACTTGCTGCGCGCGCCCTTCTTTGTGGTGTGGAAGTTGATGCTGATGCTGCGCACGAGCAGCCCCGCACAGTGGGTGCGCACCAAGCGGGAACAGCCTTGAACGACCGCCGGCACCAGCGTGTCGCGTTCGCGCGCCTGCTCAGCAGCGCCGTGGTCAGCCAGACCTTGCTGTCGGCTGCCAGCTTCGCGGTGAACCTGATGTTGATCCGCAGCACGGCGGACGCGCAATATGCCTACTTCATCCTGGCTTCGAACGCGATTCTCCTGGCGGTCTCGCTGCAGAACGCGATGTTCACGCCGCCGTTGTCCACACGCATGGGGCAACTCGGCGCTCAGGAGCGCGCCGATCTGGTCGGGGGCCTGTATCGGACGCTGCGGCGCATGCTGCCCATCGCCGGTACGGCGCTGGTGCTGGTGACGCTGGGCCTGTGGGTGGCGCGGGTGCTTGACGTGCACAGCGGCCCATTGATGCTGGCCGCCGTGGGCGCGACGCTCGTGATCCTGCACCGCGAGTACTTTCGCGTGGTGTTGTTCGCCCATCGCCAACCCGGCGGCGTGCTGCGCGCCGACGCCGCCCATGTCGTGCTGGTGGTGGCGTGCGTCTGGATCGCCACCTTCACGCCGATGCCGGCAGCCGCGGGCATCTTCTCGATGGGCGTGGCCGCCTTGGTGAGCGGGGCTCTGCTGTCGCGAACCGTGCAGCGCCACGAGCCCTGGAACCGTGACGCCGCGCCGGGCGGGCTGCGCCGCTTTGCGCCGCTCGTGGTCTGGTCCACGCTCGGCGCCGCCACACACTGGACCTTCGGCCAGGGCTACATCTACCTCGTGGCCGCCACGCTCGACGTCAGCGCCGTGGCAGCGCTGGCGGCAACGCGCTTGCTGTTGATGCCGGTGAATCTGCTGTCCAGCGGCATCGGCACACTGATGCTGCCGGTCGCCTCGGGCTGGCTGCATCGCCACGACTTCGCGCTCGTGCTGCGCCGCCTGTGTCTGATGGCCGCCGGCCTGAGCGTGATTGCGTTGGTGTATTTCGCGATCGTGTGGCTGTCGCGCGACTGGATCTTCGGCGTCCTGGTCAAGAAGGAGTTCCCCCAGCGCGACCTGCTGTTGCTGCTGTGGGGCGGGGCCTTCTTCGTCATGGTGCTGCGCGATCAACTCGCCTACCTGCTCACGGCACAAGGGCGGTTTCGGGTGTTGACCTTGCTCACGCTCGGCTGCGCCATGCTCTCGCTGGTGGTCAGCTATGCGGCCATGCAACGTTTCGGCGCGGCGGGTGCGTTGGTGGGCATGCTGGTGGGTGAACTGATCAATCTGCTGGGCATCGTGATGCTGGCCTTGCGCAGGTCGCCGCCCCTGGCTGCCGCCGCGGCATGAAGGCGCTGCAGCGTCGATGCCGCGCGCGCCGGCGCGGCCCCCAGGAAGTGTCTCAGAGCGCGTGCGCCGAACGGGCGCGTGATGCCGCGGGTTCGATCTGCAACACGCTCGCCAGCGCCTGGGCAGACAGACCCTGACCTGGGCTTTGGCGAAAGAGTACGACCGGCTGCTGCCCAACCGAACGGCCGTTTGAGGTCTGCGGCGCTCGCCGCGCTGACCTTGACGCGCTGTAGGACGGGCCCGACGTACGTAGGCGGCCGCCGCTGATCACAACACCCGGTTGTCGCCGATACCGCAGTTGCGTGCGGTTGAGCAGCATGAGAGTTCCATGCATGCCCTTGAGAGCCCCCGTGAATGCACAGCCCCGTACCGATGACCCGCGACGCAACTCATTGCTCGCCGCGTTGCCGGGTGACGAATTCAATCGGCTGCAGTTGGCGCTCGAGCCGGTCGACCTGCGCATGGGCCAGGTGCTGTGTGAATCGGGCTGCACACCGCTGTTTGTTTACTTCCCCACCACGGCCGTGGTGTCGCTGATGTACCTCACGCAAGGTGGCGGCTCGGCCGAGACAGCGGTGGTGGGCAACGACGGCGTGGTGGGCATCGCGCTGTTCATGGGAGGCAACGCCACGCCCGGCCGGGCCGTGGTGCAAGTGGCCGGGCAGGCCTATCGCCTATCCGCGCGAGCGGTGAATGGCGAGGTCGAGCGCGGCACTCTGGTGCTGCATGTGCTGTTGCGCTACGTTCAGGCGCTGATCGCGCAGACGGTGCAGACGGCGGCGTGCAACCGGCACCATTCGATCGACCAGCAGTTTTGCCGGCGCCTGTTGCTCGGCCTGGATCGATCGCCGTCCGATGAACTGATGATGACGCACGAGCGCGCCGCCAATCTGCTGGGCGTACGGCGTGAAGGCGTGACCGCTGCGGCACAAAGGTTGAAGCGCTCCGGCGTGATCCACTACAACCGCGGGCGCATTGCCGTGCTCGATCGCAAACGGCTCGAACAGGGCAGTTGCGAGTGTTATGCGGTGACCAAGAGAGAACACGAACGCCTGCTGCCTGGCCTGGCAGCGGCCTAGAGCCAGCGCGCTGCGCCGTTCGCCTCTGCTGAACGCCTGTGCGCTGATTGATCATGCGCCGCGCGCACTGCCGGCGCCTCGAGAACTTGCCGAAGCACCCGCACTCAGCCGGTGTGTGTGCTGACAGACAGTCAAGCCCTGATCGGCCGGTCACACTGTGCCTGTTCTGCGCTGCCTTGCCATTGTCGCGCGCGCAGCCGAGCATCGCCGCCGTGACCCACCGGCAGGCCATTCGCAGAGGACTCGCATTGGCAGCCGTCGAGAACCACCTGATCGAAATGCTGCCGCGTGCAGATCGCCAGCGCCTGCTCGCCATCTGCGAGCCGTTCCCGCTGGTGTTGGCCGACGTGCTGTGCGAGCGCGGCGAGGACACGCGTCACGTCTACTTTCCGATCGACGGTTTTGTGTCGCTGATCACCACCGTCGACCAACACGCCGGCCTTGAAATTGGCATGGTGGGCCGCGAGGGCATGGTGGGCGCACAGATGGCCCTCGGGGTCGCGAAGACGCCATTGCGCGCGGTGGTGCAGGGCGAAGGCACCGCGCGGCGCGTCAGCGCCGGCGCGTTCCGTCGCGAGGTCGAGCGCAGCCCAGCGCTGCGGCGCAACCTCGACCGTTACCTCTATGTGCTGATGGCGCAACTGGCGGCGTCGGCTGCGTGCCTGCGATTTCACATGATCGGGCCGCGTCTGGCGCGCTGGCTGTTGATGAGCCACGACCACGCGCATGTCGACACCTTTCGTGTAACCCACGAATTCCTGGCCTACATGCTGGGCGTGCGCCGCGTCGGCGTCACGATGGCTGCGGGCGCCCTGCAGGACAGCGGTTTGATCCGCTATCACCGCGGCGATCTGACCGTGCTCGATCGCAAGGGGCTCGAAGCGGCGGCGTGCGATTGTTATGCGGCGGATCGCAAGGCCTATGCGGCGATGATGGACTGATGCCGTGTCAGCGCGGCGGGGCGCTGCCGCCGCGGCATGAGGGCGCTGCTGCGTCGAGGCCTCGCACGCCGGCGCGGGCCCCAGGAAGTGTCTCAGAGCGCGTGCGCCGAACGGGCGCGTGAGGCCGTGTTTGCGATTTGCAACACGCTCGCCAACGCCTGGGCAGACAGACCCTCACCCGGGCTTTGGCGGACGGAGGCGATCAGCGCGGCCAAACGCTGGCGTTGCGCCGGCTGCATGGCGATCACGGTGGGTCTTCCGGGTTCAGCCTGAGCCAACTTGCGCCGGCTGGCGCTGCGGCGCAGCGGGTTGAACAGCGCGCGGGTCGGCTTGGCCAGAGCGGGTAGCGCGGCGCGCTTCCAATCGCCGATCTTGCGGTGCCAGTACCACAGCGAGCCGACGCGATAGATCTGCGCGATTCGAGTGTCGGTCGCCTGGGCCAACCAACGAGCCTTGTAGTAGCCGAAGCCCGACAGCAGATTGAAGAACGCATAGCCACCGTCGATGGCTTGGCGCATCCCCAACAGCAGCATCGCCGAGCCCGGGCTCATGCGGCCGAAGGCTTCGTCGTAGACCATCTGCAGCGCATACAGGCCGTTGGCGAAACTGCCGTTGATGAGGCCGGCGATCGGCACGCCGTCGAGCAGCAGGATCTGGATCGACAGCCGCATCGGCTGATGCGTCCCCAACAAACCCTCGAAGTAGGCGATCCGACGCGGCTCCTGGCCGATACCCACATCGGTGCGCGACTTCCAGCTGCGCGGTTCGATGCTGCGGTACAGCTCGAGCAGCGCCGGCGTGGCGGCGGTGTCCGACGAGGACAACAACTCGAGCTCGCCCGCGGCGAGCAAGTGGCGCACTTGCCGTTCGAGATTGGAGCGAAACCTCGCTTCCATCGCTCGCATGTACTCGGGCAGCGAGCTCCAGCGCAGGTGAACCGTGCAGTTCGGCAGGCCCGGCCACTCGCTGACCCGGTAGCCGCTCAAGTCCACGGCGTCGGGCGGTGGAAACAGCGAGGACGTGCTGTCTTGCTGGTGGAATTCGAGGAATCCCCACTCGCGCTGACGGGCGAGCAGGTAGCCATAGACCGCCACGCTGGCATCGCGCAGATTCTCCGGGCATGCCACCAGGTGAGGCCGGTCATTGTCATGAGTGACCAGGAAGCTGAGTGTGGCAACCCGACGCAGCCATGTCTTGCGCGACACCAGTTTGAGAGCCACGTAGCCGATCAGTGTGTCTGCGCGAAAGACCGTCACGAACCACACGCGCAGGCCACCGCCGGCCTGCAACGCCTCGTCTTGACCCAGGTAATTCTCGAAGAACTCGAAGGTTGAAAACGGATCCGGTGGCGCACAGCGGCGATTGAGCGCATTCACATCGTCGCGAAGGCATGCGGCCTCCGGCAACGATTCGAAGCAACGGACGGAAATCAAGTCAGTGCCGGCGGCAGCGAACCCCGGTGCTCGAGCGATGTCACGCCATCCGGCGCGTCGGGGTCGACCTGCAGAACGGGCACGTAGCTCTTGAGCTGCCTGCGGTCCAATCCGGCCTGGCGTGCCAGTCGGTGTACCACCGCTTTCAGGATCGCCGCCGGCCCACTCTCGCAGGTCGACAGGTCCGCAAGGCCCCAACGGCGGCGAAAGTATCGGTTCGCGACGTACACCCGCGCGCGCCAGCGGCCTTGCCGCGTGAAGTGTTCGGTCGACAACGAGACGTTCACGCTGTCGCCGTTGGTCACACGGTGCGGGGCGTTCTGAGCCCAAGCCAGCCACTGCCCCGGCGCGAGGTCGATCACCGTCGCTGCGTCGTCGAAGGCCGCGTCGTACGGCAGGTATTCGTGCCGCACGTCGGCGAAAATATCCTCCAGCGCCTCGCGCCGCACATAGCGTGCATCCAGCGCCGGATAGACCCAGACCCGTTTGCGTCCGCGCAGGTGCCACAACACGGTGGCAGGCCCGTCGACGTGGTAGTAGACCATTGCATGTGGCGACGACACCAGCAAGGTGCCCTGGCTGCTGTCGGGCGTGAAGCCGGGCACCTGAGCGGCAAGCTCGGCGTACAAGCCATCGATGAGGTCCCGATAGCGGGAATCTGCGCGATCGACCCGTGTGATGTTGAGCCAGAGTCGACCGTTCTTCACTGCGCGCATCAGTTCGGCGCCGCTCAGGTCGTCGCAGCGCGCCAGACGGTTCTGCTCGGGCTTTGCGGGGTCACTGCCCATCGTGAGCGCACGCACTTGTTGCCGTGGCATGCGATCCAACAGGTCGACCAGCGCGGCGTCCGTGAACAGATCCCAATGCTGCAGGTTGTGGGTCGCCACCATCGGCCGCCGGCCGAAGTCGGCCTCGTTTGCGGCCGACAGGGCGATGCCAAGCGAGGGTGCAGGGCCGTCAGAACTGAAAGACACGGAGCTCATGGCGTTGCGCCGTGGATCAGCGCGCAGGTACCGCGTTGCTTGTCTGAACGTCCGGGTTGCCTTGCGGACGGTCTGGCCCGGCGGCAGCGGCGTCGTCTGTGTCATTCACCAGCAGGCCCGCATCGTCCGCCGGCGGCGTCGGATTGAACGCAAGCGGGCGGCATGCTGCGTATTCGGTGACCCTTGCCGCAGCGTCGATCGTGTCGCGGGAAAGCATGGTGTGTCCTTTCGGTGACCGCTGCGACACGGCAAGATGCGTGCCGACGATGGCGATGCGAAGACGCAGATTCTTGCGGGCCGGTGAGTGTGAGTCTGTGCGCCATCGGACACACGCGCCCGCTAGGTCATTGCCCGCGCGGCGACTCATTCGCTGCTGTGTGTGCTGACAGACAGTCAAACGGGATGCGACTGCGCACATTCAATGCATTCGGTTCTCCGCTGCTGTCTTGCGAGCGCAACCGAGCTTGGGGCCCCGTCACCGGGTCTGCCGGTCATCTACCAGAAGGCTTGCTTTGGCAGCCGTCGAGAATCACCTGATCGAACTGTTGCCGCGCGCCGACCGCCAGCGCCTGCTGGCAGTGTGTGAGCCCTTCACACTGGTGTTGGCCGAGGTGCTGTGCGAACGCGGCGAGGTCACGCGCCACGTCTACTTTCCGATCGACGGCTTCATCTCGCTGGTGACCACCATCGACAAGCACCCGGGGCTCGAAGTCGGCATGGTAGGCCGCGAAGGCATGCTGGGTGCCCAGTTGGCTTTGGGTGTCGCGACGACACCGCTGCTCGCGCTGGTGCAGGGCCCGGGGCGTGCCTGGCGCATCGGCGCCGCCTTATTCCGGCGCGAACTCGAGCGTAGCCCGACCTTGCAGCGCAGCCTGAACCGCTATCTGTACGTGCTGATGGCCCAGCTCGCCGCGTCGGCTGCTTGCCTGCGCTTTCACCTCATCGGTCCACGCTTGGCGCGTTGGCTGTTGATGAGCCACGATCGTGCGCACACCGACAGCTTTCGCGTGACCCATGAATTTCTTTCCTACATGCTGGGCGTGCGCCGCGTCGGCATCACGATGGCCGCCGGTGCTTTGCAGCACAGCGGGTTGATTCGATACCACCGCGGCGAATTGACGGTGCTCGACCGCCCCGGACTCGAGGCGGCCGCCTGCGACTGTTTTGCGGCCGACCAGCAGGCCTACGCCGACCTGATGCGTTGAACGTTTCGGCGAGTTGATCATGGGCTCGCGTCGATCGCCAGAAACCGGGATCGCTTTCACGCATGAGCCGCTGTTTTTGTGCGGTAGCGAACAGACTGTCGAGCCCGCCGCGCGCAAGGTTGGCACATGTCGAGCATCGTCGAAGGGCCGGACTACGAGGTGGTGCGCAGGCTGGGCGACATCGAGGTGCGCCAATACGCGCCCTACACCGTGGCCGAAGTGCACGTGGCCGGCACGGCGGACGAGGCGGTTCACTGGGCGTTCCCCATCCTGACCGGCTACATCTTCGGCAAGAACAAGGGCGCCCGGGCGTTCGTAGCGACCGAAGCGGCGACGCCCGTGGCCGCACCGATTCATTTCGCGATGGCGGCTCCGGTGACCCAGATCCCCGCGGCGGATGGCTTCATCGTGCAATTCGTCCTGCCCAAAGGGGTGTCGCTGGCGTCAGCGCCCGAGCCCGACGACCCGCGGGTGACGCTGCGCGAGTTGCCGGCCCACAGGCTGGCGGCGATACGGTATTCGGGGTTCTGGTCGGCGTCGAACTACGCCACGCACCTGGCCACGTTGACGGCAGCGTTGAAGGCCGTGGCGCTCGGTTGGTCGGGAGAGCCCGCCTTCTCGCGCTACAACGCGCCGTGGACGCCGTGGTTCCTGCGCCGCAACGAGATCTGGCTCTCGCTGGGTTGACATTCATCGCCTGGGCGAAGAGGCCTGACCCATCTCGCTGCCGGGCGGACGCACCGCTTGCCGAGTGAAGGCATGACTTCGTCGCCGATGCCCATGGATGTGGTCGCCGCGCCCGTGGACGAAACGTCCGCCGTCGCGCTGGCACCGTCGGCCGATGCACCCGCGGTTGTGTTGCACACACCGGTCAATTTGCGCAGCGCCTCGCTGGTGGTGATCGCCACGCTGGCATGTCTGGTGGTGCTGCACTGGGCCAGCGCGGTGTTCGTGCCGCTGGTGGTCGGGCTCATGTCCAGCTACGCGCTGACCCCGCTGGTCGACCGCAGGGTCCGGTTCCACGTTCCGCGCCCGCTGGCCGCTGCGACGCTGCTGGCCGCGATCGTGGGCGGCGTCGGCTGGACCGCCTATTCACTCAGCGCCGACGCGGCGGCGATGATCGAAACCCTGCCCGAGGTGGCGCAAAAATTGCGCCGCGGCATCGAAAGCCGAGGGGCCCAAGGGCCTGGCGGCACGATCGACAGGGTGCAGAAGGCCGCCGCCGAGATCGAGCGCGCTGCCGATGCGGGCACCGCCAAGACCCCGGAGCCGGTGCGCGGCGTGACCAAGGTGCAGATCGAGCGGCCCCGATTCAACGTGAACGACTACTTGTGGCCCGGCGCGCTCGGCTTGATGGCGGCCGTAGGGCAGGCCACCGTCGTCGTCCTTGTCACCTTCTTCCTGCTGCTGTCGGGCGACAACTTCAGGCGCAAGATGGTGAGGATCGCCGGCCCGACATTGCACCAGAGGAAGCTCACGCTGCAGGCGCTCGACGAGATCGATCAGCAGATCCAGCGCTACCTGCTGGTGCAGGTGTTCACCAGCACGCTGGTGGGTGTGTCCACAGGGCTTGCCTTCCTGTGGATCGGTGTCGAGCATGCGGCGGTATGGGGTGTGCTGGCGTTCGCGCTCAGCTTCATCCCCTATCTCGGCAGCGTCTTGGCCATCGGCGGGTCGGCGCTGATGGGCTTCGTCCAGTTCGGCTCGTTCGAGATGGCGGCCTTGATCGGCGGGGTCGTGCTGGTCATCAATGGCATCGAAGGTGGCCTTCTCACCCCGTGGCTGACCAGCCGAGCCGGCCGCATGAACCCGGTCGTGGTGTTCGCCGGCGTGCTGGCTTGGGGCTGGATCTGGGGCCTCTGGGGCCTGTTCCTGGGGGTGCCGATCCTGATGGCGATCAAGACAGTTTGCGAGCGGGTCGACGATCTCAAGGCCGTGGGCGAACTGCTTGGTGAGTGAAGCCTCATCCGCGTTCGCTGCAACTGCGGGCGGTCGATTGCTGCCGTACGCAACGAATACGCACCTATGTCTGCCAGCGCACTGAACTGAGCATGGCGTGCGCCTACGCTAACAGCGAACGCTTGGCACACGACACGAACTGCGCTATTGGCCACCCGAAGGAGACTTCCATGAGCCTGGGAACCATTCTGTTGATCGTTCTGATCCTGATGCTGGTCGGCGCGATGCCGACTTGGGCCCACAGCCGCAGCTGGGGCTACGCGCCCAGCGGTGGCTTGGGCTTGATCGTCATCATCCTCCTCGTGCTGGTGGCGATGGGACGCTTGTAGCGGGTTGGCCAACTGCGGCTCGCAACCCGCGACGCCCACCCGCCCGGCCATGCTATGTGCGCTGGCGAACATACGACCCATCACGCGATGGGCAATATTCGGACTGGGGGTGCCGATGAAACGCAAACTTGCAACAGAGATCACCTATGCCTTTGCCTGACACCGAGCGCGAATTCGCCTCCGACCTGCCGGGAAGGGTAGGCGAGGTGACATCCAGCGCTGAGATCGGCGGCAACATCCTGGCCGCGGCGAAACAGTGGGACGCAATGAGCAGTCGAGCGCCACCCACAACATCAGGTGGCGCAAAGTCCGGCTCCGTAGGCCGTGAGTCCATTGAGTATTGGTTCTTTTGCGGCGAGGGAGCCGCCATGCGAGAGCGGCGGTAGCGGTTGCCGCGTGCGGACCGCTTGCTGGCCCGCATTCAGGAGAGAACGTTCATGATGATCCGACCCAAACCAAAGCGGCGCATCGAGCCCAGCACACTGGCGCAGCAACAGGCCGACTTCACCGCCGAGGGTTCGCCGCCACCGGGCAACGTGGCTGCATCGGGTCCTGTCACGGCCAAGCCGTCGCCCGCACCCGCGCGACCCGTCCGCAAGGGCCCGCCGGTGGGTCGAAGCCGCTGGCAACGTTAGCAGTGAGGGTCCACGCCAGGCTGGTTGGCGACCGAAGCAAGGACCCATCACGACCTTGCACTCAAGTGGACTTGCGCAACCAGCCCAGCAAAGCCATCAGCGCAGCACCGGCAGCCGCGGCGATCAAGACGGCCTTGACCGGCTCGTCCTTGATGTAGTTCAGCGTACCGTCGGATGCGCGCAGCGCCTGGTCGCGCACCTGCAACGAGCGGTCGCGCACCGCATCCACGCCGCGCTGCGCCAGCGCGCTGGCCTGTTCGCCGGCACGTTCCAGCAATGGCGAAACCTGTTCACGCAGGTCCTGCGCGGTGCTTGACAGTTTGTCCAGCGCCCGATCGGCAAGCCGTTGGGTGGATTGCAGCGCGTGCTCGACCGGTGGGGCCGCTGCGTCTGCCGCATTGGCGTTCGATGGGGTTGACTTGCCGAACATCATGAAGATTCCTTGGTGTGAGATCAAACGGCGTGTGAACGCCAGGTGCCGATCCTGAATCTGATTGCCAGGCTGCAGGCCAACACGTTCAGCTGCTGCGGATCAGCCCGAACAGCAGGCTCGCCACCGTCAGCACGGCGAACACGACGAAGAGGATCTTGGCGATGCCCACTGCGCTGGCGGCAATGCCGCCAAAGCCGAACAACGCGGCGATCAGGGCGATGACGAAGAACACAACGGCGTAGTGCAGCATGGCGAAGCTCCTGTCTGGAAGGTCGGCGCGCCTTACTGGTGCGCCTGCGGGTTCGCAACCGGGGTCCGCTGCGAACCATCCAGTCTCGCTATCGCTGCATGCATAAGCGATAGGTGGAGCAGCCGGATAGTTGTGGGACGGCAAGAGAACCGGCGTAGGACGGCGCCCACAGACGTGAGCGCCAGATCGGGCCAGCCCGCGGGAGCTTGAAGGCGGCAAGGACTCAGGCAGCCACCGGCGCCGCGGCCGGCAGCGAAACCCGAATCGACGTGCCCGCTCCGGGCGCTGATTGCAGGGTCAGGCTGCCGCCTTCGGCCTCGACGCGAAAGCGCATGCCCACGAGGCCGTGGGCTGATGTCGATTGTTTCGTGGTGTCGAAGCCGACGCCGTCGTCGCGCACCGAGACTTGTACGTGCCCGTCCTGCATGGCCAGGCTGACCCAGACTTGCCTGGCCTTGGCGTACTTGGCGATATTGGTGAGGGCCTCTTGCACCAGGCGGAACACCACCAGCTCGGCATCGGCCTCCAGCTCAACCGGTTCGAGCGCTTGATGAACTTTGATCCCGGACTGCTCGGCGAACTCGCGGGCGAGGATCTCCAGCGCGACCACCAGCCCCAGGTTGTCCAACGCCGACGGGCGCAGGTCTTCGATGATGCGGCGTTTCATGGCGATGCCGCTGTTGAGCGTCTCGATCAGGTGGGCGAGCCGCTCCAGCGCCTCGGGCGCCTTGCCTGCGAGGCGCGACTTGATGCGCGCCGCGTCGAGCTTGGCCGAAGTGAGAAATGCGCCCAGTTCGTCGTGCAGGTCGCGGGCCAGGCGGCCGCGCTCGTCTTCGCGCGCCGTCTGCAGGTGCAGCGCCAGCTCGGTCAGCTGCGCTGTGCGCCGCACGACCACCCCCTCCAGACTGTCGCGCTCGACCTGCACGAGGTGTTGTTGTTCCTGGCGGTGCCGGTCGAGCAACGACCCTTGCCGCAGGTACAGCGCCAGCGCCAGCAGGCTGAAGCCGCTCAGCACCGCCACACCGATGCGGCTGAGCATCAGTGTTTGATAGATGTTGCTGCGCCCCGCCTCCACGCTGCGCGACTCGTACTCCAGCAGTTCAGCGCTGAGCGTGTGGATGGCATCGATCTGCCGCTTGCCGATGGCGCTGCGGGCGATCTCCGCGCTGCTCTTGCGTTGGCCCGCGTCGAACGGTTGCAGCGACGCCGCGAGTTGCGAGCGCGCGGTCTCGATCGTGTCGCTCAGCTGGTCGACCACCACGCTGGCCTTCGGGTCGGCGCTGTAGTGCCGCCGCAGGAAGCCCAGCGACGCACCGATCTCAATGAGCGCGTTGTCGTAAGGCCTGCGGTACTCGCTGTCGCCGCTCAGCAGGTAGCCACGCCGGCCGGCCTCGGCGCTCTGGATATCGCGCTCCAGACTCTGAATGTGGATGCGCGCCGTCGCCATCGTGCCGAGCGCGTCGAGCGTGCCGGCCGCCTGCCAATAGGAGGCCTCGCTGATGAACACCATGGCCGCTGTCGCCAGGCAGGCCAGCGGCACGACGAACGGACTCCGCTTGACGATCGTGAGGACATCCATCTTCAACTCGCATCCTGGAAGTGGGATGCCGGCTAGCTGACCATCGAGTCGGCCAGCAGTGCCGTCAGGACGTCGTGGTCCACCGGCTTCACCAAGTGGCAGTTGAACCCTGCTTCTCTTGACTTGTTGCGGTCTTCGTCCTGGCCCCAGCCGGTCAATGCCACCAGCACGATGCCGGTGCCCCCCGGCTGCCGTCGGATGCGCCGGGCCGCTTCGTAGCCGTTCAGCTTCGGCAGGCCGATATCCATCAGGACCACGTCGGGGTGCAGCGTCGCTGCCGCTTGCACCGCCTCCAGTCCGTCGTAGGCCGTGTGCGTCTCGTTGCCCCGCAGCCGCAAGAGTGTGGCAAGCGACTCCGCCGAGTCCCGGTTGTCGTCGACAACCAGGATGCGGCGCAGCGTCTTGAGCTTCGGCTGGCCGACAGCCGAACTGGGTTGTGACCTGGGCGTTTCAACCAGGTTGGGCAGGCGCACCACGAACTCGCTGCCTCGCCCGATGCCTTCACTGCGCACTTCCACCGTGCCGCCGTGCATCTCGACGAGACCCTTCACGAGCGTCAAGCCGACGCCCAGCCCGCTGGTCGAACGTTCCAGCGAACGATCGACCTGCATGAACAACTCGAAAATATGATCCAACTGGTCGGCGGCAATGCCGATGCCGCTGTCGCGCACTCGGATGACGGCCTGTTCACCTTCTCGTTCGACGGTGAGCCCGATGCGGCCGCCCTGGTCGGTGAACTTGGAGGCGTTGGTCAGGAGGTTGCCCACCACCTGTGCCAGCCGGCTCGGGTCGGCGCTCATGAATATCGGTTGCGGCGGCAATTCGACCGTCAGTTCCTGTTGCCGCCCCTCGAACAGCGTGCGCGCGGCTTCCACGGCGTGATGGACGGGGGATGCCAGTTCGATCGTTCCCTTGCGCAGCGGAACCGAGCCTCGGCTGATGCGGCTCACTTCGAACAAATCGTCCACGAACAGCACGATCTGCGAGAGCTGGCGCTGCATCACCTCGCACGCTGAACGGATGGTCTCGTCCGTGCTTTTGGTGATACGCAAGATCTGCAGCGCATTGCTGATCGGGTTCAGCGGATTGCGCAGTTCGTGCGCCAGCATGGCCAGGAATTCGTCCTTGCGGTGGTCGGCTTCCCGCAATGCCGCTTCGGCGCGCTGGCGGTCGACGACTTCGGCCTTCAGCTCACGGTTGGTCTTCGCCTGGGCGGTGACAAATAGTTGAGCCTGGTACGCCATCGCCGCGAACGTGGCAAGGCTTTCAAGAAGCCGCTGATCTTCGCCATCAAATTGGCGGGTTTCGTCGTGAGCCACCACCCAGACCGTGCCCACAGCTCGCCCGGCGACGTAGAACGGGACCAGCAGGCCTTCGACCAGCATTGGACGAACACCCGCGAACTGCGTGAAGCAGCGGTGGGCGTTGCACATCAACAGGGTGGCATTCTTGTCAAGCACGGTGCCGCAGGGCCCGTGATCGCGAGGCGTGGTGGTGTTCCAGACCAAGGGCGCCCATTGGCCGGAGACTGCGTGCCAGCGAAAGTGGTCTCCCAGCGCAGACACGCAGCCTGGGTCGCCTTGCTCGAGCAGGCTGACCCCCGCGGAATGACCGCGGCACAACACGAGCGCAATTTCGACCAGCTCTTGCAGCACGCGCTCGGGTGAGGTGGTCAACGCGTTGGCCAAGTCGCGCAGAGCCTGGTTCTCGGCCTGGTAGTCCGGCGCTCGTCTCGGGCGACGCTGCAACTCCTCGGTGCACAGCACCGACTCCAGCGGGACGCAGTCAACAGCAAAGTCCTTCAACGCATCCATGGGGCCTCGCTCGCGGTCGAGAGCGACTGCGAATCCTTCGCAGCAAAGGCACTGCATTGGGAGAACTTTGAAGTCTCTGCCAGCGACACCGCGATTGACTGTGCGTTGCCGAACAGACTGTGCGCACTGCCGATGTCGCGTGGCCGCTGCTGCGGATCGAAAGGCATGCGCCTCTACTCGGCGCGGCACGCCGCTGGTGCGCAACGCCGCCAATGTGCACTGGCAGACAGACCACAAGGAAAGTAAAACGTAGGCTCAGATCATTGCAGTCGGCCATCGTCTAGTTGATGCGGCGCGGGTTCGCGCCGATCGCATCTGCGTCCCTGAAAGGACTGTCATGAAGATTCCCATCGAAACAAAGCCGGTCCTGTGGGGCTTCGCAGGCGGAGCCGTTGCACTGGCGATTGTCGGATTCAGCTGGGGCGGATGGATCACGGGCGGCAAGGCCGAAGCGGCGGCGCTGACGCGGGTCAACGAGGCTGTCGTGGTGGCGCTCGCCCCTGTGTGCGTCGACAAGTTCCAGCGCGCGGGGGACTCGGCAGCCAATCTGGCTGCGCTCAGGAAGGTCGATGCATGGTCGCAGGGCGACTTCGTCGAGAAGAGCGGTTGGGCAACGGTGCCGGGAACCAACTCGGCGGAGCGGGTGTCGGCCGTGGCCAGGGCGTGCGCAGTGTTGCTGACCACTGCTTAGCAGACAGCCCAGCATGATCAAGCAACCGTTGCGATGAGGGAGACGAGCATGTCCAAGGGCCAACGCGGCAACAAGGAAGCCAAGAAACCAAAGAAGGCGCCGGCCATGCCGCTGGCGCCAAGCGGTTCGACGCCGACGCCGGCCACCGCGACGCCGGCTCCGCTCAGGAAGTAGCCGCGTCCCATCGGCATGCCTGCGGGCGTGTCCGTGACCACTTCTTGCGCCACGACCCGCGCCTGTCTACGCTGCCACCCTATCGCCTGGACTCGCGCAACCGGATGGTTACCTAGGTTCTCGGCGCAGCCTGGAGGTCGGCGTCGCGCAGCATCACCGGCTCGATCGAACCCTTGGCCACACGGCGTCGCACGGCGGCGTGGATTTCGGCCAGGTTCGCCGCGTAGGTCACCATCGGGTCGTCGTCGGTCTGCGTGGCGTGGTACCGGTAGTGCAGGATCTCGCGGCGGATGCTGGAGCCGACGAACTGACCATTCACCGGGACCCAGAATCGCACGGTACCCGAAGGCAGGTGAAAGAACGGCTCCGGGGTCTCGGCGTCGCCGGGCACGGGTGAGGGAGGTGTGGTCATGGCCAGCGCTCCCGTCACAGCTGTCCCGTCGCCAGCATCACCAGGACGACGAACGCGATCAAACCCAGGCCCCCACTGGGTGCGTAGCCCCAGCTGCGGCTGTGAGCCCAGGTCGGCATGGCGCCAATGGCCAATATGATCAATACGATCAGCGTGATCGTTATGGTTGCCGAGCTCATGGAGTCGCCTTGAGTCGTTGTCAATCAAGTACCGACTGTGCGGGGCCGGGCATGGCCTCATCTGTCTGACAGCGCACACAGCGGCGAAAGAAGCGCTGAATCGAGCGCCGCGTCAGCGCGTCAGATGCCGGTGCCGAACACCGAGGCCAGTCGCCTGGCGCCGCCGCCCCTTCCAGCGCCGTTGCGCCCCGCCGTCAGGATCGTGCCGGCGGCGGCAACGCAAGCTGCCGCGAGACGTCGATGCACTGCTTGATGTGCTGCTCGCACACGTACTTCAGCGCCGAGAACGTGAGCATCGCCGACACTGCTTGCCCGGCGATCGGCACCACCTTCGCCGCCTGCTTGGTGGTCAGGCGGATGCCGACCAGCTTCAGCACCGTGAGGATGAGGTCGCGCGTGACGAGGCGGCCGATCAACAGGCTGCCGCCGGCCGAGATGGCCTTGAACACCGCCACTTGCCGATCGGGCGCCAGGCGCTCGATCTGCTCGGGCGTGAGGCCGAACTTCTGATTGATCTCGGGAATCACCTTCAGCAGCATGCCGATGTCGGTGAGCCAGTCGATGCCCGGCACCGGCACCGCCGCGACGCCGGCCGCGAGCAGCGCACGCTGGGTCACGAGCCGGCGGCACTGGCGCGCCACCGCGGCCAGGTCGTGCGGCGTGTCGGGGACGACGGTCCAGTGCGCGGATTCGGCCATGGTCAAGCCACTGTAGCGCCAGCCGGCGCGGCGTGTGCCGCGCAGGGACTCAGGCCGAGCGGCGCACCACCAGCGTGTGCGCCAGTGTCACCAGCAAGGCCGGCCCACCAGCGCAACGGGGCCTGGACCGCGCTGCACTGACCGCGGGCGCTGCCGTCGATATAGTCGCGTCACCGCCGCCTGCATTCGCGCGGCCGGCCACCGACACGCTGACTACGCGAGGACACGACGATGGATCTGGGCATCAAGGGACGCTGGGCACTGGTGTGCGCGGCGAGCAAGGGTCTCGGCAAGGGCTGCGCGCTGGCGCTGGCGGGCGAGGGCGTCAATCTGGTGATCACCGCGCGCGGCGCCGAGGCGCTCGAGGCGACCGCGGCCGAGCTGCGCATGGTGCCTGGTGCGGGCCAGGTGGTCGCGGTGGCGGGTGACATCGCCACACCGGCGGCGCGCGCGGCCGCGCTGGCGGCCTGCCCGCAGGTGGACATCCTCATCAACAACGCGGGTGGCCCGCCGCCGGGAGACTTTCGCGACTGGAGCCGGGACGACTGGCTCAAGGCGATCGACGCCAACATGCTGACACCGGTCGAGCTGATCAAGGCCACCGTCGATCAGATGGCCGGGCGCGGCTTCGGGCGCATCGTCAACATCACGTCGGGCGCGGTGAAGGCACCGATCGACGTGCTCGGCCTGTCCAACGGCGCACGCAGCGGCCTCACCGGCTTCGTGGCCGGTCTCGCGCGTCAGTCGCGTGTGGCCTCGCGCAACGTGACGATCAACAACCTGCTGCCCGGGGTGTTCGACACCGATCGCATCCAGACCACTCTCAAGGGCCAGGCGGCCAAGAGCGGCAAGACGGTGGAGCAGTTGAAGGAGGAACGTCGCGCCACGATCCCGGCCAAGCGTTACGGCACGCTCGAGGAGTTCGGCCAGATCTGCGCCTTCCTGTGCAGCGCGCAGGCCAGCTACCTCACCGGGCAGAACATCCTGCTCGACGGCGGCGCGTATCCGGGCACGTTCTGAGCTGCGGGGTGCGGGCGGCGCCAGCAGAGTCACGCACACATCATCGCCGCAGCGACGCTTGCACGTCGCCCGCACGCGGGATCGGCTCGACGGCACCGTAGCCCTCGGTGGACAGCGCGGCGGCCACCGCTGCGTAGCGGCCGGCATCGACGAGCGAATCGCCGGCAACCCAGCGTGCGAGGAACGCCCCGCCGAAGGTGTCGCCGGCACCGGTGGCATCGACCGGCTGGCACGGATGCGGCGCGATGGTGTGCCGCTGCGTGGCGTCGGCGACGATCGCGCCGTTGGCGCCGAGCTTGAGTGCGACCACCTTGGCGCCGAGCGCGAGGCAGTGGTCGACGATCGCCTGCGGGTCGGCCAGGCCGGTGATCGTCTGCATGTCGTCGAAGCTCGGCAGGCAGATGTCGGTGAGCCGCATCACGTCGGTCATCACGGCGCGCGCGCGATCCACCGGCCACAGCCGCAGGCGCAGGTTGGTGTCGAACGACACCGGCACGCCTGCCGCGCGCGCCGCCGCGATCGCGGCGCAGCCGGTATCGCAGGCGCTGGCCGAGATCGCCAGGCTGATGCCCGACAGGTGCAGCACGCGCGCGCTGCGGATCATCGCCAGCGGCAGGTCGGCGGCGGTCATGCGGCTGGCCGCCGACGCGCCGCGGAAAAAGCTGAAGTGATGGCCTTGTGCGTCGTGGGTGACGAAGTAAATCGCCGTGTACCCCTGCGGATCGGTCTTCACGCCGCTGGCGTCGACGCCTTCGCGCGCCCACAGCTCGCGCAGCATGCGGCCGTAGGTGTCGTCGCCGAGCGCGCTGACGTAGGCCACGCGGGCGCCCTGGCGCGCAGCGGCGATGGCCAGGTTGGAGCTGTCGCCGCCGAAGCCTTGCAGGTACAGGCGTGCGCCGCTCTCGCCGGTCTGGTTGAACTCGACCATCGGCTCGCCGAACGAGACGATGTCGAAGCGGTCGGTGACGTTCATCTGAAGTCGTCACTGTGCCATGCAACGGCATCAGCGGCCCGCAGGCCGCTGATCACGTCGGCAGACGAGACGGACCTGCTCAGTGCGTGCCCTCGCCGCGCCGGATGTCGGCCCACACGGCTCGCATGAAGCGCACCTCGGCAGGCGTGAAGTTGGGGCCGAAGAGGTCCGCATCGGCCCGCGTGATCTTGTCGTCGCCGCGCAGCGCCCGGCCGATGTCCTCCATCAGGCGCGCACGCTGCTCGTCGTTCATGGTCTCGAACGAAGCGCCGGCGGCCAGCGCGGCACGCCAGTTGTAGGCATTGGCGGCGTTGCCGGTGCTGAGCAGTGCCCAGAACTGCGAGCTGAGCGCGTCGTGGATGTAGTCGGGACCACCGATCTGGTTTTGCCACACGTGCGCCACCTCATGGCCGAGCCCGCTGACGAGCCCGAACGGAGTCAGCGTGCCATTCGGGTTGAGCAACGCAACGTTGCGGCCGTTGACGGGCATCGTGGGTGGCATGTACACGGTGTTGCCCACCGTGTGCGGCGCCATCACGCTGTTGAGGGCGCCGCCCGGCTTGACGCGGATCAGGCCGTAGTCGATCGAGTTGCCGTAGATCGTTTTCAGGTAGTCGATCTCGCGCTGGGTCAGATGGCGCCCGGGCGGCTCGAGGCCGATCGCGGTCTGGCCGATGCTGGCCGCGCCCTGCAGGAAGACCATGCTCTGGTCGACCGCGTATCCGATCGCACGACCCGGCACGTTGACGAACGCCATCGCCAACTGGCCGGCCGCAGCGCCCCACTGGCCATTGGCGGCCAGCTTCAGCGAACTCCAGGCATCGTTCATGAAGCCGATCGCCATGTCGGGGCCCAGGCGGAAGGCGGAGCGGAACATCGTGAACGACGTGTCGAGCGCCGTGAAGCCGATGTCGAACGCACGATCGGTGACCCACTGCAGCGGCTTGCCGAGCGGGCCCAGCGTGTCGATGAAGCCGTTGAGCACCTCGTGCGCGCCGTCCATCACGCCGACCCAGAAGCGCTCGGTGGACTGGAAGACCGCACGATCGAATCCGGCGACCACCTGGCTGAAGGCCTCGCTGACGCGGCCGCGCGCGAGGTTGCTCACGAAGCCACCGGTCATCTGCCACAGGCCGAGCCCGACATCCTTGACGGAATCCCAGATGCCGAGACCGAACGCCTCGACGCCCTTGCCGATGCCCTTGATGACCTGGCCCGCGGCCTTGCCCGCCGCCTTGGCGGCGTCCACGGTGAGCTCCCATGCCGCTTCGGCGCCCGCGCGCGTGATGTTCCACGCTGCCTGCGCACCGGCGACCGCGATGTTGCCGGCCGCTTTGACTCCCTCGACGGCGACGTTGCCGACCGCCTTGACGGCATCGACGGCCGCCTTGCCGACGTCCTTGGCGGCGTCGACGACGGCACCACCGACGTCCTTGACCGCATCGACGACGGCGCCGCCGATGTCCTTGACGGCGTCACCGACCGCCTTGAACGGATTCCAGAACTCGACCTGGACTTCCTTGCCATCGACGACGATGGTGCCCATGTCGTTCTCGTTGCGGATCTCGGCGACCTGCTGATCGCTGAGCTGCTCGCCGCCGAGCACGCGGCGGAACATCTCGCCCTCGTCGCCGGCGGTGTCCGTGGTGTTGAGCTGGGCGTCGAGGTGGTGCCCGGCTTCCTCGACGAAGGTCTGCGCCGCGGTCGCCGGATCGAGATCCTCGTTGATGTAGACCACGCCTTCCTCGGTGTTGTAGGCGCCGTTGGCGCCGCCGAGCGTGTCGGCGTCGACGAACTGCACCTCGGGCAGGAACGAGAAGTCGCCGGCCAGCGCCTGCTGGCGGTATTGCTCGGCGAGGTCCTTGTCGTAGCTGTCGCCGAACACCTCCTGCATGAAGGCGTCGAACTCCTCCTTGTCGGCGGCCTTGGCAGCGAACTGCTCCTCGAACGCGCTCTTTGCCTGCTCTTGGGCAGAGGTGTTTCCTGCTGCCGAACTGCGGCCCGTCGTGGCGGCCGCAGCAGGCCGCAACTGTGCCGCCAGCAGCGCCAGCGTGTGTCCACCTGCCGCCGGCAGATCACCCCGCTGCAGCGCCGCTGCCGCGTCACCAGGGGCCAGCTCGGCGATCGAGGCGATCGCCTGCTGCAGCGGCGAGTCGGCCGAGCCGGGCGCGAGCAACAGATTCGACAATACGCTGCCGGGCGTGAAGTGGGCCATCGAGGAACTGGACATGATCGACTCCTTGAGTTGAGGGTGGCGCAGGTCCGCCACCTAACCAACAGGTCGAAGTGACTGTGCAAGACATGGCCTGCGCCGTTGCGCTCATTGAAGCCCACCTCGCCGGTGCCGGCCAGTCGGGCCGTGCGCTAGCTAGGCTGCCCTGCAGCTAGGTACGGCCCCATCCGGGCGCTTCCGCTCACTTCGTGACGATCGCGAACGTGCCCGGCGCCTTGTCGATCAGCGACAGGAAGCGCCCGAGGTCGATCTTGCTGCCCTCGACCTGGAGGTCGTCGGACAGCAGCGTGTCCGTCACACCGGCGGTGCCGGCCATCATCTTGACGAAGATCGGCCGCGTCAGCGTCAACGTGGCGTTGGCGCCGGCCACTGGTGCGGCCTTGCGATGGTGCAGCACCGAGTTCTCGATCCACAGCACGAACGATTCCTTGGAGTCGCTGAAGACCAGGTTGATCTTCAGGTCCTTGCCTTCGGCGGCCGGGCCGTCGAGGCCGGCGGCCATCGCCTCGAGGAAGCGCTCCACCGGCGTCTGCGCCAGCATGTCGACGAAGCTGGCGCGGTTGACACCCCTCTTCGGCGGGCCGTTGCGCAGCTCGGCGGCCGCGGTGAGGTAGCTGTTGCGCCAGGTCGACGCCTCGGCCATGTAGCCCATCTGGTCGTACGTGCGGGCGAGGAGCTCCTTCGCAGCCTTGTGATCGGGCTGCCCGAATACGGCGTGGTTCAGCAGCTCGGCGGCCCAGCGGTACTCGCCCTTGTCGAACGCGGTTTGCGCCGCGGTCACGGCCTTGTCGGCGCCGCCGATCAGCTCGAGGTAGCGCTTGGCCGACTCCTGCGGCGGCAGCGGGTTCAGGTTGGCCGGGTTGCCGTCGTAGGCGCCGAGGTAGAACTGGTAGACCGCCTTCACGTTGTGGCGCAGGTCGCCGTAGTAGCCGCGCGCGCCGAAGTGCGACTGCAGTGCCTTGGGCAGCTTCACGGTGTCGGCGATCTCGCGCGGCGTCAGGCCGGCGTTGATCAGGCGCACCGTCTGGTCGTGCGTGTACTTGTAGACGTCGCGGTGCCTGGTGATGAAGTCGACGATGCGCTCGCGGCCCCAGATCGGCCAGTTGTGCTGGCCGAAGTAGACCTCGGCGTCGCCGAGCTGATCGAGCGCCTGCTGCATGTAGCCCGCCCAGCGCAGCGAATCGCGTACCTTGGCGCCGCGCACCGGCAGCAGGTTATGCATCGTCTGCGCCAGGTTCTCGGCGCCGCCGTAGGCTCGTCTGTCGGGGATCGAGAACGTCAACTCGGCCGGCGCCTCGGCGCCCGGCACGTTGTGGAAGACGAAGCGCACGCCGTCGAGCGTGAGCTCTTCGCTCGGCTGGGTGATCAGCTGCGTCGGCGGCAGAAGGCCGAAGGTGCCGTAGGCCACGCCCTTGCCGAGGCCGGTGTCGACCAGCCCCTTGGGCGAGCGCTCGAGGTCGCGGCCGAACTGGTAGATCGAGCGCCGGCCCATCGCGGTGCCGACCATCACGTTTTCGCTCGTCGCCTCTTCCATGAAGCCTTCGGAGGCGACGACCGGGATCTTGCGCTCGGCCGCTTCCTGGGCCGACACCACGCCCAGCACACCGCCGAAGTGGTCGATGTGGCTGTGCGTGAAGACGATCGCCGTCACCGGCTTGTCACCCAGGTGCTTGCGTGCGAATGCCAGCGCCGCGGCGGCGCTTTCGCGGGCGGTGAGGGTGTCGATGACGATGAAGCCGGTCTTGCCGTCGACCAGCGTCATGTTGCCGATGTCGAAGCCGCGCAGCTGGTGGATGCCGTCGGTGACCTTGAACAGTCCGATCTGCGCGTTCAGCTTCGCATGGCGCCACAGGCTCGGGTTCACGGTCGGCGGCGCGGCGCCGTCGACGAACTTGAAAGCGTCGAAGTCGACCAGCACGTTGCCGTCGGCACCGACGATCTTGCCTTCGGGGCGCGCGATGAAGCCACGCTTGGCGTCTTCGAAGGCCTGCGGCTCGTCGAGCTGCAGTGTCTGCGCGAACTGTGCGTTGGCCTGCATCGTCGCCGCCGCGGCGTCGCCGCTGGCGCCGCCGATGCCGCTGTTGCGGCCACAGCCGGCGAGGGCGGCGGCCGCCAGGGCAACGATCGACAGTCGGGTGAGCTGGTTCATTTGAATCTCCTGCGTCACGCATCCATGGCTGCGCCGCACTTCCAGCACTGCGTGAAGGGCCCCTCGATCAGCTCGCCGCAGCCTGCGCACACCCAGCGCCGGAACGGCGGGTGGCGCAACTGATGCAGCAGCGTGCGCGCGGCGTCGAGCTGGTCGTCGTCGGCGATCCAGACTTCGGGCAGCGCCTGGTCGGGCGGGATCTCGCCGGCGATGCTGCTGGCATAGGCGCGCTGCACGCTGACCTCGAAGCCGCCCTGGCGCAGCAGGTCGGCCCACAGCGTGGCCAGCGCGAGGTTGGGCGCCTGCGTGATGCGCTTCATCGTCAGCGCGCCGCGCCGCGAAACGCCGAGATCATGATGCCGGTGACGATCAGCGCGAACGCCGCCAGATGGTATGGCTGCGGCCAGGTGCCGAGCACCGCGCCGGAGATCACCGCGGTCAGCAGCGGCGTGAGGTTGGAGAACAGCGCCGCCATCGCGGGGCCCGCCCGCGCCACGCCGGTGCCCCAGGCGTAATAGGCCACCAGCGACGGGCCGGTGGCCAGGTACAGCAGCGCCAGCGCCAGCGGCCAGCCCCAGCGCACCTGCTCGTCGCTGTCGGCGAGCACGGCCGATTCCACCATCGCGCCGGCGGCCGCCCACACGATGCCGAACACCACCTGCACGAGCAGGAACTCGGCCCAGTTCCACGGTGGCCGCGCGTCGCCACGCATCGACGCGGGCGGCCGTGCGAGCAGCCAGCTGTAGATCGACCAGCAGAAGATCGCCACCAGGATCAGCAGGTCGCCGGGCACCAGCCGGATCTGCGCCAGTTCGAGCAGGTGGCCGCGCGTCAGCACGGTCACCACGCCGGCCAGCGAGAGCGCGGCGGCGAACAGGTCGCGCCGCCCCGGCCGGGCGTGAAAGAACAGCAGCCCGTTGAGCATCATCCACAGCGGCATGCTGGCGGCGATCAGCGTCACGTTCAGCGGCGACGACGTGCGCAGCGCCATGTACTGCAGTGCGTTGTACATGCCCACGCCGAGCAGGCCGAGCATCGCCAGGTGCGGCCAGCGCTCGCGCACCTGCGCGCGCCGCTGCGGCGTGCCGAACGCGTGCCAGCCGAGCGGCAGCAGCACCAGCAGCGCACCGACCCAGCGGATCAGGTTGAGCCACACCGGCGGCGCATAGCCCACCATCAGGCGGCCGATCACCGCATTGCCGGCCCACATCAGCGGCGGCAACGTGAGCAGCAGGGCCAGGCGCGGTGTCAGGTGCATGGCGGCATCATGCCTGTCGCCGTTGTGCGGCCCCGGCGCAGGCTGCATTCCCTTGCGCCGGCGGGCTGCGGCTCGATTGGCGTACGCTTGCCGCCTTCGAGAGCGAACGACAGGAGAGCCCGCATGGCCCAGACGATCCAGATCCAGCAGACCGGTGGTCCCGAGGTGATGAAGCTGGTCGACCTGCCGGTGGGCAACCCCGGCCCCGGCGAGATCCGCATCAAGCACCAGGCCTGCGGCCTGAACTTCATCGATGTCTACCAGCGCTCCGGCCTGTACCCCAACCCCATGCCGCTGACGCTCGGCATGGAAGGCGCCGGCGTCGTCGAGGCGGTGGGCGAGGGCGTCACGCACCTGAAGGCGGGCGACCGCGCGGCCTATGCGAGCAACCCGCCGGGCAGCTACAGCCAGGCGCGCGTGATGCCGGCCAAGACGGTGGTCAAGCTGCCCGACGCGATCGGCTTCGACACCGGCGCGGCGATGATGCTCAAGGGCCTGACCGCGCAGTACCTGCTCAAGCGCACGCTGCCGCAGGGCGGCCTGCAGGCCGGCGACTTCGTGCTGTGGCACGCCGCGGCGGGCGGCGTGGGCCTGATCGCCTGCCAGTGGGCCAAGGCGCTCGGCCTGCAGCTCATCGGCACCGCGGGCAGCGACGAGAAGTGCCAGCTCGCGCTGCAGCACGGCGCCGCGCACACGATCAACTACCGCAGCGAGAAGTTCGTCGAGCGCGTCAAGGCCATCACCGGCGGCAAGGGCGTCAAGGTGGTGTACGACTCGGTGGGCAAGGACACCTTCGAAGGCTCGCTCGATTGCCTGCGCCCGTTCGGCCTGCTGGCCAGCTTCGGCAACGCCTCGGGTCCGGTGCCGCCGTTCGCGCCCGGCATCCTGGGGCCCAAGGGCTCGCTGTACGTCACGCGCGCCACGCTGTTCACCCACATCGCCACACGCGAAGCCACGCAGCAGATGGCCGACGACCTCTTCACCGTGGTGCAGAGCGGCGCGGTGAAGATCCGCATCGACCAGCGGTATCCGCTGGCCGAGGTGGCGCAGGCGCACCGCGACCTCGAGGCGCGCAAGACCACCGGGTCGAGCGTGCTGCTGCCCTGACGCGGTACCGGGCCCCCGGCGTCGGCTCGTGAACGCGGTGGCCGCGGCACGCCGGATCGGCGTGGCACTGGTGATGCTGGCCGCCGCGCTGCCGACGGCCTGGGCGCAGCCAGCCGCGTCGGCACTCGCGCAGCCGGTGGTGCCGCGCCCGATCGACATCCCGCCGTGGTTCACGCAGAGCTTTCTCGATTTCCCGGACGAGCTGCAAGCGGCGACCCAAGAGAAAAAACGGCTGCTGCTGTACTTCGGCCAGGACGGTTGCCCGTATTGCCGGCGCCTGATGGAGGTGAACTTCAGCCAGCGCGCGATCGTCGACAAGACGCGCGCCAACTTCCGCGCCATCGCGCTCGACATCTGGGGCGATCTCGAGGTCACCTGGACCGACGGCCGCCGCACCACCGAAAAGGAGCTGGCCAAGCAGCTGAAGGTGCAGTTCACGCCGACGCTGCTGTTCCTCGACGAGCAGGGCCGCATCCACACGCGGCTGAACGGCTATTGGCCGCCGCACCGCTTCGAGGCCGCGCTCGACTACGTGACCACGCGGCCGGCGAGCGGGCTCTCGCTGGCCGAGTACCTCGAGCGCCATGCCCGCGAGGCGGCGCGCGAAGAGCTGAACGACGAGCCGTTCCTGATGAAGCCGCCGTTCGACCTGCGCCGCAAGCGCGGCGGCAAGCCGCTCGCGGTGCTGTTCGAGAGCCGCGCCTGCCGCGCCTGCGACGAGATGCACGGCGAGGGCTTGCGGCGCCCCGAGATGCGCGCTCTGATCCCGCGTTTCGACATCGCACGCTTCGCGCTCGGCGACGGCACCGAGGTGACCACGCCCGCGGGGAGCCGGCTCGCCGCGTCGGCGTGGGCGCGCGAGCTGAAGGTCAACTACACGCCGACCGTCGTGTTCTTCGACACCGCCAACCGCGAGGTGTTTCGCTTCGAGGGATATCTGCGCCCGTTCCACCTGATCGGCGGGTTCGAGTACGTCGCGCAGGGCGCCTACCGCACGCAGCCCGAGTTCCAGCGTTTCCTGCAGGACAAGGCCGAGCGCCTGCGCGAGCAGGGCCAGACGGTCGACCTCTGGCGCTGAAGGCGCGCGCAGCCGCATCCCGCCGAAGGGGGAGGCACGCGTCCCTCGCTGCCGCGGCTCCGTATGAGCAGGTGGCGGCACGAATCGTTCGGGTCGCATCCACTCACGCGGAGCGTCCCATGTCCCTCAACTCGATCATCGGTGCCGCATCGTCGGCGGTGCAGTCGGCGGCCGAACCGCTGCTCGACTCGGCGCGCGAGTCGTTCGCGCCGGTGGCGGCCAGCGGCCTGGATCAGATCGCCGGGCGCCCGCAGTGGTTCGGGCAGCAGGCGTCCGGTGTCGCCGGTCTTCTCGCCGAGCTGTGCCGCAGCGAGCCGAGCAACAGCCCGATGCTGTTGCCCCGTCCCTTGCGGGACACCGTGCAGACCGCGGTGTCTCGAGGCGTCGCTGCAGACGCCGCGGCCGGCAGCGATGCTGCGGCCAAGTTGCAGGAGATCGGTACCGCCGCCGTGGGCGTGAGTGCCGCCGTGGTGGCCACGGCCGCGGCGGTGCCCGCATGTGCCCTCACGTTTGCCGGTGGCGCAGCGGTGGCGGCGGCGACCGTCGGCGCTGCGGCGGCGATCAGTGCAGGCACGGCCGCCATCGCGGGCACGGCCGCGGCTGCCGGTGCGGCAGCATGTGCAGGTGCTGCCGCGTGTGCCGGAGCGGCGGCGGTTGCCGGCGCAGCGGATGCGGCACGCTCGATCGACGGTGCGCTCGCCGAACTGGGCGTGCTGGCCGACCTGATCACCGGCGAGTCGACGCTTCCATCGCCAACGCCGCATCACGGCGGAGCGCCGACGCTGCCGCAACCGTGGGCCGACCTGGTGAGCTTCGCCGCCA
Source organism: Burkholderiaceae bacterium (assembly GCA_036520715.1). GTDB lineage: Bacteria > Pseudomonadota > Gammaproteobacteria > Burkholderiales > Burkholderiaceae_C > JAEUPI01. The sequence goes on along the minus strand of DATDJF010000361.1, from coordinate 14,255 downwards.
ATCGCTGAAGGTCCGGTGCCGTCCGCGCGTACGCAGGGCTGCGCATGGCGCGCGCGTTGCGTGCGCGCTACCATGCGCCGCATGTATCACGACGCGGCGCGGCAGCTGCAGGATCGCTTCGACACGCGGCGGCTGGCCGACCGCCTGTTCGAGAAGCTGTCGCGCACGGCGTTCACCGACGACGACACCGCGTTCATCGCCAGCCAGGCGATGTTTTTCCTGTCCACCGCCGATGCCGACGGCTGGCCCGAGTGCTCGTACAAGGGCGGCGTGCCGGGCTTCGTGCGCGTGCTCGACGCGCAGACGCTGGCGTTCCCGAGCTACGACGGCAACGGCATGTTCCGCAGCCTCGGCAACGTGCTGGTCAACCAGCGGGTCGGCCTGCTGTTCATCGACTTCGAGCGGCCGCGCCGGCTGCGTGTGCAGGGCACGGCGACGCTGGGCTTCGACGCCACCGAGCTGGCGCCGTGGCCGGGCGCGCAGTGCGTCGTGCGCGTGCAGGCGCAGCGCATCTTTCCCAACTGCCCGCGCTACATCCACCGCATGCAGCGGCTCGAGACGTCGCCGTACGCGCCGTGCGAGAACCACCAGCCGCCGGTGCCGGCGTGGAAGCGCTTCGAGATGTTCCGCGACGTGCTGCCCAAGGGCGACCCGGCCGCCGACGACCCATCGGCCTGACCTGCACTTGCGGCGACGCGCGCCGCATTTTGTGACCGCTTGCAAACGCAGCGTGGTGCGGGTGGAACTGAACGCCGGCGCCGTGGTCACTCCGTACCTCGGCACTCGCCCTCCAGGAGTTGTGCAATGGACATCAAGCTCCAGTTGCTCGAATCGTTTCACGCCCACGGATCCGATGGACAGACCTACAAGGTGTTCGGCTACGAGCGCCTGGCGCGCGATGCCTCGGTGCCGGTGGCCATCGAGCGCTGGCAGAGCACCGGCACCAATGAATACCGGCTCGCCGACGGGCGCTTCGTCGACGAGCGCGACGACGGATCGCTGCAGATCGAGCGCAGCGACGTGGTGCTGATGCGCGCGTAGTCCTGCGCATTCGGCAGGGCCGCTGACGCCGCCTCGCGGCACACCGGCCCCTATCATCGGGCGGTCCCGGATCGATGGCTGGGAGGCCGCGTCGATGGATCCGCTGTCCAAGCTCGGCCGGTTGAGCCGGTCGCACGGTGAGTTGCGCACCGGCAAGGGCATGGTGTCCGGCGTCATCGCGCTGGTGCTGGCGCTGGCGTGCTTCCTCGGTGTGCTGGCGTTTCACTTTCCCGAGTACCTGACGACGCCGCAGCTGCGCCAAGCCTACAGCGTGGACGCGATGCGCCAGCTGCTGTATTGGTCGATGGTGGTGGCGGGCGGCCTGGCGTTGTTCAACGTCGTGCGCGGCCGTGCACGCTGGCTCGCCCTGGCGGCCTTTACGCTGATCGCGCTGGCGGCGCTGCTGGGCGGCCACAAGGTGCCGGTGAAGGACTTTCCGGAGCACACGCCGTACATCGGCCTGGATTGGTTCGTGCTCGACCTGCTCGGCTCGTCGCTGATCTTCATCTTCATCGAGAAGCTCTTCGCGCTGCGCCGCGAGCAGCCGGTGTTCCGGCCCGAATGGCAGACCGACCTGCAGCACTTCATGGTCAACCACATGGTGGTCGGCTTCATGCTGCTGGCCACCAATCTGCTGGTGCACCGTCTGTTCGGCTGGGCCGCGCACGACGGCGTGCGCGGCTGGGTGCAGGACCTGAACTTCTTCGTCGCGCTGCTGCTGCTGGTGCTGCTGGCCGACGTGGTGCAGTACTGGCTGCATCGCGCCTACCACGAGGTGCCGCTGCTGTGGCGGCTGCACGCGGTGCACCACAGCGTCAAGAGCATGGACTGGCTGGCCGGCTCGCGCATGCACATGCTCGAGGTGCTGATCACGCGCACGCTGGTGCTGGCGATGATCTTCCTGCTCGGTTTCAGCAAGGAAGTGATCGACGCCTACATCGTGATCGTCGGCTTCCAGGCGGTGTTCAACCACGCCAATGTCAGCGTGCGGCTCGGCCCGCTGCGCTACGTGATCGTGACGCCCAACTTCCACCACTGGCATCACGCGCAGGACGACGAGGCGCTCGACAAGAACTACGCGGCGCACTTCGCCTTCCTCGACCACCTGTTCGGCACCGCGGTGCAGTCCGATCGCCGGTGGCCGGCGCACTACGGCGTGGTCGGCGACTACGTGCCCGACGGCTTCGTCCGGCAGACCGTCTTCCCGTTCGTATGGAAAGGCTGAGGCGCTTGCGGCGCGTGTGGCAAGCGGCGGCCGGCCGCCGCGCGCTTCTCAGTGCACCCGCGTCATGCCGCGCGGCCTGAACATCGCCGCGACGAAGCCGAGCAGCCGCTCCACCTGGTCGCTGCGCGCCTCGCCCGAGCGGCACCAGTGGCAGAAGTGCTCGCAGTTGTTGGTGGTGAGGCGGTAGCTGTTCTCGCCCAGCCGCGAGCGCGCACGCGCCACCACCTCGGCCGGCGCGAAGTTCGCCGGGCTGTGGGCCAGCGCGAAGACGCCGTGGTCGCCGCCGAACTCCTCGAGCGACACCTCTTCCACCGGGCGTGCCGACAGCACCGCGCGCGACCAGCCGGCGTAGTGCACGACGCGGCCGTGGCCGACGTAGATGCCGTGGTGCGAGTAACCGCGCCGCGGCGTCACCAGGTGGGCGCCGATGGCGAAGGGCTCGGCCGCCGGCCACGCCTGCGGCCTTGCCATCGGCAAGGGAGCGCATGTGCGGGCGGCGGTCATGGTGGAGTCCTCGTGGGTTGCAGCGGCGTGTGTCCTTGGCTGCATTGGAGCGAGGCGCGACCATCGGCGTAAGTTCGTGGCGTTCCGAAGTTCGGGACGGCCCCAACTGCGGCCAACCGGCGCTAGGGCCGGCCCCAGTGCCGCGCGCGTTCAGCGCGCCGGGCCCAGCGTGCCGGCGCGTGGGCGCAGCAGGCGCGCCGCCGCCACGCTGGCGGCCACCAGGATCGCCGTGGCCAGCACGGCGGTGAACTGCATCGCCCCGGTGAAGGCGGAGCGCGACAGCGCCAGCAAGGCGTCGCCCGTGGGGCCCGGGTGGGCCTGCGCCGCGGCCACCGCGCCACCGAGGGTGGCGATGGCCGCGGCGGCGGCATCGGGCGGCAGGCCGGCGGGCAGGTCGGCGCTCAGCGCCTGGCGGTACAGCACGGTGCCGGCACTGCCGAAGACGGCGATGCCCATCGCACCACCGAATTCGGCGCTGGTTTCCGACAGAGCTGAGGCGGCACCGGCGCGCTCGGGCGGCGCCGCGGTGATGATCATCTCGTTGCCGATGGTGATCACCGGCGCCATGCCCAGGCTCATGACCACGGTGCTGGCGATCAGCCAGGCCAGCCCATGCGGACCGCCGACCATGGCCAGCATCGCAAAGCCCAGCGCGCTGGTGACGAGGCCGCCCACCAGCACGGCCAGCGGCGACACGCTGCGCGTCAGCCGCGGTGCCAGCAGTGAGCCGAACACGAAGCACAGCGACCACGGCACGGTGGCCAGGCCGGCCAGCAGCGGCGGCAACCCGAGCACGAGTTGCAGGTACTGCGTGATGAAGACGTAGACGCCGAACATCGCCACGCACGACAAGGCATAGGCGGCGATCGCCGCGCTGAAGCGCGGCTGCCGGAACAGCTTCAGGTCCAGCAGCGGATAGGCGAGCCGCCGCTGGCGGCGCACGAAGGCCACGCCGATGACCAGCCCGGCGCCGATCATCGCCAGGCTGGCGGCGTCGGGGCCGTGCTCGGCCAGGCGCTTGAGGCCGTAGATGGTGCCCAACACCGACAGCAGCGACAGCGCCACGCTCGCCGGGTCGAGCCGGCCGGCGTGCGGATCCTTGTACTCGGGCAGCAGCAGCGGGCCGAGCAGCAGCAACAGTGCCATCACCGGCACCGCCACCCAGAACACCGCGCTCCAGTGGAACCACTGCAGCACCACGCCGCCCACCAGCGGGCCGACGGCGCCGCCGAGCGAGAAGCTGGCGATCCACACGCCGATCGCGAACTGGCGCTGGTGCTCGTCGTGGAACATGTTGCGGATCAGCGAGAGCGTCGACGGCGCCAGCGTGGCGCCGGCGATGCCGAGCAGCGCGCGCAGCACGATCAGCGAGTCGGCGCTGCGCGCGAACGCCGCCGCCACCGAGGCGATGCCGAATGCCGCGGCGCCGGCCAGCAGCAGCTTGCGGCGGCCGATGCGGTCGCCCAGCGTGCCCATCGTGATCAGGAAGCCGGCGACCATGAAGCCGTAGACATCGACGATCCACAGCAGCTGCGCGGCCGAGGGCCGCAGCTCGGTGCTGATGGCCGGCAGCGCCAGGTTGAGCACCGTCAGGTCCATCGCATAGACCAGACACGGCAGCGCGATCACGGCCAGGCCGATCCACTCGCGCCGGGTGGCGCGAGCGGGGGTCGGCGTGGCGGTGCTTGCAGTCATGGGCGGTCTCGCGGGCCCGCGAGCATGCCAGAGCCCGATGACCGCCGCGCGATCAGCAGTTGGGCTGCATCGACTTCATGTTGTCGCGGATCTGCGCGTCGGTGAGGTCACGCTGGTGCGTGGCCACCGACCAGTGGTGGCCGAACGGATCCTCGATCTGGCCGTAGCGGTCGCCCCAGAACATGTCGGCCAACGGCATCGTCACCTTGGCGCCGGCCTTGACGGCTTGAGCCACCGTGGCGTCGGCGTCCTTGACGTACAGGTGGATCGTGACCGGCGAGCCCTTGAGCGACTTGGGGCCGAGCGCGCCCCACTCGGGGTTCTCGTCGACCAGCATCAGCGCCGAGTCGCCGATGCGCACCATCGCGTGCATCACCTTGCCGTCGGGGCCGTCGATGCGGCCGCCTTCGACGGCATTGAATGCCTTCTTGTAGAACTCGATGGCCTGCGCCGCGCCGGCACACACCAGGTGCGGAGTCAGCGAGTGCATGCCTTCGGGAATCGGTTTCACGGTGGGTTGGGGCATGGTGGGCTCCTTGAGGCAATGGAAGAGAGTTTGCGGTCGGCGCCGCGATTCGTGGCGCCTGCACTGCAATGACGTCCCGGGCGGCGCGGTTTCGACACCGCAGCAACCTTTTTCTTGAATGCGTTGGCGCGGCGTCCGGACGTTGCCTGCGGGCGCGTGGAACCTGCAACGGGCAAATGGCGCGCCAGCTTGGCGTGTCGCCGACCGCCGCCGAGGCCGCCGAGTGCGCCGGCTTCATGCTGCTGGCTGGAGAGGCGATGTACGGCTTTCAGGTGCGGCGCGACAGCGAACGCGCGCGGCACTACCTGCTGCAGGCAGCTGCCGCGGGCCGGGCACCGGCCGGATTTCTGCTCAACATGCTGGAACGCACCGACTGAACGACACGCGCCCGTTCTAGCCCGACAGCGCTTCGCGCACGCGCTGCGTGGTGGCGCGGCCGACGCTGCCGGTCAACGCCACCGACGCACCGGCGTGATGCATGCGCTCGAAGGCCAGGCGCACCTGTTCGCCCGTCACCGCCTGCACCTGTGCGATCCGCTCGGCGGCGGGCCGTACGCGCTGCAGCGCGAACAGGTCGAGCGCTGCGTCCTCGGTGCGTTGCGTCAGGCGCTCGTCGTGGCGCATCAGCCGCACTGTCACCTGGTTGCGTGCGCGCTCCAGATCGACCGCATCGATGCGCTCGGCATGCCGGTGCACCAGCCGCACGACCTCGCGCAGCACGGTGTCCAGGTGCTTGGGCGCGAACGACGCCTCGATGGCGAGCTGCCCGCCGAACTCGAAGCGGTCGGCGTTGCACGCCGCGTGGTACACGAGGCCGCGCTTCTCGCGCAACTCCAGCAGCAGAGGCGAGCTCATGCCGTCGCCCAGCACTGCGGCAGCGAGCTCGCTGGCGGCATCGTCGACGCCGCGTGCCGGCAGCGGGTAACCCAGCACCAGGTGCGTCTGGCGGCCGACGTCCATGCGCTTGACGCGGGTGCCGCCGGCGTAGGCCGCCGGCGCCAGCGGCTGCGGCGCGCCGCGCACCATGTCGCCGAACGCGCTGGCGGCCGCCTGCACCACCGCCTGCACGTCGACGGCGCCGGCGGCGGCGACCACGGTGTTGGCGCCGGTGTAGTGTTGTTGCACGTGCTCGATCAGTTGCGCGCGCGTGCAGCGCTCGATCACGCGGCGCTGCCCGATCACCGGCTGCGCGCCCGGGTGCGTGGCCCAGCAGGCGTGGTCGAACAGCTGGTAGGCCACGGTGACGGGATCGTCCTCGACCTCGGCCACCTCCTGCAGCAGCACCTCGCGCTCGCGCTCCAGTTCGTCTTCGGGGAAGGTGGCGTGGCGAACGATGTCCGACAGCATCGCCACGAAGCGCGGCGCGTGTTCGCCAAGGCCGCGCATGTGATAGGCGGTGTGGTCCTTGTCGGTGTGCGCGTTGACCTCGGCGCCGAGCACCTCGGCATCGAGGTTCACGCGGTGCGCGTCGCGCTCGCGTGTGCCCTTGAACGCCATGTGCTCGAGCACATGGCCGATGCCGTTGAGGGCGCGGCTCTCGTGCGCGCTGCCCACGCGCACGAACACGCTGACGTTGGCGGTGCGCACGTGCGGCAGCGGCAACACGACGACCCGCACGCCGTTGGGCAGGGTTTCGATGACAGGCAGGGGCGCGGTGGTTTGCAGCATGGCTCGTGCAAGGGCGACTCGCGAGTATCAACCGAGTCGCGGCCAGCCGCCGCCCGAGCAACTACAGCGGCGCCACCGGAATGCAGATCTCGCAGTCGAACACGCCGCTGGCGGGGTCGTACGACGCGCCGCGGGCGTAGTGCTCGAAGCACGGCCGGTTGTCGAGCTGCAGGCGGCTGGTGGGCAGCCAGTCGCGCAACAGGCTCGTCCACGCCTGCGGCATCTGCGCAGAGGTGCCCTTGAACGGCATCACTGCATAACGCCCGCCGGGCAGCGTGGTGATCAATGCCGATCCCGACGGCACGTAGTCGGGCGGCACTTCGACGCAGGCGTCGTAGCGGCACAGTGCGGGCTCGGTGATGCTCGGGTCGTCGTGGCTGATGCCGTAGCGTGCCTGCCCCATCAGCCCGTCGGCCGCCATCCACGGCGCGACCGTCTGCATCCAGAAGTGCGCGACGGGGTCTCCATAGGGACCGGTGTACCGCATGTAGGCGACACGTTGTGCCTGGCGTTCGATCAGTTTCACGTTCATCGGAAGCTCCTCGTGTGGAGATGGGGTGCTTCCAGTGTTGGCCGAGGCGTCGGCTCCCACCTGACCGGAGTTGCGGTGCGCCTGATCGTGCTTGCGGTTCAGTTGCGAGCGCCAGGCGCTCGGCGAGCAACCGAAGCGCGCCTTGAAGGCGCGCGAGAACGCCTCACCCGAGCCGAAGCCCACCGACAGCGCCACCTGCAGCACTTGCAACCGCGGCTGCGCGGCCAGCCGGCCCGCGGCCAATTCGACGCGGCGGCGCCGCAGGTAGTCGCCGAGCGTCTCGCCCATCCAGGCCGCGAACAGGCGATGAAAGTGGTAGGGCGAGAAGTGCGCCACCGCAGCGAGCTGCGCCAGATCGAGCGGCTGGTCGAGCCGGCGATCGATGGCCTCGATCACCCGGTGCATGCGGTGCTCGTATTCGATGCGCGAGTCGCTGGCTGTCACGGTCAAGTGATTGCTGAATGCCGCGCGCCATTGTGTCGCCTTGGCGCGCCTGCGCAGGCAGGTACCATCGGGCTCGCTTTCTTCAGCATGCCAACCAACAACACGGAGCCTTTGCATGCCACGCTCTCTTGTTTCCCTGCGATTCGCCCGACGCGTGCTCCCGGCCGTTCTCGGCCTGGCGGCGTTCGCGGTGGCGGCGCAACCGGCGACGCCGCCGTCATCCAAGCCCGCGGCGCGCGCAGCCGCCGCACCGTGGCCGACCAAGCCGCTGAAGATCATGGTCGGCTTTCCCGGCGGCTCGACGCCCGACGTCGCTGCCCGCATCCTGGCCGACGGCCTGTCGAAGAGCCTCGGTCAGAACGTGATCGTCGAAAACAAACCGGGCGCCTCGGGCAACATCGCGTCCGACGGGGTGGCCAAGGCCACCGACGATCACACGCTGGGCCTGGTGATCAACGGCAACCTGTCGTCGGCCAAGCTGCTGAATCCAAACCTGCCGTTCGACCCGGCGCGCGACTTCGCGATGCTCTCGCTGGTGGCCAGTGCGCCGCTGGTGCTGGTGACGCAACCCGACAAGCCATCGGGGGCCGAGTTCTTCGTGGCGGCGCGCAGCGCCGGCGCCAAATGGAACTACGGTTCGGTCGGCATCGGCTCGATCGGTCACCTCGGGATGGAGCTGTTGAAGAGCCGCGCCGGCAACTCGAGCACGGTGCACGTGCCGTATCAGGGCAACCCGCAAGTGATCACCGCCTTGCTCGCCGGCGACGTGCAAATGGCACTGATCCCGCCGGGCCTGGCGCTGCCGCAGGTGCGCGCCGGCAAGCTCCAGGCGATCGGGCTGACCACCGGCCGCAGCACGCTGGCGCCCGACGTGCCGCCGCTGGCGGAGGCCGGCGTGCGCGGCTTCGACATGGATGTGTTCGTCGCGCTGGTCGGGCCGACATCGCTGCCCGCGAACGCGCAGGCACGCCTCGCCGAGGAGGCGTCGACCATCGCGCGTTCACCCGAGATGCGGCAGCGTTTCTTCAACGCCGGCTGGGCGCCGGTGGGCAGTTCGCCCGAGGGGCTGCGCACGCGTGTGCGCAGCGAGACCAGCCTGCTGGCCGGCATCATCAAGGCCAGCGGCATCAAGGTCGAGTGATGCGCGCGCCGCTGGTCGAGCTTCCGTGAATGAGCTGCCGCCGGCGGTCGTCGACGAGCCGGCGCGGCGCGTACCGCTGCTGGCCGAGACCGACGTGCTGGTGGCCGGTGGCGGCCCGGCGGGTCTCGCCGCTGCGGCCTGCGCAGCACGGCACGGTGCACGCACGCTGCTGATCGAGCGCTACGGGTTTCTCGGCGGCATGGGCACCGCCGGCGGTGTCACCAACTTCGCCGGCTTGTACGGCAAGCGCGACGGCGAGACGGTGCAGCTCGTGCGTGGCGTGGTCGACGAGCTGCTCGAGCGCATTCAGCGGCTGGGCGGCCTCAATGCGCCTCAGGACGGCTTGCAGGGGCGCATCCGCGTGCGCTCGTACGACATCCCGGCCTACAAATGCGCGGCCGATCAACTGCTGCTCGATGCCGGCGTGCGGCTGCTGCTGCACGCGCTGCTGGTGGGTGTCGTGCGCGACGACGCGGGGCGGCTTGAGGCCGTGATCGTCGAGACCAAGTCGGGCCGCGGCGCGATCCGCGCCCGCTGGTTCGTCGATGCGTCGGGCGACGCCGACCTCGCGCACCACGCCGGCGTGCCCTACGAGCTCGGCGACGGCCACGGCGATTCGCTGTATCCGTCGACGATGTTCCGCGTCGGCGGCGTCGACGCCGATCGTGCGCTGGCCGCGGTGGGCAGCTTCGGCGCCATCGACGCGCTGATGCGTGCGGCGGCCGATCGCTACCAGTTTCCGCGCGAAGGCGCGATCGTGCGCCCGCAGCGCAACCGCAGCGAGTGGCGCGTCAATGTCACGCAGGTGGCCAATGCGCAGGGCCGCGCGGTGGATGCCACCGATGCCTGGCAGCTCAGCGCCGGCGAGCTCGAAGGCCGGCGCCAGGTGATCGAGTACCTGCGTTTCCTGCGCGCCGAGGTGCCGGGGTTCGAGCACTGCGAGCTGATCGACGTCGGCCCGCAGCTCGGCGTGCGCGAGAGGCGGCGTGTGCGCGGCGCCTACCTGCTGAGCGGCGCCGACGTGCTCGGCGGCGCGCGCTTCGATGATTCGATCGGCCTCAACGCCTGGCCGATCGAGCGCCATGCGGCGGGCCGCGTGGAGTGGGAATTCCCGCGCGACGAGCGCAACACGTTCAACCAGCTGCCGTGGCGCATGCTGGTGCTGCACGGTGCCGGCAATCTGCTGGTGGCCGGCCGCTGCGCGTCGATGGAGCACGAGGGCCAGTCGGCGGCGCGCGCCAGCGGGGCGTGTTTCGTGATGGGCCAGGCGGCGGGTACGGCCGCGGCGATGATGGCGTGCGGCCAGGTGGCGATCGACGGCGTGGTCGGCCCGCTGCAGCAGGCGTTGCGCCGCGATGGCGTGGAGCTCGGCTTCGGCGCGTGAATCGCGCGAGACGCGCGGGAGACAGCGATGGATCTTCAGTTGCGAGGCAAGACCGCCCTGGTGACCGGCGCCAGCGCGGGCATCGGGCGCGGCATCGCGCTGGCACTGGCGGCCGAAGGCGTGCGCCTGGCCGTGAGCGCGCGTCGCCGCGACAAGCTCGACGCGGTGGCCGACGATGTGGTGGCCGGCGGCGGCACACGGCCGCTGATCATCGAGCAAGACATGATGGCCGCCGATGCCGCCGCGCGCATCGCCGCTGCGGCGCTGGCCGGCCTGGGCAGCGTCGACATCCTCGTCAACAACGCGGGCGGCTCGCGCAGCTTCACCGAGCTGCACGTCGGCGAGGCCGCGTGGCGAGAAGCGATGACGCTCAATTTCGAGCGGCCGCGCCAGCTCGGCGACGCGCTGATCGACACCATGATCACGCAGGGCTGGGGCCGCATCGTCAACATCACCGGCAAGAGCGAACCCGACCACATCAACGGCGCGTTCTGCGCCAAGGCTGGCCTGCACAGCTGGGCCAAGGGATTGAGCCGCATGGTGGGGCGCAATGGCATCACGGTGAACTGCATCGCGCCGGGGCGCATCCATTCCGAGCAGATCCTGCGCAACTACACGCCCGAGTACCGCGCATGGCAAAGCGAGCACGAGATTCCGGTCGGGCGCTACGGCGAGCCGCAGGAGATCGCCGACCTGGTGTGCTTTCTCGCCAGCCCGCGCGCCGGCTACATCAGCGGCACCGTGATCCCGGTGGATGGCGGTCTGCGGCGTTATCAGTTCTGATCACGAGGAGGGACTTCACATGACGATGCACCGACGCCACGCCTGCGCGGCGATCGCGACGCTCGCACTGCCCGGCACGCTGCGCGCGCAGGCGGACTGGCCGCGCCAGTCGATCCGCTTCGTGGTGCCGTTCGCACCGGGCGGCACCTCGGAGATCGTGGCGCGCACGGTGGCCAACGAGCTGACCCGTCAGCTCGGCCAGACCGTGTTCGTCGACAACAAGGGCGGCGGCGCCGGCGTGCCGGCGATGCAGGAGGTGGCCAAGGCGGCGCCCGATGGCTACACCATCATCATGGGCCACGTCGGCACGCTGGCCGTGCATCCGGTGATCTTCCCCAACCTGCCGTTCGATGTGAACCGCGATTTTGTGCCGGTGACGTTGCTGGCGCGGGTGCCCAACCTGTTCGTGATCCATCCCGACGTGCCGGCCACCGACTTCAAGGCCTTCGTCGCCTACGTCAAGGCCAACCCAGGCAAGCTCAACTACGGGTCAGCCGGCAACGCCAGCGCCGGTCACCTGGCGATGGAATATCTGAAGCTGGTGACCGGCATGTTCATCACGCACATCCCGTACCGCGGCACCGGCCCCGCGATGACCGACTTGCTGGCCGGGCGCACGCAGGCGTTCTCGGCTGGCACGCCGGCGCTGCTGCCGCACATCAAGGCCGGCCGGCTGCGCGCGATCGCGATGGGCACCACGACCCGCCTGCCGGCGCTGCCCGAGGTGCCCACCGTCGCGGAGATGGGCTACAAGGACTTCGAGACCTCGCAGTGGTACGGCATCCTGGCGCCGGCCGGCACGCCGCGCGACGTGGTCAGGCGGCTGCAGCAGGAGTCGCTGACCGCGCTGAAGTCCAACGCGGTGACCGAGCGCTTCGCCAGCGACTCCGCGGTCGGCGGCGGCGGGCCGCCGGAGGAGTTCGCGGCCTTCATCGCGCAGCAGCAGAAGACCTGGAAAGAGATCTGCATTCGCGCGGGCATCAAGGCCGACTAGCGCCGGCCAAAAAAACTGCCCGCGCGAGCGGGCAGTCGGTCATGCGTGAGGCCGCGCGGCGTTATTGGCCGTAGCGTGCCTTCGCGTCGGCGACGCAACGGTCCTTGGTATCACCCGCGTAAGCGTCGCAGCGCTCCTTGGCCGCCTTGTACTCGGCGTCGCGCGAGTCGGCGCGCGTCTCGGCGCGTGCTTCGCCGACCTTGCGTTGTTCGCTGGCGGTTGCCTTGGCCTTTTCGTGCTGGGCCTTGGCATCGGCCTGGCAGGTGTCCTTGGCATTGCCGGAGAAGTCGTCGCACTTCTCCTTGGCCACCTTGTAGGCGGCGTCGGCCTTTTCTTCGGTCACCTTGGCGCGGGCCTTGGGCGTGTCCTTGTAGTTGGCTTCGAGCTCCGCGCGTGCCACGTCGCGGTGGCCCTTGGTCTCGGCCATGCACACGTCCTTGGTGTTGCCCTTGAGCTGGTCGCAGCCTTTCGATTCGGCCTTGTACTCGGCGTCGACGCGCTCGCGCGAGGCCTTGTACTCAGTTTCGCTGAGGGCGGCCAGCACGCTGCCGCACGACAGCGCACAGGCAGCGATCACGCTCAGTTGTCGCAGTTTCATGTCAATGCTCCTTGATGCTGTGGTGCGGCCGGGGGCCCTCAAAGGCGCGACTCCCAGTCACGGACCTGCTTGTCGGCCTCGTCGCGAGTCACGCCATAGGCCTTCTGCACACGGCCGACCATCTGGTCGCGCTTGCCGGCGATGACGTCGAAGTCGTCATCGGTGAGTTTTCCCCACTGCTCCTTGGCCTTGCCCTTGAACTCGCGCCAGTTGCCTTCGATGCGATCCCAGTTCATGTGTGTACTCCTTGCGTTGTGGCGGTGAAGTCCGCAACCAAGGAGAGGGCAAGCGCGGTGCCCGGGAAAAATCGTGTGTAGGAATTGCCGCGCTGCACACGCGGCCTGCGCGAGGCTCAGCCAGCCATCAGCACCAGCGCCAGCGCGATCAGCCCCGGCAGCGCCTGCACATACAGGATCTTGCGGCTGGCGGTGGCGGCGCCGTAGAGGCCGGCGATCACCACGCACGCGAGGAAGAACACCTTGACCGCGGTGCCGGCGGCGCCGAGGCTCAGGCCCCAGATCAGGCCCGCGGCGAGGAAGCCGTTGTACAGCCCCTGGTTCGCAGCCAGCACCTTGCTTGCCGCGGCGGCTTGCGCCGTGTGCCCGAAGGCGCGCAGCCCGATGGGCTTGTCCCACAGGAACATTTCGAGCACCAGGAAGTACAGGTGCAGCAGCGCGACGAGCGCGACCAGGATGTTGGCGATGATCGACATGCGGTGCTCCTCAACCAGCCTCAACGCTTGGCCTCGGCGGCCACGCTGGGTTTGATCTCCTTCTTCAACGCCTGGCACTGCAGGTCCAGGCGCTGCTGCACGTCGCTGGCGGCGGCGTTCTTGGTCAGCGCCTGGCTGGCGCGGCGGCGCTCGCTCTTGTACGGCGCGCTCTTGCGCGTGGCTTCGAGCTCTGAGCGCAACGTGTCGTCGAGCTTCAGGCGATACAGGCTGGCATAGACCTCGTCGCCGCGGCCGCGCATCGCGGCGTCACGCTTCTCGCATTGCGCGTAGCCGGAGTCGAACTGCGCCAGCGACTTCGAGCGTGGTGGCGCGGCGGCAGCCAACGGCATCGCCAGCGCCAGCGGCAACACCACGAGCACACGCCAGGTTCTTGTCATGCGGGGTCTCCACGAAGACCGCGCATTGTGTCGCAGGCCGGGGGGCGTGATGTGACGGGGTGTCGGTGCGCCGGGCGGGTTCAGAACTTGACCTCGAAGCGCTGGCCGCGCAGTCGCATGACGGCCGACTGCGGGCGGATCTGCTCGAGCAGCACTTCGTCGCTCACCGCATCGCCCTCGCGCAGCACCTGGCCGTTGAAGATGACCATGCGTTGCGCCGCGGTCTCCGAATACACCGAGCCGCCGAAGGAGAGCGCGGGCACGCTGCGCCGCAGCTCTTCGGGCAGTTCGGCCAGGCTGCGCAGCCGTGGTTCGGGCGCGCTCACCGGCGGCAACGGAGCCGGCGCGGGCCTGGCCCCTTCGACGGGCGTGGCGCGGGCCTGGGTGGCAGGGGGAGCCTGGGAGGGTGCCACTGTCGTCGGCGGGCGCGACTCCGGCTTCGCCGGTAGTGGCTCCGGCTGGTGCGGGGTGCGCGTCGTGCCGGGCTTCACTGCGGCGGCCCTCGGCGTGGGCTGGGCGGCCTGCGGCACGGGTGCGGTGGTGGCCTTGGCCGCGTCGTTCGCTGCTGCATCGGCTGCGGGGGGCGCAGGCGAAGCCGGGGCCGCGTCGG
>DATDJF010000360.1:0-7225 GCA_036520715.1 Burkholderiaceae bacterium | reverse complement strand
TTGAAGGCCTGCACGCTGCGCTCGGCCATCACGCGCAGCAGCAGCGCGTGCACCTGCGGCCGCGCACGATTGATCTCGTTGAAGAAGAAGATCGCCAGCTCCTCGCCGTGGCGGATCAGCGGCCCCGCCTCGACGGCCGGGCGGCCGTCGGCATTGATGTACGTGTAGTACACGAGGTCGGCCGGCATCAGGTCGATCGTGCCCTCGCTGCGCGCGAACGCGCCGCCGAGCACCCGCGCCAGCGCGCGCAATAGCAGCGTCTTGCCCACGCCGACGTCACCCTGCAGCAGCACGTGACCGCGCGCAAACACCGCGGTGGTGACGAGCCGGATCACGCGCGCCTGCCCGATCACCACGGTGGCGACCTCGCGCTCCAGCGCCAGCGCCCGCTCACGGCCGTCGGCGAGGCGGACATCGTCTCCATCCATGCAGGCTCCCTCGGTCAACGGAAATGGATCGCGATGGTGCCAGATCGACATCGACGGCGCGCGGCAGCGCATGACGCGCCCTGCACGCCCCTATCATCGCGCCGATGCACGAGGCCGACGCGGTCATCATCGGCGCCGGTGCGGCCGGGCTGCACTGCGCGGCGATCGCCGGGCAACGCGGCATCCGCGTGCTGCTGATCGACCACGCGAGCGTGGTGGCCGAGAAGATCCGCATCTCGGGCGGCGGCCGCTGCAACTTCACCAATCGCGAGGCCGCGCCGGCGCACTTTCTGTCGGCCAACCCCGACTTCTGCCGCTCGGCGCTGGCGCGCTACACGCCGCGTGATTTCATCGAGCTGGTGGATCGTTACGCGATCGCCTGGCACGAGAAGCACAAGGGCCAGCTCTTCTGCGACGGCTCCAGCCAGCAGGTCATCGACATGCTGCTGGCCGAGTGCGCGCTCGGCGGCGTGCAGCGCTGGCAGCCCTGCACGGTGGCCGCGCTGCGCCATGGCGCCAAGGGCTTCGAGCTCGACACCGATCGCGGCAGCGTCGCCACCCCGCAGGTGGTGGTCGCCACCGGTGGCCTGTCGATCCCCAAGATCGGCGCCAGCGACTTCGGCTATCGGTTGGCGCGACAGTTCGGCCACTCGATCGTCGAACCGCGCCCGGGGCTGGTGCCGCTCACGTTCGACGCCGCGGCGTGGACTCCGTTCGCCGCGCTGGCCGGGCTGTCGCTCGAGGTCGAGGTGGCCATCGACGGCAATCCGCGCACGGCGTTTCTCGAGGACCTGCTGTTCACCCATCGGGGCCTGAGCGGCCCGGCCATCCTGCAGGTCTCGAACCACTGGCGCGCCGGCGACGCATTGCGCATCGACCTGGCGCCGGGGCACGACCTGCGCGGCGAGCTGATCGCCGCCAAGCAGGGTGCGCAGCGCCGGTTGGGTCAGGTGCTCGCCGGACTGATGCCACGCCGGCTCGCGGACACCTGGCTCGCGTTGCACGGCGCAGCGGCCGACGCCATGCTGCCCGAGATGCGCGACCGTGACCTCGGCGCGCTGGCGACGCGGTTGCAGCAATGGGCCGTCGTGCCGAGCGGCAGCGAGGGCTACCGCAAGGCCGAGGTCACCGCCGGCGGCGTCGACACGCGAGAGTTGAACGGCCAGTCGATGCAAAGCCGCCGTGTGCCGGGCCTGTACTTCATCGGCGAAGTGCTCGACGTCACCGGCTGGCTGGGCGGCTACAACTTCCAGTGGGCCTGGGCCAGTGCAGCAGCCTGCGCACAGGCGCTGCACCGACCCGCAGGAGCCGAACCTTAGTTGGGCGGCTTGGGGAACAAGTCCCGCGGCACGCCTGCGGTGCTGAACAGGTAGTCGCGCGAATCCTCGAGCTGCCGGCGCAAGCGCGACAGATTGACGTCGAGCAGGCGGCCCTTCCACTTGCGCACCTTGCCGCCCACGATCACGGTCTCGACGTTGGAGCGTTCCATCAGCGAGACCACCGCACCGGGCACGTTGTTGAGCGGGGCCACGTTGATCGCCTCGGCGTCGAGGATGATGATGTCGGCTTCCTTGCCCGGCGTCAGTGTGCCGACCTTGTGGTCCAGTCGCAGCCCCTTGGCGCCGTTGATGGTGGCGTAGCGCAACACGTCGCGCGCGGTCAGCGGCGCCGGCGTGCCGGCGGCGGGCGTCGGCCACTGGTTGGGCGGCACGAAGTTGCCCTGCTCGAGCACCATCTGGTTGACCAGCGCGCGCTGCACGTTCATCGTCGAGCGCATCTGGGTGAAGAAGTCGGCCGTCAGCGTGCACTCCACGTCGCTGCTGAGCGATGGCTCCAGCCCCAAGCTCTGCATCTTCAGGATCGGTGGCATGCCGTGGCGCATGTTCATCTCGATCGGCACCGCCAGCGACACCTGCGCACCGACGTCCTTGACCTTCTGCCAGCCGACATCCGACATGCCGGTCATGTGCACGAACAGGTTGTCGGGGCCGATGCCCAGCGTGCCGCTGTCGCCGCCCTGGTTCTGGGCCAGCAGGTCGAAGGTCGGGCGCATGCCGAACGGCGAGAGGATGTGCGCCGCCACCTGCAGGCCGAGCTGGCGGCCGATCTTCCAGGCCTTCTCGTAGCCGGGCAGGTAGATCTCGCCGCCCATGATCATCGTCATCAACTGGTCGCTCGACGAGAACCAGCGCTTCTTGATGCGCACCGCGTCGTCCGGATACTTGTTGCCGGGGTTGGTGCCGAGGATCGCGGCACCCGCGCTCTCGAAATAGCCGAACACGGCGCGCTGGCCGGTCTCCATGATCCCCCGGATCGCCGCGTCGGAGTGCTGCGGCGAGTGGTGGATCTGCGAGATGTCGTGCACCGTGGTCACGCCGGCATCGAGCTGGCTCAGCGAGCCGAACAGCTCGTTGATGTACACGTCCTGCGGGCGGTACACCGGCGCGAACTTCAGCAGTATGAATTCGAAGTAGGTGGTGGTGCCGGCGACCGTGCCCGAGCCGTCGTTGATCAGGATGCCGTCGGCCAGGAAGCTGCGCAGCGCGGTCTCGAACAGGTGATGGTGCGTGTCGATGAAGCCAGGCATCACGATGCGGCCGCGTGCATCGATCACCGCGGCGCCGCCGGCGTGCAGGCTGCGCCCGATGGCGACGATCTTCTTGCCCTCGATCAGCACGTCGGCCTGCTCGAAGTCGCCCACCTTGGGATCCATCGACATCACGGCGCCGCCGCGGATGAGGTACCGACGGCCGTGCTCGCCGCTGTCCTCGGGCTCGCGGTCGCCGTGTGCCGAGGCCGGTTGCGCCATCAGCAGGTCGAGCGCGGACGCGGCGACGCCGGTGGCCGCAGCGGTCTTCAGAAAGTGGCGGCGCGAACCTGAATGGTCCTGCGGCAATCCTTGGTCACAGAGCCTGCACATGTCGGGTGTCTCCTCGGGTGAACCGGTTGCTTGGGGGTCGGCGAAGCGGCTGTTCTGCGCCGGCTGGCGGACAAACGCATCCGTGCAAACCCGGGCGCGGGGTCTGCAGGCACCCGCCGTCAGAATGGCTGCCCGCGGCCCGCGGGGCCGCTGGAACCACGCCCATGGTGAGTCGATCGCTGTGCCTGCTGTGCCTGACCCTGCTGGCCGCGCTGGCGCAGGCCCACACGCTGCGCTGGGCCGGGCGCGGCGACATCGGCACGATGGACCCGCATTCGTTCAACGAGGGGCTGACCGACAACATCGTCGGCCATGTCTACGAACAGCTCGCACGGCGCAACCGCCAGCAGCAGATGGAGCCCGCGCTGGCCGAGAGCTGGACCGTGCTGGACGACACCACCTGGCGCTTCACGCTGCGCGCCGGCGTCAGATTCTCCGACGGCAGCCCGCTCACCGCCGCCGACGCGGTGTTCTCGATCGAGCGCGCGCAGCAGGCCAGCTCGCAGCAGGCCTACTTCGCGCGCCAGCTCGGCAAGCCCACGCAGATCGACGAGCGCACCTTCGAGCTGAAGCTCGAGAAGCCCAACCCGCTGCTGCTGGAGCACCAGCTCAACGTGCGCATCATGAGCGCCGCCTGGTGCAAGTCCAATGGCGTGGCCAAGGTGCCCGACTTCACCAAGAAGGAAGAAGGCCACTCGACGCGCCACGCGATGGGCACGGGGCCGTTCGTGCTCGAACGCTTCGAGCCCGGCATCCGCGTCACGCTCGCCAAGAACCCGGCGTGGTGGGACCGCTTCGAGGGCAACGTCACGCGGATGGTCTACACGCCGATCGGCAACGACGGCACACGCACGGCGGCGCTGCTGTCGGGCGACATTCACTTCACGCACGACACGCCGCCGCAGGACCTGTCGCGCCTGTCCCGGGAAAGCGCCGTCAAGCTGGTGCAGGGGCCCGAGAACCGCGTGCTGTTCTTCGTGCTCGACCAGTTTCGCGACGAGCTGCTGCATGCCAGCGTCAAGGGCAGGAATCCGTTCAAGGACGTGCGCGTGCGCGAGGCCTTCGCGCTGGCCATCGACGCCGAGACGCTGAAGGCCGGCACGATGCGCGGCCAGTCGGTGACCACCGCGTGCCTGGCCACCGCGGCGGTGGGCTGCCTGGCGCCCGAGCTCGAGCAGCGCCCGAAAGCCGACCCCGCGCGGGCGCGCCGCCTGCTGGCCGAGGCCGGCTATGCCGATGGCTTCGAGGTCACGCTCGATTGCCCGAACGACCGCTACGTCAACGACCAGCCGATCTGCATCGCGGTGGCGGCGATGCTCGGGCGCGTGGGCGTCAAGGTGCGCGTCGACGCGCGGCCCAAGACGATCTTCTTCCAGAAGATCGAGCGCCTGGACACCAGCATGTACCTGCTCGGCTGGGGCGGCGGCACCACCGACGCGCAGGGCATCCTCGATCCGATCGTGCACCGGCCCGATGCGCGCACGCAGAAAGGCAGCTACAACTACGGCCGCGTCGGCGACGAGGAACTCGATGCGATCATCGATGCCGCCGGCAGCGAGATGAACGTGCCGAAGCGCGCGCAACTGATCGCGCAGGCGCAGCGCCGGGTGCAATCACAGTTCTTCGTGTTGCCGTTCCACCGCCAGATCATCACCTGGGCGGCGCGGCGCCACGTGACACCGGTGGTGATGCCCGACAACGCGGTGCGCGGGCAGTGGATCCGGGTGAGCGACTGACCGGCGCCGCGCTACTGCTGCGCCGGTTTGGCCGGCGTCGCGACCTGGCTGTCGTCCGGCTGTGCGGCCGTCGACCAGTCGGTTCGTGGCACTGGCGGCGCAACGTCCGCGCTCCGGTCGGGCGAGCCGCTCGGGTGAGCGCCGTCGTCGCGGCTCGTCAAGACGATCCCGGCCATCACGACCCCAAATATCACGGCGACAGCCACGAACCCGGGCCAGCGCACGCGTTTGGGCGCGTAGGTGCTGCGGCTCGGGGTTGACGGCGCGCCGTCGCGCTCGGGTGCTTGTTCGGCCATCGAATTCATCGTGTTCTCCAGCGGCTGGAGCCACTGTGCGGTGCACCGATGGCGCGTCCTGTCGGCCGGCTTCGAAGATGCTTGTAGGAGACCACCCCATATACGGCGCGCACTGCCGTCGCACCGACTTCGCCGGCGCTGCGGCCCTCGCATGCGCTCTCAGGAGGTGGGCGCCACGGCCCGTTGCAGGGCCATCAGCTTCTGGGCCACGCGCCTTTGCAAGCGCCACAGGTTCGCATCGCGAATGCCCAGCCGCTCCAGCTGGTCCACCGTCTGCAGCAGGTATTCGGCGCCAGAGCCCCAATGCCCGGCCGCTTTGCACAGGATGCCCGCGATGTCGTCGTCGGCGAGGCCGCTCACGTAGTTGGGGCCGGTGCGGTCGGCCGCAAAGACGATCGCCGGCACCGATCCTTGTGTTGTCCTGGCCTCGACCCACCGCGGCGGCGTATTGGGTGGCTTGACCGTCATCTCCCTGCGCCACAGCTTGCGCAGATCATCCACGACCCGTTCACCGGCGACGCGTTGCAGCGCGCCACGGCAACTGCCGCCGGGGGCCAGCGACATCATCAGCCCCGGCTCTTCTGGCGTGCCGCGAAACCGCGTGAGCCGGATGCAGAACGCCCGATGCCAGCCGGGCAAGATCGCCGAAACCTGCTCGATCACTTCGAAAGCCGGTTTCCAGAGCAGCGAGCCGTAGCCAAACACCCAGACGTCTTGCCCTTCGCGCCACGGCCCGGCTGCGAGAAACGACTGCAGCGACGCCTCGTAGTCGGCGTCGTCGTGAACCACCACGCCGGGCGCCGGGCCACGATCCTCGAGCTTGCGCGCGATGGAGGCCACCAGGTCCGGTGTGAGGCGCGGAGATCTGATCGCGTGAGTGCGACTGGCTGCGCGGTAGTCCACCGTTCGTCCCTGGCGATGAAGCCTGCGTGATCGAATGACCATCATGCGCTCATCACGTTGACTCTGCAGCACATCGCGCGCCCAATGGGCCGCACCCCCAAGCTGCAAGCGACAGCCTGGCTAACCCAGGAGATGAGCATGAATCTGCAGCTAACAGGTACCGCCATCGCATTCGCCGCGCTGTGCGCAGCGTATCCGGTGAAGGCTCACGAAGACGGCGACGCTGCCGGCAAGCTCGGCAGCGTCAACTTCAAGGTGGCCTGCAACGCCGCCGCGCAGCGCGAGTTCAACCTCGCGATGGCTTACTACCACTCGTTCGCCTGGGAAAACATCAGCGCACCGCTCGATCGCACGCTGCAGGCAGACGCCACCTGTGGCATGGCGCATTGGGTGCGCGCGCTGGCATCGCTGGACAACCCGTTCGTCTGGCCCGGCAACGTGTCGGCCAAGACCCTGGCCGAAGGGCCGGTGCTGCTGGAGCAGGCGCGCAAGACCGGCCTTGCCACCGAGCGGGAGCGCGACTACGTCGCTGCGCTCGCGGCGTACTTCCAGGACAGCGACAAGCTCAACCACCGCACGCGGGCCAAGGCGCTGGAGACGGGTCTCGAAAAAGTGGCCGCCAAGTATCCCGACGACACCGAGGCCACGATCCTGCACAGCCTGGTGCTCTCCGCCAACTTCGATCCGGCCGACAAGCAATACGGCAACCAACTGCGTGCCGCGACCCTGCTCGAGCCGGTCTTCCTCAAGCAACCCGAACACCCGGGTGCCGCGCACTACCTGATCCACAGCTACGACTACCCGCCGCTGGCCGCGCGCGGACTGTCGGCTGCCGAGCGCTACAGCAAGATCGCACCGGCAGCAGCGCACGCGCAGCACATGCCGTCGCACATCTTCACACGCGTCGGAGCGTGGCCCGAGTCGATTGCCGCCCACCAGGCG
>DATDJF010000359.1:0-3465 GCA_036520715.1 Burkholderiaceae bacterium | reverse complement strand
CTCGCGGTACTTCAGCGTGCCGTTGGCGACCCGCTCGCCCAGCTCGGCCAGCGCCGGCGGCCACAGCGCCATGTGTTCGCTGACGATGAAGCCCTGCACCTTCATGCGGTTGGTCAGGATCAACTGCGGCGCGGCCAGCGGGATCGGTGCGCCGTTGTAGCCCGAGATCATTCCGCACATGGCGACGCGCGAGAATGCGTTGGCGTTCAGCAGCACGGCGTCGAGGATGGCACCGCCGACGTTCTCGAAGCAGCCGTCGATGCCCTTGGGGCAGTGCTCCTTCAACGCCGCCGCGATCGCCTGCGCACCGTCGAGGCGCTTGTAGTCGATGCAGGCGTCGAAGCCGAGCTCACGCACCACGTAGTCGCACTTGTCGGCGCCGCCGGCAATGCCCACCGCGCGGCAGCCGCGCGTCTTGGCAAGCTGGCCGACCGCGCTGCCCACCGCCCCGCTGGCGGCGCTGACGACCACGGTTTCGCCTTCCTTGGGCTCGATGATCTTGGTCAGCCCCACCCACGCGGTGACGCCGGGCATGCCGACCGCGCCGAGGTAGGCCGACAGCGGCACGCGCGAGGCGTCGACCTTGCGCAGCATGCCGGGCTGTCCGGCGGCGACCACTGAGTACTGTTGCCAGCCGCCGTAGCCGACCACCGTGTCGCCGGCCTTGTAGCCGGGATGACGCGACTCGGCCACCTCGCCGACCGTGCCGCCCACCATCACGGCATCGAGGGCCTGCGGCTGCGCGTAGCTCTTGCCCTCGCTCATGCGGCCGCGCATGTACGGATCGAGGCTCAGGTAGTGGTGGCGCACCAGCACCTCGCCATCGTTGAGCGCCGGCAGTGGCGCCTGCTCGAGCCTGAAGTTGTGCGGCGTCGGCTCGCCGCTCGGGCGCGATGCCAGCACGACGCGTTGGTTGGTGGTGCTCATGTTCACTCCGGTGTGGATGGGTTGGCGCGCGGCAGCTTGGTACCGCGCTTGGACGACGGCAGTGCGCGCAGGTATTTGAAGGTGCCGGTGGCGTGGGCGCACAGGTGGCCCTCGCCATCGAGCACCGACGCTTCGCAGAAGGCCAGCGTCGCGGTGCGATGCAGCAACTTGCCCAGCGCGCGCAATTCGCCCTCGGCGGGCCGCACGAAGCTGGTCTTCATCTCGATCGTCGCCACGCTGGGGCCCGACACGCCGTCGTGACGGTGCGCGCTGCGCGCGGCCTGCGCCATCGCGACGTCGAGCATGGTCATCAGCACGCCGCCGTGCGCCACCTCCCAGGAGTTGAGGTGCGCCTCGGCGAGGTCGACCCGCAGCTCGGCCTTGCCGTCGCCGACGCTGTGCAGCTCGAGGCCGAGCTCCTCGACGAACGGGATGCGGTACGGAAACGGAATGCGTTGGCTGGACATGCCTGGATCAGCCTCCGGCGACGCAGGTCACGCCGCCATCGACCGCCAGGATCTGCCCGGTGATGTGCTTGCCGGCCGCCGACGCGAACAGCAACGCGGCGCCTTTGAGGTCGT
Source organism: Burkholderiaceae bacterium (assembly GCA_036520715.1). GTDB lineage: Bacteria > Pseudomonadota > Gammaproteobacteria > Burkholderiales > Burkholderiaceae_C > JAEUPI01. The sequence continues at coordinate 1,957 of DATDJF010000359.1, read as the reverse complement.
CGTCGTCGCCGATGCGGCGCAGCGGCGCGTGCGACGCCAGCTCTTTCTCGCCGATGGTCTGCAGCGTGTACTTGGTCATCTTGCTCGGAAAGAACCCCGGCGCAATGGCGTTGACGGTGATGCCGTGCTCGCCCCACTCGGCGGCCAGCACGCGCGTGAAGTTGACCACCGCTCCCTTGCTGGTGTTGTAGGCCAGCGTTTCCATGCCCGGCGGGTTGCCGCCCAGGCCGGCGATCGACGCGATGTTGATGATGCGACCCTTCCTGCGCGGAATCATGCTCGCCTTGCCGATGGCCTGGCTGAACAGGAAGATGCTGCGCACGTTGAGGTTCATCACCTTGTCCCAGGCATCGAGCGGATGATCTTCCGCCGGCGCCCCCCAGGCCGCGCCCGCGTTGTTGACCAGGATGTCCACTGCACCGAGGCGCTCGAGCGTCTCGCTGCACACCTTGTGCACCTGCGCCGGGTCGCTGGCGTCGGCGGCGATCCAGCGCGCGTCGATGCCCTTGTCTTGCAGGTGCGCAACCGCCTCTTCGAGGTCGCCGGCCTTGCGCGAGGTCAGCATGATCTTGGCGCCGGCCTCGCCGAGCGCTTCGGCGATCTGCAGCCCCAGGCCGCGCGAGCCGCCGGTGACCAGCGCGTGCTGGCCTTTCAGATCGAACAGTTTCTGCACCGGGGTGGACATTTCACTCTCCTTTGGATCTCAAAACCATTCGTCGCGCATGTCGCGGCACACCGGATCGCGCGCATTCACCACTGCGAGCCAGGCCGCGACCTTGGGCACTTCATACGCGTAGTAGTAGCGCATCGCCTGCAACAGGCCGGCCATCGCATCGGCGCGGTCCACGTCGCGCGCGGCGCTCGTGGCCAGCGCGAGCTCGAGCCACACCCATGCCAGCACCGTGTGGCCGAAGGCCTGCATGTACGGCATCGCATTGCTGAGCGCGTCGTCGGGTTTGCCGCTGGCCCAGGCCGCACGGGTGGCCGCGCGCACCGCCTGCAGCGCACCGGCCAGCGCCTGCGCCTGCGGCGCGAGCTGCTCGTCTTTCGACGCCCGCTCGATCGTCGCCTGCATGCGGGCGCCGAGCAGCTCGAGCCCGGCGCCACCGTCCATCACCACCTTGCGGCCCAGCAGATCCTGCGCCTGGATGCCGTGCGTGCCTTCGTGGATCATGTTCAGGCGGTTGTCGCGCCAGTACTGCTCGACCGGGAAATCGCGCGTGTAGCCATAACCGCCGTGGACCTGGATCGCCAGGCTGTTGGCCTCGAGGCACCACTCGCTGGGCCAGCTCTTGACGATCGGCGTCAGCACCTCGAGCAGCAGCGTGGCGTCCTTCGCCGCATCGCGTGCGCCCGTGTGCTGCTCGTCGACCAGGCGCGCGCAGTACAGCACCAGCGCCAGGCCACCCTCGACGTACGCCTTCTGCGCCAGCAGCATGCGCTTGACGTCGGCGTGTTCGATGATGCGCACCGGCGGCCTCGCCACGTCCTTGCCGGCCTGCCCCATCGGGCGCCCTTGCGCACGGTCGCGCGCGTACTGCAGGCTCGCTTCGTAGCCGGCCCAGCCGAGCGCCACCGCGCCGAGACCGATCGCGATGCGCGCCTCGTTCATCATGTGAAACATGCAGCGCAGGCCAACGCCCGGCGCGCCCACGCGGTAGCCGATCGCACCCGCGCTGCCGTGCGCCGGGAACTTGCCTTCGCCGAAATTCAACAGCGTGTTCGGGATGCCGCGATAGCCGAGCTTGTGGTTCAGGCCGGCGAGCGCCACGTCGTTGCGCTCGCCGGTGAGCCTGGCTTCCGTGTCGACCAGCCTCTTCGGCACGATGAACAGCGAGATGCCTCTGGTGCCCGGCACCAGCTTGCCGTCGGGCCCCGGTATCTTGGCCAGCACAAGGTGCACGATGTTCTCGGCCAGCTCGTGCTCGCCGTTGCTGATCCACATCTTGTTGCCGCG
>DATDJF010000358.1:0-5948 GCA_036520715.1 Burkholderiaceae bacterium | reverse complement strand
CACGTCGTCGCGCTGGGCTTTGTGGCCTATCACTCCTGGACCTGGTTCCAGGTGATGCCCAAGACGATGCCGCCCCTGCCGCTGCCGGCGCGTGCCGTCACGGCCGGCGGCATTGCCACGACCTTGCTGCTGTCGCTGCTGATCCTGGCCTGGCTGCGATGAAGCGCTCCCACGAGCCGGTGTTCTGGGCGCTGTTCGGCGCCGGCGGCATGCTGTCGGCGCTGCTGGGCAGCGCGCTGGTGTTCATCACCGGCCTGGCGGTGCCGCTCGGCTGGCCGCTGCCGGCCGATCTGCTGAGCTACCCGCGGGCGCTGGCGTTCGCGCAGCACTGGGTCGGCAAGGCTTTCGTGTTCGTCGTCATCGCCCTCTTTGCGTGGCACGCCGTGCATCGCATCTTCCACAGCCTGCACGACATCGGCGTGCACAACGGTGCGGGGGCAAAGCTCGCGTGTTACGGCGGCGCGCTGCTGATCACCGTTGTCGCGGCGGTCAGCCTGCTGTCGATTGGGTTCTGATCCAGGCCGCCCGGTAAAATCGCCCGCATGAGGTGCCTCCCGGCGGGCGCCTGAGCAGGAGAGCACTCGATGGCCGGTCATTCCAAGTGGGCCAACATCCAGCACCGCAAGGGCCGCCAGGATGAAAAACGCGGCAAGGTGTGGACGCGCGTGATCCGCGAGATCATGGTCGCGGCGCGCCTGGGCGGCGGCGACGTGGCGACCAACCCGCGGCTGCGGCTGGCGATCGACAAGGCCAAGGCGGCCAACCTGCCGGCCGACACGGTGAAGCGCAACATCGACAAGGCCACCGGCAACCTCGAGGGTGTGCACTACGAGGAGATCCGCTACGAGGGCTACGGCATCGGCGGCGCCGCGATCATCGTCGACACGATGACCGACAACCGCGTGCGCACGGTGGCCGAGGTGCGCCACGGCTTCTCCAAGTACGGCGGCAACCTCGGCACCGACGGTTCGGTGGCGTTCCAGTTCAAGCACTACGGCCAGTTCGTGTTCGCGCCGGGCACCAGCGAAGACAAGGTGATGGAGGTCGCGCTGGAGGCCGGTGCCGACGACGTGATCGCCGGCGACGACGGGGCGATCGAGGTGCTGTGCGCGCCACCCGACTTCGAGGCCGTGCAGCAGGCGCTGCTCGCGGCCGGCCTGAAGCCCGACCTGGCCGAAGTCACCTGGCGCGCCGAGAACCCGGTGGAACTCGCCGGCGACGACGCGCAGCGCATGCAGAAGCTGCTCGACGTGCTCGAAGACCTCGACGACACGCAGGCCGTCTACCACAACGCGGTGCTCGAGTGATCGGAACGTCCCTGTGAAAGTGCTCGTCATCGGCGGCGGCGGCCGCGAACACGCGCTGGCATGGAAGCTGGCGCAAAGCCCCAAGCTGCAATGCGTCTACGTGGCGCCCGGCAACGGCGGCACCGCCAGCGATGCGCGCCTGGAGAACGTGGCGATCACCGATCTCGACGCATTGGCCGACTTTGCCCAGCGCGAGAAGATCGTGCTCACCGTGGTCGGCCCCGAGGCGCCGCTGGCCGCCGGCGTGGTGGACCTCTTTCGCTCGCGTGGCCTGCGCATCTTCGGGCCCACACGCGCGGCGGCGCAGCTCGAGAGTTCCAAGGCCTTCTCCAAGGCCTTCATGCAGCGTCACGGCATCCCGACCGCGCGCTACGAAACCTTCCACAACGCCGCCGCTGCGCATGCGTACGTCGATGCGCAGGGCGCGCCGATCGTCGTCAAGGCCGATGGCCTGGCGGCCGGCAAGGGCGTGGTGGTGGCGATGTCGCTGCCGCAGGCGCATGCCGCGATCGACAGCATGCTCGACGGCAGCACGCTCGGCGTGGTGCACAACGACGGCGGTGCGCGCGTGGTGATCGAGGAGTTCCTCGAGGGCGAGGAAGCCAGCTTCATCGTGATGGTCGACGGCGAGCACGTGCTGCCGCTGGCCACCAGCCAGGACCACAAGCGCCTGCGCGACGACGACGAGGGGCCCAACACCGGCGGCATGGGGGCCTACTCGCCGGCGGCGGTGGTGACGCCCAACCTGCATGCTCGTGTCATGCAGGAGATCATCAAGCCCACCGTGGCCGGCATGCGGCGCGACGGCATCGTGTTCAGCGGCTTCCTGTACGCCGGCCTGATGATCGACGCGCAGGGCACGCCCAGGACCCTGGAGTTCAACACGCGGCTGGGCGACCCGGAGGCGCAACCGATCCTGATGCGCCTGAAGAGCGACCTGTTCGACGTGCTGATGCAAGCCACCGACGGCACGCTCGACCAGGTGGAGTTGCAATGGGACCGCAACGTCGCGCTCGGTGTCGTGATGGCGGCCGGCGGCTACCCGGCCGATCCGCAAAAGGGCGCAGTCATCACCGGCGTGCCGGCGCCGAGCGACGAACTTGTGGTGTTCCACGCCGGCACCACGCTGCACGGCGGCACGCTGAGCGTCAGCGGCGGGCGCGTGTTGTGCGTCACCGCGCTCGGCGCCACGGTCAAGGGCGCGCAGCAGCGCGCCTACGAGGGCGTGGACAGCATCCGTTTCGAAGGCGCGCAGCATCGACGCGACATCGGCCACCGTGCCGTTCGCCGCTGACGCGCCGCGCGCGATTGCCGAGCGCCCGGTCAAGCTGCGCGGCAGCGCGGCCGCCCGTGCGCTGCTGCGCATCGCCGGCTGGCGCGTCGCGTTCGACGGCCTGCCGTCGCGGCAGGGCGTGGTGATCGTCTACCCGCACACCTCGAACTGGGATTTCATCGTCGGCGTGCTGGCCAAGTGGAGCATCGGCATTCCGGTGGCCTTCTGGGGCAAGGCGTCGCTGTTCCGGCTGCCGCTGTTCGGCCGTTGGCTGAGTTGGCTCGGCGGCGTCCCGGTGGATCGCGGCTCGCCGCAAGGCGCCGTGGCCGCGATGGTGCAGCGCCTGCGCGAGGCGCGCGAGCGCGATCAGTTCATGTGGCTGGCATTGGCGCCCGAGGGCACGCGACGCTACGACGACGGCCTGCGCAGCGGCTTCTATCAGGTGGCCGTGCAGGCGCAGGTGCCGCTCGGGATGGCGGGGCTGGACTTCGTGCGCCGCGAGGTGGCGCTGGTGGACTTTCTGCAGTTGTGCGGCGACCCCGGGAGCGACATCGCCGCGATCGCAGCCCGGCTGGGGCATCATCGTGGCCGCCGGCCCGAGTGGGCCGCGCCGATCCGCCTGAAGGACTGACCCTTGGCCGACATCGCCGCCGTGCGCGAGTACCTGCTGGAGTTGCAGCGACGCATCGTGAATGCGATGGAGCAGCTCGACGGCGGCCGCTTCCTGCACGATGGCTGGACGCGTGCGCCGGGCGAGCGGCTGCAGGGCGACGGGCTCACACGTTGCATCGACGACGGTGCGCTGCTCGAACGCGGTGGCTGCAACTTCAGCCACGTGCGCGGGCCGCAACTGCCGCCATCGGCCACCCAGCATCGGCCCGAGCTCGCCGGCGCCCCCTTCGAGGCGCTCGGTGTGTCGCTGGTGATGCATCCCCGCAATCCGTACGTGCCCACGGTGCACATGAACGTGCGCCTGCTGTCGGCCGAGCCGGCCGGCCGCGCGCCGGTGCAATGGTTCGGCGGCGGCATGGACCTGACGCCCTACTACGGCTTCGAGGACGACGCGCGGCACTTCCACATGACGTGCCGCGACGCGCTGGCACCGTTCGGGGCCGACCTGCATCCGCGCTTCAAGCGCTGGTGCGACGAATACTTCTTCCTCAAGCACCGCAACGAGCCGCGCGGCATCGGCGGCATCTTCTTCGACGACTTCGCCGAGCTCGGCCTCGATCGTGGCTTTCAGATGCTGCGGGCGGTGGGCGATGCGTTCCTGCCGGCCTACCTGCCGATCGTGCAGCGGCGGCGCGACACGCCCCATGGCGAGCGCGAGCGCGAGTTCCAGGCGCTGCGCCGCGGCCGCTACGTGGAGTTCAACCTCGTCTACGACCGCGGCACGTTGTTCGGCTTGCAGTCGGGCGGGCGCACCGAGAGCATCCTGATGTCGATGCCGCCGCGCGTGCGCTGGGCCTACGACTTCAAGCCCGATCCCGGCAGCGCCGAGGCGCGCCTGTACACAGAGTTCCTGACACCGCGCGACTGGTGCGAAGGATGAAGCTTTCGCGCGGCCGCTCCGCATGAAGCGCATCGGCCTGTTCGGCGGCACCTTCGACCCGCCGCAGCTCGCGCATTCGGCGCTGGCGCGCAGCGCGCGCGAAACGCTGCCGCTGGACGAGGTGCGCTGGATTCCCACCGGGCAGCCGTGGCAGAAGACCCACGCCGTCAGCGAAGCGTCGCACCGCGAGGCGATGGTGAAGCTGGCGATCGCCGGGGAGCGCGGCTTCGTGCTCGAGCGTTGCGAGCTCGAGCGCGCGGGACCGAGCTACTCGCTGCAAACGGTGCACGAGCTGCAGCGGCGCGAGCCGGCTGCGACCTGGTTCCTCCTGATCGGCGCCGACCAGTACAACAACCTGCACACCTGGCGCGGCTGGCGCGAACTGCTCGGCCTGGTGACGCTGGCGGTGGCCGAACGGCCGGGTGTCGTGATGCAACCCGATGCCCAAGTGGCGCGCCTGCCGAACCGCGCCGTGCCGCTGCCGCCGATGGACATCAGCGCCACCGACATTCGTGCACGAGTGGCGCGCGGTGAACCGATTTCGGGATTGGTCAGCAACGCGGTGGCAGGCTATATTGCCCAGCACCACCTCTACAGGAGTGCCGCCGGGCATTGAATGGACATTCGCAAGCTGCAACGCGCCATCGTCGATGGCCTGGAAGACGTGAAAGCCCACAACATCGTGGTCTTCAACACCGAGCACCTGTCGCCGCTGTTCGAACGTGTGATCGTCGCCTCGGGCACCAGCAACCGCCAGACCAGGGCCCTGGCCAGCAGCGTGCGCGAGACCGTCAAGGAGCGCGGCTTGGCCGTCCTCAGTGTCGAGGGTGCCGACAACGGCGAATGGATCATCGTCGACTGCGGCGCGGCGGTCGCGCACATCATGCAGCCGGCGATCCGCGACTACTACCGCCTCGAAGAGCTCTGGGGCGACAAGCCGGTCAAGATGAAGATCGACGGCGAGGCACGGCTGCCGGGCGTTTTGCCGCCGTTGCCCAAAGCGGGCGCCGGCAGGCCTGCGGCGCCCAAGCGCGGCGCCGCCAAGACCACGGCGGCCGGAAAGTCGGCGCCGAAGAAGCCGGTGCGCAAGGCCGGCGCGGCCAAGAAGGCGTTGCCGCCTCGCAAGCCTGCGCGTCCGGTGCGCGCACGCTGAAGCGCGCCTAGCGCATGCGGCTGCTCATCGTGGCTGTCGGCCAGCGCCAGCCGCCGTGGGCGCGCGATGCGTTCGACGAGTTCGCCAAGCGGTTGCCTGCCGATGCGCGCATCGAAGCCGTGCAGGTGAAGGCCGAGCCACGCGACAGCGGCAAGACTGCGGCTCAGATGATGGCCGCCGAGGCGTTGCGGCTGCGCGCCGCACTGCCGAAGTCGGCCTGGACGGTGGCGCTCGACGAGCGCGGCCAGCGCCGCACCACCGAACAACTGGCCGAGCGCTGGCGACACTGGCGAACGCTCGGGCGCGATGTCGCACTGCTGATCGGCGGTCCGGACGGCCTCGATGCGTCGCTCAGGGACGCGGCCGACGAAACGCTGCGCCTGTCGGACCTGACGCTGCCGCACGCGCTGGCGCGTGTGGTGCTGGCCGAGGCGCTGTACCGTGCCTGGTCGCTCGACGCCGGCCATCCGTATCACCGCGCCTGACGGCGACCCATGGCGTCCAGCGCGTTCGTTTACCTCGCTTCGCAAAGCCCGCGCAGGCGCCAACTGCTGCAGCAGATCGGCGTCGGCTTCCGGCTGCTGCCGCCCGATGCCGACGAGGATGCCGAGGCACTGGAGGCCGAACGCCCCGGCGAGCTGCCGGCAGCCTACGTGCAGCGCG
>DATDJF010000357.1:0-17824 GCA_036520715.1 Burkholderiaceae bacterium | reverse complement strand
GGAGCGGCCGAGCCCTCGGTGCCATCGAGCTACGCGCCGGGCACCTGGCCAACACATCTGCGTGCGCTGTGGCACACGTTGCGCGCGTGGCCCTGGGCCGACACCTGGCACACCATGCGCCAGCGCTTTGCCGAAGATCGCCTGGGCCTCACCGCCGGCAGCCTGACCTTCACCACGATGGTCGGCCTGGTGCCGCTGGTGACGGTGATGCTGGCGTTGTTCACCGCGTTTCCGATGTTCGCGCGCTTCCAGTCGGCGCTCGAGAGGTATCTGCTGCAGAGCCTGGTGCCCGACGGCATCGCCAAGCCGGTGCTGGGCGCGCTGACGCAGTTCGCCGCCAAGGCGAGCCAGGTCGGCCTGCTGGGGCTGGTGGTGCTGCTGGTGGCCGCGCTCGCCCTGGTGCTGACGATCGACCGCACGCTCAATGCGATCTGGCGCGTGCGCAAGCGCCGGCCGCTGGCCCAGCGGGTGCTGGTGTACTGGGCCGCGCTGACGCTCGGGCCGTTGCTGCTGGGCGTCAGCCTGAGCCTCACGTCGTACGCCATTTCAGCGTCGCGCGGCGTGGTCGACGCAATGCCTGGCGGCATCCGGCTGCTGCTGGCGGTGATCGAGTTCGGTTTGCTGGCCAGCGGCTTCGCTGGGCTCTACCGCTTCGCGCCCAACACCTACGTCAGTTGGACACACGCCTGGGCCGGTGGCCTGTTCGCCGCCACCGGCTTCGAGCTTGCCAAGCGGGGGCTGGCCTGGTACGTGGGCCTGGTTCCGACCTACTCTGTGATCTACGGCGCGTTCGCCACGCTGCCGATCTTCCTGCTGTGGATCTACATCAGCTGGGTGGTCGTGCTGCTGGGCGCGGTGATTGCCGCCTATGCGCCCAGCCTGGCGATGCGGGTGGCGCGCGTGCCCGACACGCCGGGCTACCGCTTCGCGCTGGCCGTGGCGCTGCTGCGCGAGCTGGCGCGCTTGCGCGGAGCGGGGCAGAAGGGGCTGTCGTTGGCCGCACTGGCCGGCGCGGTGCGCGTCGACCCGCTGCAGGTGGAGCCGGTGCTGGAAAGCCTGATCGCGCTCGATTGGGTGGCCCGCCTCGACGAAGACGGCGCACGCCGCCATGTGCTGCTCGCCGATCCGCACGCCACGCTGGCCGCGCCGCTGGTGCATACGCTGTTGCTGGAGCCCACGCCGTCGACGCAGGCGTTCAGGGCGCGCGCGGCGTTTGCCTCGATGAAGGTCGCCGAGCTGTTCTGAGCGCTCGGCGCGTGCCGGCTGGCGGCACAATCGCTGTCGATTCATTTGGCAGGCGGGATTTCAGATGACCACCGACTTCATTGCCGACGTGCAACGGCAGCTTGATGAACTCGACCAGTCGGGCCTCTTCAAGCGCGAGCGCGTGATCACCAGCGCGCAGGGTGCGGTGGTGCGCACCGCCGACGGCCGCGAGGTGATCAACCTGTGCGCCAACAACTACCTCGGGCTGTCGTCGCACCCGCGTGTGGTGCAGGCGGCGCACGCGGCGCTGGACGATCACGGCTACGGCATGAGCTCGGTGCGTTTCATCTGCGGCACGCAGGACCTGCACAAGACGCTCGAGGCGCGGCTGGCGCGCTTCCTGGGCACCGAGGACACGATCCTCTACGCGGCGGCGTTCGACGCCAACGGCGGCCTCTTCGAGCCGCTGCTCGGCGAGCAGGATGCGGTGATCTCCGACGAGCTGAACCATGCCTCGATCATCGACGGCATCCGCTTGTGCAAGGCGCAGCGCTGGCGCTACAAGCACAACGACATGGCCGACCTCGAGCGCTGCCTCGGCGAGGCACGCGCCGCCGGCACACGCGTCCGGCTGGTGTTCAGCGACGGCGTGTTCTCGATGGACGGCACCATCGCCCAGCTCGATCGCATGCGCGAATTGTGCGATGCGCACGAGGCGCTGCTCGGCATCGACGAGTGCCACGCCAGTGGCTTCATGGGCGCGCGCGGGCGCGGCACGCACGAGCACCGTGGCGTGTTCGGCAAGGTCGACATCATCACCGGCACGCTCGGCAAGGCGCTGGGCGGCGCGTCGGGCGGCTTCACCGCCGCCAAGGCGCCGGTGGTCGAGCTGCTGCGTCAGCGCTCGCGGCCTTACTTGTTCAGCAACACGCTGATGCCGGCCATTGCCGGCGCCAGCATCGCGGTGCTCGACCTGCTGGAGGGCAGCACCGCGCTGCGCGACAAGCTCGAAGGCAACACACGCTGGTTCCGCGACGCCATCGTCGAGGCCGGCTTTCACATCAAGCCCGGCACGCACCCGATCGTGCCGATCATGGTGCACGACGCCGTCAAGGCGCAGGCGCTGTCGGCGCGCCTGCTCGAACTCGGGGTCTACGCGGTGGGCTTCTTCTTCCCGGTGGTGCCCAAGGGACAGGCTCGCATTCGTGTGCAGATGAGCGCGGTGCACGAGCGCGCACACCTGGAGCGCGCAGTGGGCGCGTTCGCGCAGGCGGGGCGCGAACTCGGGCTCGTCGAGACATGAAGCGCCACGGTCGATGACCTCGCCGAAGACTCTCATCATTGGCGCCAACGGCCAGATCGGCACCGAGCTGGCCGAGGCGCTCGCCGCGCGCCATGGCGACGATGCAGTCGTCACCAGCGACCTCGCACCCGATGGGCGTGTGCCGCGACTGGCCCACGAGGCGCTCGACGTCACCGATGCCGCGGCACTGTCGGCCGTGGTGGCACGCCACCGCATCGTGCGCATCGTGCTGCTGGCCGCGGCGCTGTCGGCCAACGGCGAGAAGCACCCGCAGTGGGCCTGGAACCTCAACATGAGCGGCTTGCTCAACGTGCTCGAACTGGCGCGCACGGCGAGGCTCAAGCAGGTGTTCTGGCCGAGCAGCATCGCCGCCTTCGGCCCCACCACGCCGGCCACCGCGACGCAGCACACGGTGATGGACCCGACCACCGTGTACGGCATCAGCAAGCTCGCCGGCGAGCGCTGGTGCGCGTGGTATCACGCCAACCACGGCGTCGACGTGCGCAGCCTGCGCTACCCGGGCCTGATCAGCTGGAAGACGCCGCCCGGCGGCGGCACCACCGACTACGCGGTGGAGATCTTCCATGCCGCGTTGAAGGACCGCCGCTACACCTGCTTCCTGCGTGCGGACACACGGCTGCCGATGATGTACATGCCCGATGCGATCCGCGCCACCATCGAGCTGATGGACGCAGCGGCGCCGAGCGTGCGCGAGCGCGGCTCGTACAACCTGGCGGGCGTGAGCTTCACGCCGCGCGAGATCGCCGACGAGATCGGCAAGCACGTGATGGGCTTCGCGCTGACCAGCGAGCCCGACTTCCGCCAGGCGATCGCAGACAGCTGGCCGCAGGTGATCGACGATGCGGCGGCGCGCGGCGACTGGGGTTGGCGCACCCAATACGATCTGGGCGCGATGGTGCGCGATATGCTGCACCACCTGAGCGCGTCTTCGAGGCCACCGTGACCGAGTCCGACGATCTGCATCACCTCGAGATTGCCGGGGTCTCGCGCCTGCTGGCGTCGCGCAAGCTCTCGTCGTTGGAGCTCACCGAGCGGATGCTTCGCCGCATCGAGCGTGTCGACCCGGTGCTCAAGTCGTACGCGCTCGTGACGCCCGAGCTGGCACTGGCGCAGGCGCGTGAGGCCGATCGTTTGATCGGGCGCCGCCAGATCCTGTCGCAGTTGCACGGCGTGCCGATCGCGGTGAAGGACTTGTGCTTCACCGAAGGCGTGGCCACTGCGTCGGGCATGCCGCTGCACCGCGGCTTCGTGCCGACGTTCGATGCCACCGTCGTGCGCAGGCTGCGCGAGGCCGGGGCGGTGCTGCTCGGCAAGCTGCAACTCACCGAGGGTGCGTTCGCCGACCACCATCCGGCGATCGCGCCACCGGTGAACCCGTGGCACGCCGATCACTGGTCGGGCGCGTCGTCCAGCGGCTCCGGTGTGGCGACCGCCGCCGGCTTGTGCTTCGGTTCACTGGGTTCCGACACCGGAGGCTCGATCCGCCTGCCGTCCGCAGCCGACGGCGTGACGGGCTTGAAGCCGACCTGGGGCCGCGTCTCGCGCCACGGTTGCTTCGAGCTCGCCGCGTCGCTCGATCACATCGGACCGATGTGCCGCAGCGCCACCGATGCCGCGATCATGCTGAACGCGATCGCTGGCATCGATGCAGCCGATCCCACCAGTTTGCGCGCCGACGTGCCGGACTACCAGGCCGCCGACGATCGCGACTTGCGCGGCTTTCGCGTCGGCTTCGACGAAGGGTACGCGCTGTCCGGGGTAGAGCCAGAGGTGCGGCGCGCCGTCGAAGACACACTGCGTGTGATGAGCTCGCTCGGCGCCCAGGTCGTGCCGATGACGTTTCCGGCCGTCGAGACCGCGATCGCCGATTGGCCTGCGAACTGCGCCGTCGAAACCGCCGTCGCGCACGCCGCCACCTTTCCGCAGCGGCGCGCCGAGTATGGCCCCGGCCTGGCCGGCTTCATCGACATGGGCCGAGGCCTGTCCGGCATGGTGTACCAGCAGATCCTGCTGCGGCGCCGCGACTTCACCGGGCGCGTGAACCGGGCACTCGATGCAGTCGACGTGATGCTGATTCCCGCGATCCCGTTCACCGTGCCGACGGTGGCGCGCATGGCCACGCTGGGACAGGTGCCCGCGGAGTTGGCTGCGCTGATCCGCTACACCGCGCCGCTCAGCATGTCAGGCCATCCGACGCTGACGGTGCCGGCCGCGTTCACCGCCAAGGGCCTGCCGGTCGCGGTGCAATTCGTCGGCAAGCATCTGGGCGAAGCCGACATCTGCCGCGCCGGCCGGGCGTTCCAGCGCGCCACCGATTGGCACCGGCGTCATCCGAAAGTCTGACGCTGCCTTCGCGGCTGACGCTCAAGCGCTCGGCTGCTCCGAGCTGTCGATGAGCAGCAGCAGCAGCCGCTCGAGCTGACGCGCGTTGCGCTCGCCGAGCAGCGCACCGAGCTCGGCATGGTGGCGGTCCATGCGCGATTGCAGCTCGGCGAGCAGATCGAGCCCGGCATCGGTGGCATAGACCAGCACGCGGCGGCTGTCTTGGGGATCGGCACCGCGCTGCACCATCGACATGCTGACCATGCGGTCGATCAGCTTGGTCAGCGTCGGTGGGTTGATGCCCTGGCGCTCGGCGATTTCGCCCATCGCGTGGCCCTGCGCATCCGACAGGTGGCGCAGCACGCGCCAATGGTCGGAGTTGACGCCGTCGAGGCCGATGTCGCGGCTCAGCCGATCGGCCACCGCGCGGCTGGCACGCTCGAGCAGCAGGGCAAGATGGGGTCTGGAGGCAGACATCGCTGTGATATTGTAGAAGTCGCTTTCCTTGCAAAGCAACGCGCGGACTGCACAGGTCCGATGGCTGGCGCGGCCTCCGAGGGGTGTGGACACCATGCAGCAGACGACGGGCGGCATCGATGCTGCATCCAAGGCCTCGCCGTCCCGGGCGCGCGTCGGCACTCGTGCGGCCGGCAGTGCGGCGCTCGACAGCCAGAATGAGTTTGTCGTCGGCCTGCTGGTGCCGATCAACGGCTCGGCCGGCATCTGGGGGCCGTCGTCGATCGCCTGCGCGCAGTTGGCGCAAGCCGAGATCAACGCCGCCGGCGGCTTGCTCGACCGCCGGCTGCGCCTGCGGGTGATCGATTCGTCCGACGAGGCGCTCGAGGTCGGCCACGTCACCGGCGAGTTGATGCGCCACGGCGCCATCGACGCCATCGTCGGCATGCACACCAGCCAGGTCCGGCAGCGGGTGCTGCGCGACGTCGCGCGCCAGATCCCGTACGTCTACACGCCGCTGTACGAGGGCGGCGAGCGCACGCCGGGCGTGTTCGCACTGGGCGAGACGCCGGGCCAGCAGTTGCGGCCGGCGATCGAGCACCTGATGGAGCGCTACCGCGCGCACCGCTGGATGTTCATCGGCAACGACTACGTGTGGCCGCGTGTCTCGCACCGCCTTGCCGCGCGCTACGTGTTCGACCGCGGTGGCCAGGTGCTGGCGGATCGTTACCTGCCGTTCGGCGTCGAAGACCATTCCGAGCTGCTCGACGAGATCCGTCGCCTGCGGCCCAACGCGATCTTGCTGTCGCTGGTGGGGCAGGATGCGGTCAACTTCAATCGTGCGTTCGGCCGCTGCGGCCTGTCGCGCGACATGTTCCGCCTGTCGTGTGCGATCGAGGAGAACGGCCTGCTCGCCATCGGTGCCGACAACACCGACGGCCTGTTCGTCTCGTCGGGCTACTTCGCATCGCTCGACAACGACTCGAACATGGCGTTCAAGGAACGCTACTACAACCACTTCGGCCAGCGCGCGCCGACGCTCAACTCGCTCGGCCAGTCCACCTATGAAGGCATGCACTTCATGGCCGCGCTGGCGCGCCGTGCGGCCGACGACGAGGCGCCGCTGATCGGGCCACTGGCCGCGCCGCTGCCGTTTCGCTCGGTGCGCGGCACGCGCTACCTCGGCAACGACCAGTGTCTGCAGCCCACCTACCTGGCCGAGGCGCGCGGGCACTTCTTCCAGGCGCCGGTCGCGCTGTAGCGCACCGCCGCGTCGCGGCACGCATCGATGCCGTGCGCCGGGCGGCGCACCTTGGTGCGATGTGCCCGCGCCGGGCGGCCCTCAGGAAAACATGCATCCCGCCGTGCATCGAAGTTGCTATAGTTTCCGCGGAAAGTAACACGTGCGCCCACCGCCGTCGTGGCGTGGCCTGGGTGATCGAGGAGGGTTGCAATGATCCTGCTGGCCTGGCTCTTCGGCGTCATCGCGCTGATCGTCGTGATCGCGATCGCGGTGGCGTTTCTCAATCGCTTCTACCGCAAGACGTCGCGCGACGTGGCGTTGGTGCGCACCGGCTTCGGCGGCCAGAAGATCGTTCTCGCCGGCGGCACGCTGGCGCTGCCGTTCCTGCACAAGGTCGACGAACTGAACATGCGCACGATGCGCGTCGAGGTCAGCCGCACCGGCGCCAAGTCGCTGATCACCGAAGACCGCATGCGGGTCGACGTCGAGCTCGAGTTCTACTTGCGCGTGCAACCCACGGTCGACGGCGTCGCCACCGCGGCGCAGGCGATCGGCTCCAAGTCGCTCAGCCCGGAAGGCGTGCGCAACCTGCTCGAAGGCCGCTTCATCGACGCCATCCAGGCCACCGCGGCCGGGCTGACGATGGACTCGTTGCACGACCGCCGCGGCGAGTTCGTGCGCATCATCGGCGAGTCGGTGCGCGAGAACCTGGCGCACAGCGGGCTGCAGCTCGAATCGGTGTCGCTGACCCGCATGGACCAGGCCGCGTTCGCGGCGCTCGACGACACCAACGCCTTCAACGCGGTGGGCTTGCGCAAGCTGGCCGAGATCATCGCCACCAGCAAGAAGCAGCGCGCCGAGATCGAGGCCGACGCCGATGTGTCGGTGCGGCAGACGCAGCTCGAGGCGATCAAGCAGCGGCTCGAGCTGTCGCGCCAGGAGGAGCAGGCGCAGATCGCGCAGCGGCTGGAGATCGAGAAGATCAAGGCCGCAAGCGACGCCGACACCGCGCGCGCACGCGAGCAAGCCACGGTGGCCACCGAGGGTGCGCGCATCGAGCGCGAGAAGGAAACACGGCTGGCCGAGATCCAGAAGCAGCGCGAGCTGCGACGTCTGGAGATCGAGGCGCAGTTGAGCTCCGAGGTGCGCAAGGTCGACAGCTCGATCGCGCTGGCGCAAAAACACGCCGAAGAGGCCAAGGCGCAGGCCGTGGCCGAACGCGCGCGCACCGAGATCGTGCTGGCCCAGGAGCAGGTGCAGACCGAGCGCGAGCGCGCGGTCGCCGAGCGCTCGCGCGAAATGGCGCTCAAGCGCGAGCAGGAGCGTGGCGAGGTCGAGGCGTCGAAGGCTCAAAGCGAGACCGAGGTGCTGCTGATGACGGCCAAGGCCGAAGCCAGCGCCACCACCACGCGAGCCGAGGCGCAACGCATCCGCCTGACCGCCGAATCCGAAGGCACGCGGGCGCTGATCGCGGCCGAGAACTCGCGCACCGGCGAGCTGATGCACATGCAGCTCGAGCAGTACCGGCTCGACCGCATGCCCGAGATCATCGGCCAGATGATGAAGCCGGCCGAAAAGATCGACAGCATCCGCATCCACCAGGTCACCGGCTTCGGCGGCACCACCCACCTCGGAGGCACCGCCGGCGGCGGCGGCGGCTTCGCGAGCGATCCCTCGAAGCCGCCGATGACGCAGGTGATGGACAGCATCCTCGGCATGGCGCTGCAGCTGCCAGCGCTCAAGAGCATCGGCGAGTCGATCGGTGTCGATCTCTCGTCGGCCGTCGCGCCCGCCAAGGCCGCCGCCGATGGTGCGCCGACGCCGCCGTCAGCCGGCACCAAGACACCGCCAAGGGCCTGATACCGAACACCCCTTGTCGCCTTTTCGCTCGCCAACGGGCGCACAACCAGGAGAAGAGCATGTCGTTTTCACGTCGCCACTTCATTGCTTCCGCATCCAGCGTGGCCGCCGGCAGCGCGCTTCCGTTGGGCAGCGCATTCGCCCAGGGCGGGCCGATCAAGCTCGGCTCGGTGCTCGACAACTCGGGCAACCTCGACGCCTACGGCAAGCCGATGGTGCAGGCCACGTTGCTGGCCGCGGAGGAGATCAACGCTGCAGGTGGGTTGCTTGGCCGCAAGATCGAGGTGAAGCAGTACGACACGCAGTCCGACATCGCGCTGTACACCAAGTACGCGCAGCAACTGGCGCGCGACGACAAGGTCGACATCGTGCACGGCGGCATCACGTCGGCCTCACGCGAGGCGATCCGCCAGACCTTCCGCCGCGCCAACGTGCTGTACTTCTACAACGTGCTGTACGAAGGCGGCGTCTGCGACCGCAACTGCTTCGTCACCGGCACCACGCCGGCGCAGGCGGTGGAGCCGATCGTCGACATCGCGATCAAGCAGTGGGGCAAGAAGATCTACGTGCTGGCCGCCGACTACAACTACGGCCAGATCACCGCCAAGTGGGTGGCGCACTACGTCAAGCAGCGCGGCGGCAGCATCGCCCAGACCAGCTTCTTCCCGCTCGACGTGTCGGACTTCGGCTCGACCATCGCCAAGATCCAGGAGGCCAAGCCCGATGCGGTGTGCGCGGCGCTGGTCGGTGGTGCGCACCTATCGTTCTTCCGGCAGTGGGCCGCCTCGGGCATGAACAAGAAGATCCCGCTGTTCTCCACCACCTTCGGCGTCGGCAACGAGCACCTCGCGTTGTCGGCCGCCGAGGGCGACGGCATCCTGATCGCAGGCAACTACAGCCAGGAAGACCCGTCTGCCGCCAACAAGGACTTCCTCGCGCGCTGGGCCAAGCGCTTCGGCGACACCAAGGTCGTGCACGAGATCGCGGTATCGCAGTACCAGGGCATCAAGCTGTGGGCCGAGGCGGTGAAGAAAGCCGGCTCGATGGACCGCGAAAAGCTGATCAAGACGCTGGAGGCGGGGGTCAGCGTCGAAGGCCCCGGCGGCACCGTGAAGATGGACGGCAAGACCCATCACGCGTCGCTCGACATCAAGGTGATGGAGGTCAAGGGCCAGAAGCTGACGATCAAGCAGTCGTTCAAGGCGCGTCCGCCGAGCGACACCGCGGCATCGTGCAACCTCGAGAAGAATCCGAACGAGAACAAGCAGTTCGAGGTAACGATCTAACCCGAGCGCTTCGACTGTGGACTACGCCGCCGTCGTCCTGCTCGAGATCCTGTACATGATCGCCTTCCTGGCGCTGATCAGCGCCGGGCTGGCGGTCGTGTTCGGGATGATGCGCGTGATCAACCTCGCGCACGGCGAGTTCGTGATGATCGGCGGCTACACCACGATCGCCAGCATCCAGGCCGGCATCGACATCTGGTTCGCGATGCTGGTGCTGTCGCCGCTGGTGGTGGGCATCATCGGCCTGATCGTCGAGCGCCTGGTGATCCGGCATCTGTACGGCCGCATGATCGACACCATGCTCGCCACCTGGGGCTTGAGCCTGCTGATGGTGGGGCTGGTGACGCTGATCTTCGGCAACACCGCGGTCAGCGTGCCGGCACCGATCCAGTCGTACGAGGTCGGCGCCTATCAGATGGGCGGCTACAACCTGTTCATCATCGCGGTCGCGATCCTGCTGGTGCTGCTGCTGTGGCTGGTGCTGCGCTACACGCGGCTCGGCCTGGTGGCGCGCGGCGCGATGCAGAACACCGAGGTCGCATCGTCGCTCGGCTACAACCCGCAGAAGATCTACATGTGGACCTTCACCGCCGGCGCTGCGCTGTCGGGGCTGGCGGGCGGCGTGATGGCGCCGCTGACCGGCCTGTTGCCGTCGTCGGGGTCGCTGTACATCGCCAAGGCGTTCATCACGGTGATCACCGGCGGCGCCGCGATCATCTCGGGCACGCTGGCCAGTGCGACGATCTTCGGCACGATCAATCAGATCGTGTCGTTCGGCTCGACGCCGGTGATCGGCGAGATCGCGATGCTCGCACTGGCGATCATCCTGCTGCGTCTGATGCCCCAGGGCATCACCGGCCGTTTCTTCAAGAATTCGACATGACGGGAAACCCGACCTTCGGCATCGGGCGCATCCGCTGGGGCTGGTTCATCGTCGGGTCGTTGATCCTGCTGCTGCTGCCCGCCGTCACCGGCACCCACACGCCGACGCTGCTGCTGATCTGGGCGCTGTTCGCCCTCTCGCTCGGGCTGATGTGGGGCTTCGCCGGGCTGCTGAGCTTCGGGCATGCGGCGTACTTCGGCCTTGGCGCGTACACGTACGCCGTTGCGTCGATGAACATCGGCGAGAGCACCGGCCCGCTGCTGCTGGCGATCGTGCTGCCGGCGGCGGTGGCAGCGGTGATCGGCGCGATGATGTTCTACGGCCGCATCAGCGACGTCTACATGGGCGTGATCACGCTGGTGGTGACGCTGATCCTGTTCAAGTTCATGGGCGCGACGGCTGGCGATGCCTACCGCATCGGCTCGGCTCGGCTCGGCGGCTTCAACGGCATCCCGGCGTTTCCGGTGCTCAACGTGCCGGGCGATCCGTCGGTCCAGATCTACGGCACGCCGTTCTACTACGTGGTCGTGGTGCTGCTGCTGCTGTGCTACCTGCTGTGCCGCTGGATCCTGGCATCGTTCTTCGGCCGCGTGCTGATCGGCATTCGCGAGAACGAGGCGCGCGTCGAATTGCTCGGCTACAGCGCACCGCTGTACAAGACCGCGATCTTCACCATCAGCGCTGCGATGGCCGCGTTGGCCGGAAGCCTGTTCGCCAACTGGGCCGAGATCGTCACGCCGGGCGTGTTCAGCCTCGGGGCGTCGGCCGAGGTGATCGTGTGGACGATCGTCGGCGGCCTGGGCACGCTGGCCGGGCCGATGCTGGGCGCCATCGTGCTCGGCATGCTGAAGCTGCTGCTCGGGCAGCAGACGCTGATCGACAACTCGCTGGTGCTCGGCGGCATCCTGGTGCTGGTGGTGCTGCTGCTGCCGCGCGGCCTGCTGCCGACCCTGATGCGCTGGCGCGAGCGCCGCGCCATGGCGGTGATCAGCCGGCGGCAGGCGAGCAGCACGCGGCGCCGGCGCGGCGCGCGAGGCGATGCATGAGCCCCCGCCCGGCCGCCCGAAGGGAACGAATCCCGCTCGGCGGGAAGGGGCCGCGGGCCCCAAGGGTGCACCAATGACCGACACCGTGCTCGACACACGTGATCTGTCGATGCGCTTCGGCGGCGTGCAGGCGGTCAACAACGTCAACTTCTCGCTGCGCGAGCGCGAGCTGCGCTGCCTGATCGGGCCCAACGGCGCCGGCAAGAGCACGTTCTTCAAGTGCCTCACCGGGCAGATCCGCCTGAACCACACGCACGGCCGCGTCTTCATCCGCGGCCACGACGTGACCGGCTGGCGCGCCTACGAGATCGTGCGTCTCGGTGTCGGCATCAAGACGCAGGTGCCGTCGGTGATGAACGGCTTGAACGTCGAGGAGAACCTGTGGCTGTCGGCGCGCCGCGTCAACGGCCGCGAGTCGGTGGCGGCGGTGGTCGCCGAGGTGATCGAGCAGATGTCGCTGGCCGGCATCGCGCGCCGCAAGGTCGGTGAGCTCGCGCATGGCCAGCGCCAGCTCGTCGAGATCGGCCTGGTGCTCGCGCAGCGCCCGTGGCTGCTGCTGCTCGACGAGCCCGCGGCCGGCATCACCGGCGCCGAGACCGAGCAGCTCGTGCGCATCATCCACGCGGTGAACCAGAAGGCGACCATCGTGGTGGTCGACCACGACATGGAGTTCGTGCGCATGCTGGGCGCCCGCGTCACCGTGCTGCACCAGGGCACGATCCTGCGCGAGGGGCCGGTCGACGACGTGCTCGCCGATGCGCAGGTGCGCGCGGTCTACATCGGGAGCCGCGCGAAATGAGCGAGCGCGGCATGAGCGAGGCCGATGTGAGGGCTGTCAACGGCCAGGGCGCGGGCGACGGCGATGTGGCAAAGAGCGACGTCGTGCTCGACGTCGCCGGCCTGCGCGCGGGCTATGGGCAGCTGCCGGTGCTGCACGGCATCGATTTCGTGCTGCGCGAGGGCGAAGCCGTCGGCATCGTCGGCCACAACGGGGTGGGCAAGACCACGTTGTTGAAGGCGCTGATCGGCCTGGTGCCGGCGAGCGCGGGGCGCATTTCGATCGACGGCATCGACGTCACGCGCATGAAGGCGCACGAGCGTTGCCGCCTGGGGCTGGGCTACGTGCCGCAAGGCCGCGGCATCCTGCCTGGCCTCACCGCGCTCGAGAACCTGCGCCTGGCCTGGACGCCCGACGCCGGCGAGATCGAGCCGGTCGCCATCGAACGTGTGGTCGATGCCTTGCCGCGGCTGCGCCCGCTGCTCGATCGCAAGGGCGGCGCGTTGTCGGGCGGCGAGCAGCAGATCCTCGCGCTCGGCCGCGCGCTGGTGGCGGCGCCGTGGTTGTTGCTGCTCGACGAGCCGTCCGAAGGCATCCAGCCGTCGATCGTGCAGGAGATCGGCGAGATCCTGGTGGCGCTGCGAAAGCGCGACAAGCTGTCGGTGATCGTGGTCGAGCAGAACCTCGACCTCGTGCTCGACGTCGCCGACCGCATCGTCGTCGTCGAACGCGGCCGCATCGAACGCGAGGTCGACGCGCATCTGGTGCAGGCCGGTGGCCTGGCCGAGATGCTCGGGATGGGCGCGCGGCGTACGAACCGACCCGTGGCGAGTCGAACCATGGAACAGCCGGTCGCGCCAGCGCCAGCTTCCGGCGCGACACGCGCGCCGCTTCGGCAGACGACCAGCTCGCCCGCCGTCTCGGCGTGGCCGCGCACGCCGCCGTCTGCCAAGGCTGCGGCATTGCCATCCCTTTCCGTGCCGATGCCGTCCGCATCGGCACCCGCCAACCGAGGTGACACCATGACGATGGTCAAGCGACCCACGATCGAGCAGTTGCAGAAGATCGTCAGCTCGCTGCACATGAGCATGTCGGAGCGCGAGGTCGGTGAATACCTCGACGTGCTCGAGGGCACGATGCAGGCCTACGACCGCGTCGAGCAGCTGCCCGACTACCTGCCCGAAGTGCGTTATCCGCGCACGCCGGGCACGCGCCCGCCGCCGAGCGAGAACCCACTGGGTGCGTGGTACGTGAAGTCGGAAGTGAAGGGCGCGCCGTACGGGCCGCTGGCCGGCAAGCGTGTGGTGCTGAAGGACAACGTGTGCCTGGCCGGCGTGCCGATGATGAACGGCGCCTCCACGCTCGAGGGCTACGTGCCCGACGTCGATGCCACGGTGGTCACGCGCATCCTGGATGCGGGCGGCACGATCGTCGGCAAGGCGCACTGCGAATACTTCTGCTTGTCCGGCGGCAGCCACACGTCGGCCTCGGGACCGGTGCACAACCCGTACAAGATCGGCTACAGCGCGGGAGGTTCGTCTAGCGGCTGCGCCGCGCTGGTCGGCGCCGGCGAGGTCGAAATGGCGATCGGCGGCGACCAGGGCGGCTCGATCCGCATGCCGGGGTCGTTCTCGGGTTGCTACGGCATGAAGGCCACGCATGGCCTGGTGCCGTACACCGGCGTGATGCCGATCGAGGCGACGATCGATCACACCGGGCCGATGACCACCACCGTGGCCGACAATGCGCTGCTGCTGGAGGTGATCGCCGGCGCCGACGGGCTCGATCCACGCCAATACAACGTGCGCGTCGACAAGTACACCGCCGCGCTCGGCCGCGGCGTGGCCGGCATGCGCATCGGCGTGCTGACCGAAGGCTTTCGCCACCCGTCTTCCGAGCCCGACGTCGACCAGAAGGTGCGCGAGGCGGCCGAGCGCTTGCGCGGCCTCGGCGCGATCGTCGAGGAGGTGTCGATCCCGATGCACCTCGACGGCCCGGCGATCTGGACGCCGATTGCGCTCGAAGGCCTGCAGGCGCAGATGATGCACGGCAACGGCATGGGCTTCAATTGGGAAGGGCTGTACACGACCAGCCTGCTCGATGCCCATGCCAACTGGCGCGCGCGCGCGAACCAGTTGTCGCGCACGCTGAAGATCTCGATGCTGGCCGGCGAGTACTTCATCCGCCAGTACCGAGGCCACTACTACGCCAAGGCGCAAAACCTGTCGCGGCTGCTCAAGAAGACCTACAACGACGCGCTGTCGCGCCATGAGCTGCTGCTGATGCCGACCACGCCGATGAAGGCCACACCGATCCCGCCGCAGGATGCACCGCTGTCGCTGTACTGCCAGCGCGCATTCGAAATGTTGCCCAATACCTGCCCGTTCGATGTCAGCGGCCATCCGGCGATGAACATTCCGTGCGGCATGTCGGCGGGCCTGCCGGTGGGCATGCAACTGGTCGGCGCACACTACAACGAGTCGGCGATCTACCGCGCGGCGCACGCCTTCGAGCAGCTCGGCGACTGGCGCAATTTCTGACGTGTCGGCCAACCCGTTTCGCTCCGACTGGCTCGACGGCAGTGCCGGCGATCGGCTGCGGCCGCAAGGCACGCAGTCCTACGTATCGGGCTCGACCGACGAGCCGCTGCGCTTCATCACGATCCCGCAGCAGCTCGACAAGACCGTGTCGCGGCACGGCTCGCGCGACGCTGCGGTGTTCGATGCCAGCGGCGTGCGGCTGTCGTGGTACGACCTCAAGCGCCAGGCCGACGAGCTCGCCGCCGGGCTGCTCGCGCTCGGGCTGCGCCGCGGCAACCGCGTCGGCATCTGGGCGCCCAACCGGCCCGAGTGGGTGGTGACGCAGTTCGCCACCGCGCGCATCGGGCTGATCCTGGTCAACATCAACCCGGCGTACCGCAAGACCGAGCTGGAGTACGCGCTCAACAAGGTCGGCTGCCGCGCGCTGGTGATGGCGCGCCGCTACAAGAGCAGCGACTACCTCGGCATGCTTAGCGAGATCGCGCCCGAGATTCACTTCAAGGGCGCCAGCGAGGTGCTCGACAGCGTGCGGCTGCCGTCGCTGAAGCACGTGGTGCTGCTCGACGACGAGCCCGTGCCGCCGCGTTGCCTGCCCTATCGCCGGCTGATGGCGCTCGGCGGCCCGGCGCAGCGCGGCCGGCTCGACGCGCTGAGCGCGGCGCTCGACCCCGACGATGCGATCAACATCCAGTTCACCAGCGGCACCACCGGTTCGCCCAAGGGCGCCACGCTGTCGCACTTCAACATCGTCAACAACGCGCGCTACTGCGCCAAGGCGATGGCGTTGAGCCCGGCCGACAAGTTGTGCATTCCGGTGCCGCTGTACCACTGCTTCGGCATGGTGCTCGGCGTGTTGTGCGCCACCACCTCGGGGGCGACGATGGTGTTCCCGGGCGAGGGCTTCGACGCTGCCGACACGCTGCGGTCGCTGTCGCGCCATCGCTGCACCGCGCTGCACGGCGTGCCGACGATGTTCACCGCGATGCTCGAAGACCCGGGCTTCGCGCAGCACGACCTGTCGAGCCTGCGCACCGGCATCATGGCCGGCGCGCCGTGCCCGATCGAGACGATGCGCAAGGTGATCGCCCGGATGCACATGCAGCAGGTGACGATCGCCTACGGCATGACCGAGACCTCGCCGATCTCGTTCCAGTCGAGCCTCGACGACCCGCTGGAGCGGCGTGTCTCGACCGTGGGGCGCATCCAGCCGCACCTCGAGGTGAAGATCGTCGACGAGGCCGGGCGCATCGTGCCGGTCGGCCAGCCCGGCGAGCTGTGCACGCGCGGTTATGCGGTGATGCGCGGCTATTGGCAAGACGAGGCCCGCACGCGCGAGTCGATCGACTCAGCCGGCTGGATGCACAGCGGCGACCTCGCCACCGTCGATGCACAGGGTTACGCCAACATCGTCGGCCGCGTCAAGGACATGCTGATCCGCGGCGGCGAGAACGTCTATCCGCGCGAGATCGAGGAGTACCTGCTGCGCCACCCCAAGGTGGCCGACGCGCAGGTGTTCGGCGTGCCCGACCCCAAGTACGGCGAAGAGGTGTGCGCGTGGGTCATCACGCGCCACGGCCAGACCATCGAGGAGCAGGAAATCCGCGACTTCTGCAAGGGCCAGATCGCGCACTACAAGGTGCCGCGTTACGTGCGCGTGGTCGAACAGTTTCCGCTCACCGCCACCGGCAAGCCGCAGAAGTTCGAGATGCGCAAGGCGATGATCGAGCAGCTCGGCCTGCGCACCGAGCGCACTGCGTGACGCGCGCTCCGGGGCGTCGACTCAGAGCGCGCCATCGGGCTCAGCGGATGGCGACCGGTGCCACCGTGGAACCAGAGAAGCCCGCTGCCTTCAGCGGCTGCATCACGAACGCGAATTCATGCACCCGCTTGGCTGCCAGTTCGTCGAGCTTGAGGTTCTCGAGCAGATGGATGCCGTTGACCACCAGCGCCAGCTGGTGCACCGGCAACGAGAGCTTGCTGTCCGGATTGGGCGCCACTTCCACCGGCCAGTTGTCGGCACCGATCAGCATCGGGTCCTGCTTGGCCAGCCACTCGGCGGCTGCGATGCCGATGCCGGGGCAGCTCTTCACGTAACGCGGATTGTCCTTGCCGTACAGCCGGCCCCAGCCGGTGTGGATGAGCACGGCGTCGCCGGCGGCCAGCGTCAGGTTCTGGCGCTTCAGCGCATCCTGCAGATCCTGCACCGTGATCTCGTAGGTGTCGGGCAACGTCTCCACGCCCTTCAGGCCGGCGACGTCGATCAACACGCCGCGCGTCATCAGCGTGCCGACCTTGTCCATGCCGAACTTGGTGAATCCGCCGCGCGTGGCGATGTCGCCGGTCTTGAAGCAGTTGTAGTGGCTGTCATGGTGGGTCTGGTGCGCGAAGCCGTCGAACTGCGTGCCGACCTGGCCGATCTCGGACAGCACCATCTCCTCGTTGCTGCCGCGCATGTTGGAGAACACGTTCATGAAGGTGCGCTTGGTGTGAACATCGAAGCGCCGCGTCCCGAAGAACGCCATCTTGTCGTTCAGCGGATGCGCGATCTCGATCACTTCGCCGCTCTTGATCAGTTGCGTCGCACGAAGCACGCTGGCGGGTTTCATGTGGTTGGCCGAGCCGCGCTCGTCGGCCGCACCCCACTTGGACGGGCATCGCACGGATTCGGCGGGCACCGTCCACGTTTGGGCGTGAATCACACTGCAGCCTAGCGTCACACCGAGCGCGACGACCCATTGGTTTGTGTTCATGTCCTTGCCTCTAGTCGAGCACGATGCGCGGAAAGTAGAACGACACCACCCAGTTCGGCTGGTCGACGATCGAGCTGATGCGCAGGTCGGCGCACACGCTGCACAGCATGTAGGCGTCGATCGGCGAGTA
>DATDJF010000356.1:0-3034 GCA_036520715.1 Burkholderiaceae bacterium | reverse complement strand
CTCGACGCCGCCGGCACCAGCATCGCGCTCGAGCGCACGGTGGTGGCCGACGCGCCGGCGGCGCGCGACGCGGCCGCGCATGCGCAGAAGGCCGGTGCGGCCGCGATCGTGAGCGACCTGCCGTCCGATTGGCTGCTCGCGGCGGCCGACGCCGCGGGCCTGCCGGTGCTCAACGTGGCCGACGCGGCCGACCGCCTGCGCGAGCGCGATTGCCGCGCGCGCTTGTTGCACCTGCTGCCCAGCGAACGCATGCGCGCCGACGCGCTGGCGCAGGCGCTGGTCGCGCGCCGCTGGTCGCAGGTGTTGTTGCTTGCCGGCACGAGCCCGCTCGACGCCGAGCGCAGCGCGGTCGCTCAGGCCGCCATCAAACGCTACGCGCTCAAGCTCGTGCAGAGCCGGCCGTTCAAGCTGTCGGCCGACCCACGCGAGCGCGAGCTGGCCAACCCGTTGCTGCTGACGCAAGGCACCTACGATGTGGTCTGGGTGGTCGACAGCGATGGCGAGTTCGCGCGTTCGCTGCCCTACCGCACCACACTGCCGCGCCCGGTGGTCGGCGACGCTGGTCTGGTTGCAGTGGGCTGGCATACGCAGTTCGAGCGCTTCGGCGCGCCGCAGGTGTCGCGCCGCTTCGCCAAGGCCGTCGGGCGGCCGATGAGCTCGCACGACTGGGCGGCGTGGATGGCCGGCAAGGCACTGGCCGCGGCCGCGGTGGCGACCCAGGAGGCGCAGAAAGGCAAGAAGGGCGCAGCGGGTTCGGCCGCCGCGTTCTCGAAGGCGCTCGCTGCGCTCGAACTCGACGGCTCGAAAGGCGTGTCGATGTCGTTTCGCACCTGGGACGGACAGTTGCGCCAGCCGTTGCTGCTGACCGATGGCCAGGG
Source organism: Burkholderiaceae bacterium (assembly GCA_036520715.1). Classification (GTDB taxonomy): domain Bacteria; phylum Pseudomonadota; class Gammaproteobacteria; order Burkholderiales; family Burkholderiaceae_C; genus JAEUPI01. The sequence goes on along the minus strand of DATDJF010000356.1, from coordinate 2,156 downwards.
GGTGATCGCGCTGGCGCCGACCGAAGGTGTGCTGCATCCGAAGAACAACCTCGACACGCTGGGCGCCGACGCGCCGGAGAAGCTGTGCAAGCCGAAACCATGAGCGGCGAGGTCCCGCGCCGCAGTGGCTTGACGCATGCGCTGCAGGCCATGCGCGCCATCGTGTGGCGCGAGCTGGCGAAGTTCAGCCGCCAGTACGGCCGCCTGGTGTCGGCCCTGGTGCGCCCGCTGCTGTGGCTGGCGGTGTTCGCGGCGGGCTTTCGCAACGTCTTCGGCGTCGCGATCGTCGAGCCCTACGACACCTACATCCCGTACGACCTCTACATCGCGCCGGGCCTGGTGGGCATGGTGCTGCTGTTCAACGGCATGCAGTCGAGCCTGGCGATGGTGTACGACCGCGAGATGGGCCTGATGCGCCTGCTGCTCACGGCGCCACTGCCGCGGGCCTGGATCCTGCTTTCCAAGCTCACCGCCACCGCGGTGCTGTCGCTGGCGCAGGCCGCGGCCTTCGTGATCGTGGCGGCGTTGCTGGGCACCACGCTGCCGGTGCTGGGGCCGCAGACGCCGATGGTGCTGCTGGCGGCGGTGTGCGCCGCGCTGATGCTCGGTGCGCTCGGGCTGCTGCTGAGCGTGCACATCAAGCAGTTGGAGAATTTTGCCGGCACGATGAACTTCGTGATCTTTCCGATGTACTTCATGTCGACCGCGCTGTACCCGCTGTGGAAGCTCGAGGAGTCGGGCGCCGAGTGGGTGTATCGGGTGGCGCAGTTCAATCCGTTCACGCATGCGGTGGAGTGGCTGCGCTTTGCCCTCTACGGCAAGGACCCGGGCATCGCGCCCTACGTGGTGGTGGGCACGCTGGTGGCGTGCTTCGCGCTGGCCAGCTGGGGCTACGACCCGCAGCGCGGCTTCGGTGCCTTGACCAAACGCGGCGGCCCGGCGTGAGCGAAACTTTCGTGCGGTTGCGGCAGTCGCATGCGACGGTGAACCCGGATTCCAGCATGGCTCCGCATCCTGAACGCCGGCGCATCGTCGCCGCCCTGGCGGCGCTGGCCTTCGGGCCGGCGTTCGGCGCGGCACGTGCGCAATCGGGCAACGGCTATCCGAGCCGGCCGATCACGCTGTGGGTGCCGTGGCCGGCGGGCGGCGCCACCGACCTCACGATGCGCTTGCTGGCCGAACTGGCGACACGCACGCTCGGCCAGAAGATCATCATCGAGAACCGCGCCGGCGCCGGCGGCACGCTGGCGATGCCGGTGTTGCAGCAGGCCGCGCCCGACGGCTACACGATCGCGCAGATGCCGCAACCGGTGTTCCGTGCGCCGTGGGTGCAGCGGCTCACCTGGGATCCGATCCGCGACACCACCGCGATCATCCAGGTCAGCGGCGTCACCTTCGGCATCGTGGTGCCGGACAACAGCGCGTTGCGTTCGCTCGACGACCTGCTGCAGTTCGCGCAGCAGCACCCGGGCGACCTGACGGTGGCCACCAACGGCGTGGGCACCACGCCGCATCTGGTGATGGACGAGTTGATGGCGCGCCGCCACACGACGTACGTGCACGTGCCATACAAAGGCACGGCCGAGCAGATGATCGCGGTGTCGTCGGGGCAGGTGATGGTCGGCGTCAACTCCAACGGCTTCGCGCCGTTCGTCGACTCCGGCAAGCTGCGCCTGCTGGTGACCTTCGGCGAACACCGCACGCGGCGCTGGCCGCAGGTGCCGACGCTCAAGGAGCTCGGCCACGGCATCGTCGCCACCTCACCCTATGGCCTGGCCGGGCCGCGCGGGCTGCCCGCGCCGGTGGTGCAGACGCTGCACCAGGCGTTCAAGGTGGCGATGCACGAGCCGACGCACATCGCCGAGCTCGCCAAGTACGACCAGGAGCTCGCCTACCTGGGGCCTGAAGATTACGCGCAAGTGATGCGCGACACCTATCAGGCCGAGCGCCGCGTGGTCGAGCGGCTGGGGCTGGCGCGCGTCAACTGAGCGGCGCCTCGAGCGCGGCCGCGGGCCTCAAGGCGGCGTGAGCTCCAGCCGCTGCGCGGCGCGCAGCAGTTCGATGCCGGTGCTGGCGCCGAGCTTTTGCCGGATCAGGGTCTGGTAGTTGGCCACCGTCTTGTTGCTGAGGTTCATGCGCTGGCCGATCTCGTCGAC
>DATDJF010000355.1:0-7163 GCA_036520715.1 Burkholderiaceae bacterium | reverse complement strand
ACCAGGCAAAGGCTTCGCGTTCGACACCGCGCGGCCCAACCTCGACTACGCCGACCTGCTGCGCGACGCGCAGAACGCGACGCTGCCGACCGTGGCCCGCATCAACGGCGTGTGCATGGCCGGCGGCATGGGCCTGCTGTGCATGACCGATCTCGCGGTGGCCGCCGAGCACGTGGTGTTCGGCCTGCCGGAGGTCAAGGTCGGTGTCTTCCCGATGCAGGTGTTGAGCTTGCTGCAGCAGATCGCACCGCGCCGGCTGGTGCGCGAATGGGCACTCGGCGGCGAACCCTTCGATGCCGCGCAGGCGCTGGCTGCCGGGCTCGTCAACCACGTGGTGCCGGCCGCCGAGCTCGATGCCAAGGTCGAATGGCTGGTGCAGCGCATCGTCGACAAGTCGCCCACCGCGATCCGCCGCGGCAAGTACACGATGCGGGCGATCGAGGCGATGTCGTTCGACCAGGCGATCGCCTACACCGAGAGCCAGATCGCGCTGCTCGCGATGACCGAAGACGCCAGGGAAGGCCTGGCGTCGTTCAACGAGAAGCGCAAGCCGCGCTGGACGGGGCGCTGAGGCGCCCGCTCGATGGCGTCAACGCCGGCGTCGCGACAGCGGCCTCACAGCCGCGCCGCCAGCGAGGCCGGCACCGCCACCGGCATGTCGAGCAGGATCTGCGCCATGCCCTTGCCGAGCGGATCGAAGCGCGCCGACGCCGGGCCGCCGCCGGCCAGCGCGCCATGCAGCATGAAGTTCATCGCATCGATGCCCGGCAGCAGATAACGCTCGACCGGGCCCTTGGCGAGGTGCGCGAAATGGCCCTGCACCACCTCGGGCGTGACGCGATCCCACAGCAGCGGCAGCCACTCGGGCCGCCGTGCAATGAGGCCGATGTTGGAGATGTCGCCCTTGTCGCCGCTGCGCCCGTGCGCCAGCTTGACCAGCGGCACGTCGACCAGCATCTCGTCGGGTGGATCGGTCCACGACGCCGGCTCGCGCGTCGGCACCGGCGCCAGCGGCGCGGCCTCGCCGGGCGGCACCTCGACCGCGAAGCGCTGCTCCCCGATCGACACGCTGGCCGGCGCCCGTGCCTTGTCGAGCAGGAACGAAAACGGCTTGATCAGCGGCGACGGCGACGGCCTGCCGCCGCCGGAGGCCATCGTGGTGCCGGGTGACCACGACGTGCCGGCGGGCGCGATCTCGCGCGCGAACAGCTCGAGCGCCTGCTTCGACGGGTGGTCGACCACCACACGCACCAGCGCCTCGCGGCTGCCGCGCGTGCGCGCATGCGGGCCGTACAACGATTCGGCACCGAACAATTCGATGGCCACCGTGGTGAAGTCGGGCAGGCCCATCTGCTTCAGGATGCCGCGCGTGCGCTCGATGATCGCCTCGCCGGTGCGCTGCGCCTTGGCCGCCGCGTCGATGCCGACGATGGCCATCATGCCGGCGCAGCGAAAGCCGTCGAGCTGCGTGGCCGACACCTTGTAGCTGGTGGTCGGCGCGCGCCCGCGCGCACCGCTGACGCGCACCTGGTCGCCGCTCAGCTGCTCGATGCGCACCTCGCGGAAGTCGCAGCTCACGTCGGGCAGCAGATAGGCTGCCGGATCGCCGATCTCGTACAGCAGTTGCTCGGCCACGCAGGCGCTGCGCACGATGCCGCCGCTGCCCGGCACCTTGCCGAGCACGAAGCTGCCGTCGTCAGCGCAGGCGACGATCGGGTAGCCGATGTGCGCCCAGTCGGGCACCTCCTGCCAATCGGTGAACAGGCCGCCGGTGGCCTGGCACCCGCATTCGATGATGTGGCCAGCCAGGCTGCCGCCGGCCAGGCGGTCGTGGTCGGACGGCGACCAGCCGAACTCGTGGATCAGCGCCCCCAGCGTGACCGCGCTGTCGACGCAGCGGCCGGTGATCACGATGTCGGCACCAGCCGCCAGCGCCGCCGCGACCGGCAGTGCACCGAAGTACACGTTGGCGCTCAGCACCTTGGTCGGCAGCGCCTCGCCGGTGGTCATGTCGCGGCTTCCGGCGTCGCGCAGGGCAGGCATCAGCGCGCTGACGTCGTCACCCTCGACCACCGCGATGCGCGGCGACAAGCCCATCGTGGCGGCGAGCGCCTGCAGCGCGTCGGCACAGCCACGCGGGTTGATGCCGCCGGCATTGGCGATCACCTTGATGCCGCGGCGCATCACCTCGGGCAGCACCAGCTTCATCGCGCTGTCGACGAAGTCGGTGGCATATCCGAAGTCTGGCTTCTTGACGCGCGCCGCGGCGAGGATCGCCATCGTCGTCTCGGCCAGGTAGTCGAACACCAGGTAGTCGATCAGCCCCGAGTTCACCAGCTGCGGCGCACCGACCATGCTGTCGCCCCAGAACCCCGAAGCGCCTCCGATGCGCACCGGCGCGTCGGCGCGTCGGCCGGATCGTGATGCGGGCGACGAAGTGGGCATGGCAGGCTCCGGTGCGTTCGCGACGCGGGGGGCAACCCCGCAGTGCAGCGTGCAGCCTACCCGCTGCCGGCGTGTGCCGGCAAGCGGCCGCGCCGACAGGCGCTACAGGCCCGCGGCGCGCAGCGTGCGGGCGAAACGCTCGGCGTTCTGAAAGCCGATCACGCGCAAGCCGTCGATCTCGCGGCCCTGCGCGTCGAAGAAGATCGTGCCGGGCGGCCCGAAGAGCTGGAATCGCTTGAGCAGCTCGCGGTCGTCGCGGTTGTTGGCGGTGACGTCGGCCTTCAGCAGCAGCGCACCCGACATCAGCTTGGCGACCGCGGGATCGCTGAAGGTGAAGCGCTCCATCTCCTTGCACGACACGCACCAGTCGGCATAGAAGTCGAGGATCACCGGGCGGTCGGCGGTGCGCAGCAGGCCGTCGAGCTCGGCGCTGCTGCGAACCGGCCGGAAGTGCACCGCGTCGCCTTCGGTGCTCAACGCGGCACTGCGTGCCAGGTGCGCCATCGGGCGCAGCGGATCGGTGCCGCCGGAGCCGGCACCGACGATCTGCATCGCGCCGAAGATCAGCGCGACCACGCCCAGCGCCTGCTTCAGCCAGGTGCGCGGGGCGGCGGCGTGCGAGTGCGCATGCGCATCGAACGGGCGCAGCATGAAGCCGGTGACCAGCAGCAGCAGTCCCCACGCGCCGAGCATGGCCCAGGCAGGCAGCACCGGCTGCACGATCCAGATCGCCACCGCCAGCAGCAGCACGCCGAAGGCGCGCTTGACCGCAGTCATCCAGGATCCCGATTTCGGCAACCAGTCGCCGGCCGAGCCGCCCACCACCATCAGCGGCACGCTCATGCCGGCGGCCAGCGAGAACAGCGCGGTGCCGCCGAGCGCCACGTCGCGCGTCTGGCTGATGAACACCAGCGCGCCGGCCAACGGCGCGCTGACGCAGGGGCTGACGATCAACGCCGAGACCGCACCCATCACGAACACACCGGCCGCCTGGCCGGCGGGCAGACGCTGCGAGTGCGCGGTCATGCGGGTGGCCAGGCGGGCCGGCAGGCGCAGCTCGTAGACGTCGAACATCGACAGTGCGAACACGGCCAGCAGCAGCGCGAACAGCGCCAGCACCGGCGGCGCCTGCAGCCAGGCCGCCAGGCCTTCACCGGCCAGGCCGGCGGCGACGCCGAGCCCGGCATACACGAGCGCCATGCCCAGCGAGTAGGCGGCCGCCAGGCTGAGCGCGCGCGCCCGCGATACCGGCGCCGCGCTGCCGGCGATGATCGACGACAGGATCGGCACCATCGGCAGCACGCACGGCGTGAACGACAGCGCCACACCCATGGCGAAGAACGCGCCGACCACCAGCCAGAAGCGGCCGCTTTGCAAGACGCTGCCGACCGCGCTGCCGTCGAACCACGAGCCGGCGCTGGAAAGCGGCGTGCTGCCGCCCGCGGTCATCGCGGCGGCTGCGGCGGCGCCGGCGTCGGCCGCCGCGAGCTGCACGCGCACGCTGCCGTCCCCGCCGAATGCGGCCAGGCTCACCTGCGCGCTGCTGGTCATCGGCGGGTAGCACAAGCCGGCGTCGGCGCAGCCTTGCGAGACCACGTTCAGCGTGAAGCGGGCCGGCGCCTTGTCGACCGGGATGCTGACGCGCAACTCGCCGCGATAGGTTTCGACGTTCTTCTGGAAGGTCTCGTCGAACTTCACTTTGCCGGCCGGCAGCGCCCACGACCCCAGTGAGGCCTCGGGCGCCTCGACGCTGAAGCGCTCGCGGTACATGTAGTAGCCGGGAGTGATCTGGAAGCGCACTTCGACGTGGCGCTCGTCGGCGGCACGCGCGGAAAAGAGAAAGGCCTTTTCCGGCTCCAGGAACTCGTCTTGCGCCGCCAGGGCCGCACCGCCCAGCAGCGCCAACACCAGTGCCAGCGCCGCCGGCAGCCAGGCCGGCAGGCGAGGGGCAATGCAGGGCGATGGCGACGTCATGGTCTGCTTAGGGACGCGCACGCCCCGCAGGGTTCCTTCGCCGGCATTGTGGCCCAGGCAAAACGCACGAAAGGCCGGGGGCGCCGGCCTTTCATGAACTGTGGCGCAGGGCGTGCCGCCCGGTCAATCGGCCTTGACGGCGCCTTCGGCCTTGGCGTCGTCGGCGGCCACCGGCTCGGGACGGTCGACCAGCTCGACGTAGGCCATCGGCGCGGCGTCGCCGACCCGGTAACCCATCTTCAGGATGCGGGTGTAGCCGCCGGGGCGCTTTTCGTAGCGGGGTCCCAGCTCGCCGAACAGCTTGACCACCGCCGCACGATCGCGCAGGCGCGAAAACGCAAGGCGCTTGTTGGCCAGGCTCGGCGCCTTGCCCATCGTGATCAGCGGCTCGACCACCCGACGCAGCTCCTTGGCCTTGGGCAGCGTGGTCTTGATCGCTTCGTGGGTGAGCAGCGAGACGCACATGTTGCGCAGCATCGCCAGGCGATGCTCGCTGGTGCGGTTGAGTTTGCGAAGTCCGTGACGGTGGCGCATGGTGCGTTCCTTTCTCGTTTGATGACCCGGCCGTATCAGGTACCGAGGCTTGCAAGCCAGCCCTTCTTGGAGGGCCTTGGTTGGTGGCTTGTCGGGTTGCTTATCGCTTGTCGAGGCCTTGTGGCGGCCAGTTCTCCAGGCGTGCGCCCAGCGTGAGCCCGCGCGACGCCAGCACTTCCTTGATTTCGTTGAGGCTCTTGCGGCCGAGGTTCGGTGTCTTCAGCAGCTCGGTCTCGGTGCGCTGGATCAGGTCGCCGATGTAGTAGATGTTCTCGGCCTTCAGGCAGTTGGCCGAACGCACCGTGAGCTCGAGCTCGTCGACCGGGCGCAGCAGGATCGGGTCGAACTGCGTCTGGCGGCTGCTCGGCTGGTCGATGATGTTGATGATGTCGCTGCCTTCGAGCTGCGCGAAGACCGCGAGCTGCTCGACCAGGATCTTGGCCGACGCGCGGATCGCTTCTTCGGGGCTGATGGCGCCGTTGGTCTCGATCTCCATCACCAGCTTGTCGAGGTCGGTGCGCTGCTCGACGCGCGCGTTCTCGACCGCGTAGCTGACGCGCCTGACCGGGGAGAACGAGGCGTCGAGCACGATGCGGCCGATGCTCTTGGTGGGCTCGTCGCCGAAGCGGCGCAGGTTGCCCGGCACGTAGCCACGGCCCTTTTCGACCTTGATCTGCATGTCGAGCTTGCCGCCTTGGGCCAGGTGCGCGATCACGTGATCGGGATTGATGATTTCCACGTCGTGCGGGGTCTGGATGTCGCGCGCCATCACCGGCCCTTCGCCCTCCTTGCGCAGCACCAGCGTCACCTCGTCGCGGTTGTGCAGGCGGAACACCACCCCCTTCAGATTGAGCATGATGCTGACCACGTCTTCGGCCACGCCGTCGACGGTGGAGTATTCGTGCAGCACGCCGGCGATCGTGACTTCGGTCGGCGCATAACCCACCATCGACGACAGCAGCACGCGGCGCAGGGCGTTACCCAGCGTGTGACCGTAGCCGCGCTCGAACGGTTCGAGCGTGACCTTGGCACGGTGGCCGCCGAGCGGCTCGACATTGATGGCTTTGGGCTTCAGTAGATTGGTTTGCATTGCAGTCCTGTGTTCCTCTCAATACCCTCGGCTCGTTACACCGATAAGGCTGGGGACCATGCCGGGATGGAACATCGACGCCTCGCACCCGGAAAGCGGGGCGCCACCGAAAATGGATCGGGCGGCCATCAGGCCGCCGACCCGCTCTCGTTTCTCAACGCGAATACAACTCGACGATCAACGCTTCTTTGATGTCGGCGCCGAACTGGTCGCGGTCGGGCAGTTGCTTGAACACGCCCTCGAACTTGGTGGCATCGACCTGCACCCAGGCCGGCAAGCCCACCGACTCGGCGAGCTTGAGCGCGTCGACGACGCGCAGCTGTTTCTTGGCCTTGTCGCGCAGGGTGATCTTGTCACCGGTCTTCACCTGGTACGACGAGATGTCGACCACCTTTTCGTTCACCATCACCGCCTGGTGCGACACCAACTGACGCGCCTCGGCGCGCGTGGAGCCGAAGCCCATGCGATAGACCACGTTGTCCAGCCGCGACTCGAGGATCGCGAGCAGGTTCGAACCGGTGTTGCCCTTGCGGCGCTCGGCCTCGGCGAAGTAGCGGCGGAACTGCCGCTCCAGCACGCCGTACATGCGCTTGACCTTCTGCTTCTCGCGCAACTGCAGGCCGAAGTCGGAGGTGCGTGACCCCGACGTGCGGCCGTGCTGGCCGGGCTTGCTGTCGAACTTGGCCTTGTCGCTGATCGCGCGGCGGGCGCTCTTCAGGTAGAGGTCGGTGCCTTCGCGGCGGGAGAGTTTGGCCTTGGGGCCGAGATAACGTGCCACTTGATTTCCTTCAATCGTCTTGCTGACACGAGCCCGAAAGCCAGGAGCTTTCAGTTCGCGCGAGTCTGGCGGGTTCTTCTTGGAATGCGCTCAGACGGTGGGCTTCAACAGACACGATCCGCCCATCGGCGAACCGTGCTTCTTCATCAGATGCGACGGCGCTTCTGGGGCCGGCAGCCGTTGTGCGGGATCGGCGTCACGTCGCTGATCGAGTTGATGCGGATGCCCAGCGACGCCAGCGCGCGCACCGACGACTCGCGGCCCGGGCCAGGGCCCTTGATGCGCACGTCGAGGTTCTTGATGCCTTGCTCCTGCGCGGCGCGGCCCGCAGTCTCGGCGGCC
>DATDJF010000354.1:0-4311 GCA_036520715.1 Burkholderiaceae bacterium | reverse complement strand
CCCGGCATGAGCGTGCCGGCGGGGCAGGGCGACCATGGCATGCCGGTGGGGCTGCAGCTGATCGGCAACTACTTCGACGAGGCGCGTTTGCTGCAAGTCGGCCACGCGCTGCAGCAGGCCACCGACTGGCACCGTGCGGTGCCCGCCGGAGTCTAGGATGAAACAGCCCCCACGCTCGCTTCGCTCGCTGCCCCCCGAGGGGGGTGAGCCCGGACGAGGTCGGTCCGATGGACCGGCCTCGCCTGGCGAACGGCTGGTCCGCGAGGACCAGCGCGGCCTGCAAGGCCGTCAGTGGCTTCGGGCGGCCGGGCGCCACTGACATGACCGCACCGATCGCCGAGAACCGGCGCGCCCGCTTCGACTACCTGATCGAGGAACGATTCGAAGCCGGCATGGTGCTCGAGGGCTGGGAGATCAAGGCCATCCGGGCCGGACAGGTGCAACTCACCGACGGCTACGTGGTGATCCGCGATGGCGAGCTGTTCCTGATCGGCTGCCGCATCAACGCGCTGCGCTCGGCGTCGACCCACGTGCACCCGGAGGCCGACCGCACGAAGAAGCTGCTGATGCACAAGGAGGAGATCAAGCGGCTGGTCGGCAAGGTCGAGCAGCGCGGCTACACGCTGGTGCCGCTGAACCTGCACTACAAGGGCGGCCGCGTGAAAGCCGAGATCGCGCTCGCCAAGGGCAAGGCACAGCACGACAAGCGCGAGACCGAGAAGAAGCGTGATTGGGAGCGCGAGAAGGGTCGGCTGATGAGACACAAGGTCTCATCGCCCGCGAAGGGCTGAACCCTCGATCAGTCGGCCGCCAGGAACTGCACCGCGCGCTGCACGCCGCCCTCGCCCACTGGAACACCGAGCGAGCGCAGCGCCGCCTCGACGCCGGCGATCGCGCCCAGGATCACCGCCGGGTTGCTGTCGCCCAGGTGGCCGATGCGAAACGCGCGGCCGTTGAGCGGCCCGAGGCCGCCGGCGATCGCCACTTGGTAGCGTTCACGCGCCACGCTGCGCAGCGCGTCGATGTCGACGGCTTCCGGTTCGATCGTGATCGTGGTCACCGACACCGACCGGCTGGCCGGCTCCTGCGCGAAGAAGTCCAGCACGCCACCGCTGCGCCAGCCCGCCACCGCCGCCTGCACGGCGCCGGCGAGCCTGGCATGGCGTGCCCACACCGCCGGCAAGCCTTCGTCGAAGATCAAACCCAGCGCCGCCTCGAGGCCGAACAACAGGTTCTGCGGCGGCGTGCCGCAGAACTTGCGGTACGACAGCGCGTCCTTGCGGCGCACCCAGTCCCAGTAAAAGCGCGGCGCCGGGCAGCGCTCGGCCGCGGCCATCGCCTTGTCGTTGACGGCGATGAAGCCCACGCCGGGCGGACACATCAGGCCCTTTTGCGACGCGCCGAGCGCGACGTCGATGCCCAGCGCATCCATCGCGAACGGCGCCGCGCCGAGCGAGGCCACCACGTCGGCCACCAGCAGCGCCGGATGACGCGCCGCATCGAGGGCGCGCCTGATCGCGGCCAGATCGCTGGTCACGCCGCTGGCGGTGTCGGTGTGCACCGCCAGCACGGCCTGGATCTGGTGCGAGGGATCGTCGCGCAGCGCCTGCTCGATGGCCTCGGCATCGATCGGCCAGCCTTCGCGCCACGGTGTGCGCACGACGCGGCGGCCCAAGGCCTCGGCCTGCACGGCCCACGATTCCGAGAAGTGGCCGGTGCCGGGCACCAGCAGCGGCTGCTGCGGCGCCGCCAGGTTCTGAATCACCGCCTCCCACACGCCGTGGCCGTTGGAGGCGTAGAGAAACACCTCCGACGCCTCGGTGTGCAGCAGGCGCTTCAATCCGCGCTCGCAGGCGTCGATGTTGGCGTCGACGCGCGGATCGCCGAGGTCCATCGGCTGCACGCTCATCGCGTGCAGCACGGCGTCGGGCAGCGGTGTGGGGCCCGGAGAGTGCAGGAAGCGGCGGCCCGGGATGCGCGGTGGACTCATCCCCGCATCGTAAGCGGCGTCAGCCGGCCTTGGCCTTGCGCTTGTCGATGAAGTCCTGCACGCCCTCGAGCGCGCAGGCTTGCATCATGTTGCGCGCCATCGTCTGGCCGGCATCGGCGTAGGCGTCGGCGATGCCGGCCTCGAGCTGGCGGTAGAACAACGCCTTGCCCATCGCGATGGCGGCACGCGGCTTGGCCACGATGCCCGACACCAGCGCCTCGACCTCGGTGTCGAGCGCCGACGCGTCGACCACGCGGTTGAGCAATCCCTTGTCCCGCGCCTCGTCGGCGCTGATGAAGTCGCCGGTCACCAGCATCTCGAACGCCGCCTTGCGCGCCACGTTGCGCGACAGCGCCACACTCGGCGTGCTGCAGAACAACCCGAAGTTGACGCCGCTGACCGCGAAGCGCGCATCGCGCGAAGCCACGGCGAGGTCGCACATCGCCACCAGCTGGCAGCCTGCGGCGGTGGCGATGCCCTGCACGCGCGCGATCACCGGCACCGGCAGGCGCTGGATGGTCAGCATCAAACGCGAGCAGCGCTCGAACAAGCGCTCGTAGTACGCCAACGACGGCTCGGCCCGCATCTCCTTCAGGTCGTGCCCGGCGCAGAAGGCCTTGCCGGCAGCGGCGATGACCAGCACACGCAGCGACTCGTCACCGGCCAGCGCATCGATCTCGGCCTGCAGCGCCTGCAACATCGCCTCGGACAGGGCATTGAAGGCCTGCGGCCGATTGAGCGTCAGCGTGACCACGCCGCGCGCATCACGCGTGCGTTGCAGCAAAGGTTCGTCGATGGTCAACATGGGTCTGCCTCTCACTCGATCGCGCTGGCCGACCTGGCGCGCTCGCGCAACGTGAACTTCTGGATCTTGCCGGTCGAGGTCTTGGGAATCTCCTCGAAGCGGACCTCGCGCGGCACCTTGTAGCCGGCCAGCAGCGACTTGCAGTGGGCGATCAACTCGGCCGCATCCGCGCTCGACCCGGCCTTGAGCTCCACGTACGCCAGCGGCGTCTCGCCCCACTTGGGGTCGGGCTTGGCCACCACCGCGCAGGCCAGCACCGCGGGGTGGCGATACAGCGCGTCCTCGACCTCGAGCGAGCTGATGTTCTCGCCGCCCGAAATGATGACGTCCTTGCTGCGGTCCTTGATCTTCACGTAGCGGTCGGGCTCCATCACGCCCAGGTCGCCGGTATGAAACCAGCCGCCGGCAAACGCCTTGGCGGTGGCATCGGGGTTCTTCAGGTAGCCCTTCATCACGATGTTGCCGCGGAACATGATCTCGCCCATCGCCTGGCCGTCGGCCGGTGTCTCGGCGAGCGTGTCGGCGTCGAGCACCGTCATGCCCTCCTGCAGCGCATAACGCACGCCCTGGCGGCCGTTCAGGCGCGTCTGTTCCGACAAGGTCTGGTTGTTCCACTGCGGCCGCTTGACGGCCACCGACGCCGGCCCGTAGGTCTCGGTGAGTCCGTAGACATGCGTGATGTCGAAACCGATCTTGGCCATGCCTTCGATCATCGCCGCCGGCGGCGCCGCACCGGCCACCATGCCGCGCACGCGCTGCGTGATGCCCTCGCGCAGCGCGGCCGGCGCGTTGACGATCAGGTTGTGCACGATCGGCGCCGCGCAGTAGTGATCCACGCCGTGCTCGCGCATCGCATCGAGCATCGCCTTGGCCTCGACCCGGCGCAGGCACACGTGGGTGCCGCCCAGCAAGGCCAGCGTCCAGGGAAAACACCAGCCGTTGCAATGGAACATCGGCAAGGTCCACAGGTACTTCGGGAAATGCGGCATGGTCCAGGTGGACGCGTTGCACACGGCATTGAGGTAGGCGCCGCGGTGGTGCGTGACCACGCCCTTGGGGTCGCCGGTGGTGCCGCTGGTGTAGCTCACCGCGATGGCGTCCCATTCGTCCTGCGGGCCGGGCAGCACGGGCAGCGGGTCGTGCGCGGCGAGCAGCGTTTCGTATTCGTGCGCGCCGAGTGTGTCGCCAGCGCCGGTGTATTCGCTGTCGCAGACGTCGATCACGATCAGGTCGCGGCCATGCTCGATTTTCAGGATGCGCAGCGCCTCGCGCATCGTCGGCGCGAACTCGCGGTCGGTGATGAGCACGGCCGCTTCGCAGTGGTTCAACTGCCAGGCCAGCAAAGGCGCGTCGAGCCGCGTGTTCAGCGTGTTCAGCACCGCGTTCAACGCCGGCACTGCGTAGTGCATTTCGACCATCTCCGGCGTGTTGTGCAACATCGCGCTGACGGTGCTGTTGCGCGCGACGCCGAGCGCGCGCAAGGCCGCGGCGAGCCGCGCCGAACGATCGCGCGTTT
>DATDJF010000353.1:0-64328 GCA_036520715.1 Burkholderiaceae bacterium | reverse complement strand
CTCCTCGAACGCGCTGCGGCGCGACTCGCCCATCATCTCGAACGCCAGCAGGGCGTGCTCCAGCTCGCGAATCCGCATCTCGCCGCGCGAGTGGTCGAGATCCAGATGGTCGAGCAGGTCGCGATGCTGTGGCGTGCGGGCGCGCAGCATCGGAAACAGCAGTTCCGACTCCTTGCGGTGATGGCGCCTCTCGGGAAACTCGTCCACGTAGAACAGCATCGCCCGCATGGCGGTGAAGTCGGGCTGGATGCCAGCGCGGCTATGTTGCGCGAGCAGCAGCAGGATCGAGCGCAGCATCGCCGACAGCGCGGCATGCTCCCCACGGATGATCTCGAGGGCTTTGTGCGTCATGGGCTCCAGCGTGCGTCCACCGGCGAGCCACCGCCTTGACGGGCGACAAGGATTCCGCAAAAGCCGCGACGCGCGCTATCCGCAGGCCACGGCCATCGCCAATGCCGGCGGGTGCTCGGCCGCGACCGGCAGCGACCGCAACGCCCCGACCATCGGTGGCAGCAACGACACCATGCGCACCAGCGCCCCGATGGTCTCGGCCCCGGTCTTGGCGCGAATGCTGCACACCTGGCTGCGCACGGTGGACAGGGCCACGCTGTGCTGCAGCGCGATCTCGCTGGGCCGCGTGCCGCTGCAAAGCGCCTTGAGCACCAGCGTCTCCATCGGCGAGAGGGCGTGCGTGCGTGCGAAGGCCTCCACCGACAACTGCTGGCAGACCTGGCGCTTGCCCAGCATCACCAGCGCGCTGGTCGGCGTGGCGTCGTCGGGTGCCGGGATCGGCACCACCGCGAGGCAGACGCGCTGGCCGCCCTCGCCCAGCGTGACCAGGCGGCGCAGCTTGCGCCGGCAGGCGTCGGTGAGCGCAGCGTGCAGCGGCGCCGCGTCTTGCGGCCGCCGGGCTCGCAGTTCATGGCCCAACACCAGCAGCGGATGCTCGGCGTCGAGTTCGGCGCGGGCCACGTGGTTGGCGTGCAGCAGGCGCACGCCGTCGGTGACCAGCAGCATGCCGTAGTCGATCTCGTCGAGCATCGCCGCCAGCAGGCCGGTGAGTGGCGATGCGCGGCGCCGGCGCTCGGGGCCACGATAGCCGTCGTTGGCGCTCGGCAGTCCGATGGCAGCGGCGTCGTTGGCCGGCGCCGCCTCTTCAGCGATGGAAATCAGGTCGAACACAGCCCTCTCCTTGCTTGCAGTCGCAGCGCGCAGGGGCACGGCGACTGCGGGCAAGGCTAGGGCCCAGCGCCGTTTTCGGGTGGTCACTAATGCCGTTGGAACTTGTGCGGTATTCACATCGGCTTGCCAACAGGCGCCGACCGGCGGCACCCTTGGCGCCGGTGGTGTCCGGGGAGCGTGCCGATGCTTGCGCAACAGGGTCCAAGCCGTGGGCTGGGGATGGTGGTCTCGCTGGCTGCGCTGCTGTGGCTCGGCGGTTGCCAGCCGCCGCAAGACGCCAGCACGGCGACGAAGCACGACAACGCAGCGGCGCCCGAGGTGCCGTGCACGTGGTGCCCGAAAGACAGCCCGGCCGGGTGCACGCTGTGCGTCGAAAACAACGCGGTCCTGGCCGTTGGCGGCGATGGCGCGGGATCCACGGCCATGCAACTGTGCAACCGCAGTTCGCAACCGATCAAGCCCGCACTGCAACTGTCGCGCTTTGCCGAGCGCATGCCGGACGGCACACGCACGGTGTCGGCGGCCGTCGGCAGCGTCGTTGCCGCGGTGGCTGACGACGAGGCCATCGTGAAAGGACGTGCCGAGCTGGCCGCGCAGCGCTGCGTGGACGTCAAGGTCGAGGCGTCGAAGGTGCCGCCGTCGAGCCTGCTGATCGCGACCTTGCGCCATGGCGCCGATGAGCTGGTGGAGGTCAAGGCGCTGCGCCAGGAAGCGCTGCCCTTCAACCTGAAGCTCGACGGGTCGGCAGCGAACAAACTCGACATCACGCTGGTCCGCGGACAGCGCGGCCACGAGATCCGGCTGTTCAACGAGGATCCGGTGCTCTACCGCATCCGCTGGAGCCTGCAACTTGCCGGCGACGAAGTGGACGCCGGGGTCGCCGTGGCCTACCCGCGGCAGCACGTGGTGTTGCCGGTGTCGTTGCAAAAGGTCGAGCAATCCGTCTTCGAGAGTGGCTTCGTGCGCGCTGGCGAGCGCCGCGGGCGGCTGCTGCTCGAACACGAGCCCGACTCGAGCTTCCGGCTGCGCCCGGTCGAGCACAAGGCCTTCGACGTGACGGCGCGGCTGAGCTACTGGAGTCCGGTCTGGCAGGGCATCCTGAATTCGATCGCCATCCTCTTCTTCCTCTGCGTCGGGGTCCTGATCTCGCTGCTCGTCAACTATGCGCTGCCGGTGCAGCGCAAGCGCATCGCGAGCAAGCAGCGGCTGGCCGACCTGGAAGGGCGCCTGGCCGGGCTCGGTGGTGTCATCAGCTCGCGTCGCCTGAACCTGCTGCGCACCGAGAAGAAGCGGTTGCGCGACGAGTTGCGGGTCAACCAATGGTTCCACCCGTCGACCGAGGATGCCCTGCCCAAGCTCGACGAACGCATCGCAGCGCTCGGTCGCCGCATCGACCTCACCACGCAGGCGGGTGCGCTGCTGGTCGCCTTGCGCGACGATCCCGGCATGGCGCTGCCCGAGGCCGAGCGGGTCGAGGAGCTGTGCCGTTCGGCGCTCGACGTCGCCGAGAAGCATGAGCCCGACGACTCCGACATGAAGGCGGCGCGGGCAGCGCTCGATGCGGCCGCCAAGGTCCTGGCTGGAAGCGACAACCCGCCGGGCAGGGAAGCCGTCACTCAACTGCAGGCGCAAGCCCGCGGGCTGGCAACCGCCGAGCTGGCAAGGACAGGCGAATGGAAGCGGCTGGCCGACCTGATGCAGGCCTTGCGAGGCGACTTCCTCGCGGATGACGAGGCGGAGCCGACACGCGAGCGTTTCGTCCGCGCCGCGCACGCCGTGTGCAAGGCTCGCCTGATCATCGCCTTCGCGAAGCTGGTGGCGAACGCCGGGGGCGAAGAAATCCGTGCCAAGCGCGAGGGCCGTGGCACGGATCTGCTGGCCGCGTTGTCACCGGGCCCGTGCGAATCGCTGCGCAGGGCCACCGACATCGTGCGCGAGGTCGAGCAGAACATCGACAAGGCCGACCTGATCGCCGAACTGCAACGCCCGGGCGCGCTGCGCATCGAGTTCGACCCGCGCACGCCGATCGGCTTTCAGCTCGTCGTGTTCCGCCTGAAGCTCGAGCGGCCCGGCTTCGACACTGCGGTGGCACGCCAGCAGATCGTCTGCCGCTGGCAGTTCTCCGGCCCGGGCATCCCTTCGGACCGCGAGCCCGAGCCCGACGATGGCTGGATCGTCGGCCAGTACTTCGAGCCGCAGCCGGAGCCCGGGCTGATGCAGCGCTGGTGGAGCAAGCTGCGTCGCCAGCCACCGCCGCCGCCGCTGCCCCCCTTCGAAGTGCGGGCCGAGCTGCTCGAGGATCGCGACGGCGGGGCGCCGCTGGCGACGGCCGCCGCCAAGCTGCGGCTGGAGCCCATCAAGTCCTACGGCCGCGACGTGGCGCTGCTGGCCTCTGGCACCTTGGTGGTCACCATCGGCATCGTCGTGATCGGCTTGCTGGCCGGTGCGGAGGACAAGATCCGCTCGCTCGACTGGTGGTCGGCGATCGTCGCGATCGTGGTGTTGGGTTTCAGCGCCGATACGCTGAAGCGGATCCTGACGAAATCCTAGGCAGGGCGATGCGGCCCGCGGCACGCCATGCGGGGTCGCACGGATATTAACTAACCGGCCAGTCAATACACTGGCCAGCCCACCGATCACCCTCAGGGAGCGACGCATGCCCGACGCTGCCGTGCCGCTCGAGCCGCAACTCGCCGAGATGGCGCGCCGCTGGAAAGACAGCGGCATCCCGGGGCTGTACGAAGGCGGCGATCCGAGTGCCAGCCGCGAGCGCGGCCGTTGCATTCGCGCTTTTCTCTATCCGAGCCCGACGATCGAGGTCGCATCCATTGATGCGTTGGAGATTCCAGGCGCCGACGGCCCGCTGCCCGCGCGCATCGTGCGGCCGCATGGCGCCGTGCGCGGCACGGTCGTCTTCTTTCACGGTGGCGGCTGGGTGTTGGGCGACCTGCAATCGCACGAGGCGCATTGCCGGCGCATCGCAGCCGAGTGCGGCGTGGTGGTGCTCAACGTCGGCTACCGGCTGGCCCCGGAGCATCGTTTTCCCGCCGCCGCGATGGATGCCATGGCTGCACTCGATTGGGCGTTCGAGCATGTCGGCCGGCTCGGCGGCGCTGCCTTGCCGGTGGCGGTGGCGGGCGACAGCGCCGGCGGCAACCTGGCTGCGGTGGCGGCGCTGCACGCGCGCGCCCGCGGGCTGCCGCTGGCGGCGCAACTGCTGATCTACCCGGCCACCGACATGTCGCGGCGGCTCGACGCCGACATCGCGCGCGCCTACTTCGGCGAGCGCGTTCAGCAGCAGGCGAGCGACTGGCGCGCATCGCCGGCGTTGGCCGAGCGGCATGCCGGGCTGGCGCCGGCGATCATCGGCGTCGGTGCGCACGACTTTCTCTACGAGGACAACCTCGCCTACGCGGCGCGGCTGCAGGCCGCCGGCGTGCCGGTGCTGCTGCGCCAGTACCCGGCGCTGAACCACGGCTTCTTCAGCTTCACGCGTGTGTCGCCGGGTTCGCTGCAGGCGGCGCAGCAGCTGTGCGCCGATCTGCGCGGGCTGCTCGAGCCGGGTGTCGCACGATGAAGGCGGTGCGGCTGGGCATCGCGGTCCTCAAGGGCTTCCTGGCCTTTCTGCTGTTGGCCATCGTGGTGATGGTGTTCGGCAACGTCGTGCTGCGCTACGGCTTCAACTCCGGCATCGACGTTTCCGAGGAGCTGTCGCGCTGGTGCCTGGTGTGGCTCACCTTCATCGGCGCCGCGCTGGCGCTGAAGGAAGGGCGCCACCTCGGCGTCGATGCCTTCGTCGTGCGCCTGTCGCGCCGCGGCCGCAGCGTGTGCTTCCTGCTGACGCGTACCGCCATGCTGGCGGTGGCGGTGCTGTTCTTCCTCGGCAGCCTGCGCCAGACGCGCATCGACTGGGACATCGGCGCACCGGTCACCGGGCTGTCGCACGGCCTGTTCTACGGCGTGGCCGTGCTGTTCGGCGCCGCTGCGACGCTGATCCTGGCCTGGGACATCTGGCGCGCGCTGCGCGGCCAGCTCACCGATGGCGAGCTGATCGGCACCGTCGAGAGCGAGGACATCGCGTGATCCTCACCGTGTTCCTGCTCGGCCTGCTGGTGCCGATGCTGCTCGGCATGCCGGTCGCCTTCGCGATGCTGGTGTCGGGCGTGGCGCTGATGCTCGCGATGGGCCAGTTCGACCCCACGCTGATGGCGCAGACGGTGGTCAACGGCGCCGACAGCTTTCCGCTGCTGGCGCTGCCGTTCTTCATCCTCGCCGGCGAGATCATGAACGCCGGCGGCATCTCGCGCCGCATCGTCGACATCGCGATGACGCTGCTCGGCCACCTGCGCGGCGGCCTGGGCTACGTGGTCATCCTGACCACGGTGATGCTGGCGTCGCTGTCGGGCTCGGCGGTGGCCGATGCCGCGGCGCTGTCCGCGTTCCTGGTGCCGACCATGATCAAGGCCGGCTACAACCCGGGGCGCACGGTCGGGCTGATCGCCGCGGGCGCGATCATCGCGCCGATCATTCCGCCGAGCATCCCGTTCGTCTTCTTCGGCGTGCTGGCCGGCGTGTCGATCACCAAGCTGTTCCTGGCCGGCATCGTGCCGGGCCTGCTGCTCGCGTTGTCGCTGTGGATCACCTGGTGGTGGATCATGCGCACCGAGGCGCCGCCGCGCCTGCCGCGCGCCAGCCTGGCGCAGATCGGCCGCGCCGCGCGGCAGGGCAGCTGGGCGCTGGGCATGCCGCTCATCATCATCTTCGGCCTCAAGTTCGGCGTCGTCACGCCCACCGAGGCCGCGGTGGCCTGCGCCGTGTACGCCTACCTGGTAGCCACGTTCGTGTATCGCGAGCTCAGGCACCGCGACCTGTACGCCATCTTCGTGCGCGTGGCGATGACCACCAGCGTGGTGATGCTGCTGGTCGCATCGGCGATGCTGTCGAGCTGGCTCGTCACCGTGTCGGGCATCGCGCAGACGCTGGTCGAGCTGTTCGGCCCGCTGATCACGAGCCCGATCCTGCTGATGCTGGTGATCATGGTGCTGGTGGTGATCATCGGCACCGCGCTCGACTTCGGGCCGACGGTGCTGATCCTCACGCCGATCCTGATGCCGATCGTCAAGGCGGCCGGCATCGACCCGGTGTACTTCGGCGTGCTGTTCGTCGTCAACAACGCGATCGGCCTGATCTCGCCGCCGGTGGGCACCGTGCTCAACGTCGTGGCCGGCGTCTCGCGCGTCGGCATGACCCAGGTCATCAGCGGCGTCTGGCCGTTCATGTTCGCCCAGCTCGCGATGCTGGGCGCGATGACGCTGTTCCCGTGGCTGGTCACCGCGCCGGCCGCATGGCTCGCGCGCTGAAAGCCGGGCCGCGCTTGCAACGCAAAGGAGACCACCGATGAACAAGCCTTGCCAACTCCCGCTGCTGTCACCCACCCGTCGCCGCCTCGTCGCGGCCGGCGCGGTGGCAGCATGGTTGCCGCTGCCGGCGCTCGGCCAGATCCGTGCGCGCGAATTCAAGCTCGCATTCCAGTCGCCGCGCGGCAACTCGGTGGCCGACGGCGCCGACAAGTTCGCCGAGAGTGTGGCGCGCCTGTCGGGCAGCAAGCTCAAGGTCAACGTGTTTCCCGGCGGCGCACTCGGTGGCGACCTGCAGATGATCTCGGGCATCCGCTCCGGCACCATCGACATGGGCACGCTGTCGGCCGGCCTGCTGGTCGGCCTGATCAAGGAGTTCGAGCTGCTCGACCTGCCGTACCTGTTCGACTCGATGGAGCATGCCGAGGCGGTTGTCGACGGCCCGTTCGGCAAGAAGCTGCTCGACAGCCTCGACGGCAAGGGCGTGGTGCCGCTCGGCTTCGCGGCCTGCAACTTTCGCAACCTCACCAACAGCCGGCGTGCCGTGACCAGGCTGGAGGATCTGCAGGGCCTGAAGATCCGGGTGCTGCAGTCGCCGCTGGCGCTCGACCTGTGGAAGGCGCTCGGCACGAACGCGGTGCCGATGCCGTTCCCCGAGCTGTACACCGCGCTCGAGCAGAAGGCCGTCGATGGCCAGGAGAACCCGGTGGCGCTGATCCTGGCCACCAAGTTCTACGAGGTGCAGAAATACCTGTCGATGACGCGCCACGTGCTGCTCGCGGCGATGGGCATCTTCAGCAAGCCGGTGTGGGACCAGCTCAACAACGAGGAGCGCACGATCCTGCGCCAGGCGTGGACCGAAGCCACCAAGACATGGCGCGACGGCGCGCGCGCCGACGAGGACGCGGCGCTCACCAAGCTGCGCACGCTGATGAGCGTGAACGACATCGCGCCGGCAGAGATCGCGCGCATCCGCGCGGCGGCACGCCCGGTGGTCGACAAGCACAGCGCGAGCGCCAACCCCGACGTGCTCAAGCTGCTGCTGAGCGAATCGGAGCGGCTGCGCGCCCAGCGCTGAAGGCCCATCGTCGGCTGCCGATGGACCCGGTCGCGCGCAACATCCTCGACGCCGCCATCGCCGAGTTTTCGGAGCTCGGCCTGGCCGGCGCGCGCGTCGAGGCGATTGCAGCACGCACCGGCACCAGCAAGGGCATGCTGTACTACCACTTCGGCAGCAAGGAAGGGCTGTACACCGCCGCGCTGGCCGAGTCGTACGCCAGGGCGCGCGCGTCGCTCGTGGCTCCCGACTACGACGCGATGGCCCCGATGGACGCGCTGCGCGCCTACGTCGGCCACCTGTTCGACCTGCACGTGAAGTCACCGCAGTTCGTGCGCATGGTGATGGGCGAAAACCTGCTGCGCGGGCGTTTCATCGCGCAGGCGGAGTCGGTGCGGGAGGCGAGCGGGCGCAGCCTCGACGCGCTGGCCGCGATCCTGCGGCGCGGTCAGGCGAACGGCCTGATGCGCGAAGAACTGCAGCCCTTGGATGTGTACGCGAACGTGGTCGGCATGTGCTTCCACTTCGTCTCGAACCGCCCCACCTTCAGCGCGCTGTTCGAGCAGGGGGTGGAGCAGGAGGCGGTGACGGCGCGGCGACGGCGGGTGATCGTGGATGCGATCGAGTGTCAGGCGAAGGTCTGATCGGGCGTCCGCTGTCGGCCATCTCCTGCCATAGGCGGCTGCAAGCGCTGGGGGTTCTGCCCTTTGTGCGACATGGGGCGCACGGCGCGGAACGCGGGTGACGCGGGCGTGTCAGCAGATGTGACTCAAGTTGTCATCTTGTCCCAGGGACAGTCTGAGCAAGAAAGGGTATGGCTCGACTGCCATTTCGACGGGCACGGGTGACCGACGCGTAGCAACCCGAAGCGGGATTACCCGCGAATTTCGAATCCACCCCTCGAAGACGAAGGCGAGTTGCGCACGGTGGTCGATCCGCCACGCGTGGAATGCTTCTTGCGCTCGATGCTCGCGCAGCTCAGTGAAGTTTGATGAGGGGTAGGTCGCTGATCTTGTTGTCGGCCTGATCAAGCATTGCGCTGCGCAATGGCACGTCGGCTGATCGCCGACGCTTGAGAGCGGCACGGCGCCAACCCCGTCGGGCGGTGCCGAGCCGTTCCCACAACACGGACCGAGGAGACAAGAAATGACGATGTTGTTGGCATTGACGATTTCGATCGGCCTGCTGGCCGTCGTGGCAACCTGGGTTTTCCTAGGGCCCCTTGCGGCATTCAACTTTCAGATCTGGCAGGCGTTCGTCGCGTGGGGGAGCTTCTTCCACTGCGGCGGCAAGACCGATGGTCTGGTCAAGACGATTGTCTGCATGGTGTTCGGCGCAGTGGTTGGGATCCTGTCAGTCATGCTGGCCGGCATGCTCGGCGCTCTGGGTGCCTTGGCCGCACCCGTTGCAGTCGGGATCGGTGTCGCCGTCATGGTGCTGGCAGCTCACATTCCCCAGCTCTCGACGATTCCGGCTGCTGTCTATGGTTTCGCGTCCGCCGCTGGCCTGATTCTGCTCAAGGGGATCGCGCCGATGGACGCGCTCGTGCCAACGGTCGGGTCGATCGTGCTCGGAGCGGCATTCGGTTGGTTGTCCGAGATGCTCGCCGGCAAACTCGTCAAGAAGTAGATCTGCGCATTTTTCCAGGCCGTGCCGCGAGCCGCGAGCACGGCCCGCAGAGCGCAAATCGGACACCCGAGCCAATCGTCGCATCCATGCGTCCGCGAACAACTGCTGAGGCCTGCATTCAGGCGTCTCGAGTTGCGTGAGAAGTTGAGAAGGTGCGCTACCGGACCTGAGTCACCGGTTTCGATGCTCTTGAGAGGTTCGGTGACCCGGGACTTTTGAGCGGCTGACATGGCTATACCTTTCGGTGGAGGTGCTTTGGCTGAGACGGAGAGGCAGGAGAAGTTCATTCAGAGTGTGGCCAGCGCGGCGCGGCGATTGATGGTCAAAAGCCGTCATCTCGGCATCCCACCCCGCTCCGCTCGTTCGGTAGTCCCAGTGCATCTTGATAGGCTGGCACTCCCGTGCCATCGAAGAACACGGGACACTGCTCCGCGGTAGCGCTGTCGCACACCGTGATGACGATGGCCAACGGCGGCGCGCCATCCCTACTGAACTCGTCCTAGCTCTTGCTGAGGGAGGCAATCCACCAAGCCTGATGTTGATCGCAGGTGCTGGCGAACCAGATCGCGTATGCCGTCTCGAAGGCGGCGCTGCATCACGTGGTGCGATGTGCCGGAGCCGAATATGCCCGTCGTGGTGTCCGCATCAATGCGGTAGCTCACGGCTATGTGCGAACGCCACGTCTAAACCAGCGACTCAGCGAAGAAGCTTGGAGCGCGATCGGCAAGGTGATCCCGATTGGTCGCCCGGCGACGCCCGCCGAGATTGCCGGTTCGCTGTTGTTCGTGTCCGCAGACCTCAGCGCCCACATGACGGGTGAGGTGATGGTCGTGGATGGCGGAGCCTCTGCACCGGATCCCCAGTGGCCGCAGCTCTGCAGAGAATGCCCGCGATGTCGTCCTCAGTGAGGCCGCTCACGTAGTTGGCACCACTGCGGTCGGTGTGGATGCAGGCTGCCGAATTGGCGCACACCTCGCCGCCGTGCCGTCATGGTTGTTTTCGCCGCTGCCTCGTTGTGGTTGCTGCGCCTGCGCATTCGTCTGCACTCCAGCAACCCGACGATCCAACGCCAAGCCGCGATCTTGCCCTATGCGCCACGGACACTTTCCCCCGGGGCACCTCTTTCTGGCCTGACGCGGGACCGATGCCCGCGAAAGATCCCGGCTAGCGAGTGCTCAGCGCCAGCGCGGCCGCACCCACGCAGCGGCCCTGCTGGCCGCCGTGCTCGATGGCCGAGCGGAAGTGGATGCCGGCGTACAGCCGCGACAGCGCAGCCTCGTCGGCGGCCGACGCGAAGCTGGCGAAGCGCCGCGGCCCCCAACCGCGATCGTTGTGGGTGCGGTCGTCGAAGGCGGTGCGCTCGCCGAACTGCGACGCCAGCACGGTCGCCGCCGCGGCCGACAGCACCGAATGGCCCGAAGGGTATTCGGGAAAGGGTGGCGTTTCCATCAGTGGTGGCACCCAGTTGGTGTCCGACACCATCTGGATGTAAGTCACCGGCCGCAGCAGGTTGACCTCGTACTTGGTCTTCCAGGTAGCGACGAAGGCATCGGACATCGCGATGCCCATCCGCGCATAAACCTCGGCGGCCGCTGCCAGATTGGCCTTGCGGTCACGCAGCAGGTCGGTGAGGATCCAGGCCCAGTGACCTGCTGGCGTCGGCGTCTTGCCAGGATCGTCGGCCCAGTACAGCGCAATGCGGCGCTGGTCTTCCGTCGGGCTGGTTCCCGCCTTGTGTACCTCGTCGGCCTCGCGCCGGAACGCCGAACCCGGGGTCTCGTCGTACGGCGGCGGCCCGGGCGGTGTGCAGCGCGCGATCGCCTCGGTCATGAACGGCCGGTTGCTGCCCCAGTACGGCAGCAGTGGGCGCTGGAACTTCGGCGGTGTCGGCACCCAGGCGCCGGGGCCGCTGGGCGACACGTAGGTGGCATCGATGCGAACGCGGCGCGTGCCGAGCACGTCGTGGCCGCCATCGGTGCGCGCCCAGGTCATGATCGCCATCGCCAACAGCCGGCCGTGCGTCTCCGAGCGGATGACGACCTCGGGCGAGCGTTCCGCAGGATCGAAGTCGGCGATCTGTGCCAGCGGCATGTTGCGCTCGAGCGCATCGATCCGATTCATCCAGTCGGCCGGCGCGTAGGGCAGCAGCATGCGCACGAGCGCTGCCAGCGTGGCGTTGGCGACCGTGGGCCAATGCAGCGGTTCGTCGGGTTGCACCGGCGGCAGCGACTGCAGTTCGGCGAGTTGGCCCGTCAGGCTGCGCTGTCCCGGGATGCCGGGCACGAGGGATTCGTGCAGGCCCACGCCCAGATAGGCCAGTGTTCGCGCCGCCACCGGCGGCGACTGGCCTGGTGTCTGCTGCAGTGCTGGTAGCACCAGGCGGAACCATTCGGTGGCCACCGCGGCGCCGTAGCGGTCGGCCGTCTGCGGCAAACGCGCGCCTTGCGCAAAAGCGGTCGCCGTCGGCCCCAGCGCGGCCAGCGCCAGGACGACGCCAACCCAACGGGCGCGCCGCGTCATGGCCGCACCTCCCGCAGTCCGCTCGAACGGTCGATCAGATAGAAGCGATCGGCAACGACGTCGAACCAGGCGCTCACACGCTTCGGCGAGGTCTCGCCGGCCTTCGTGCCGGGCCAGAGCACGCGCACGCGCGCTCGCGTCGCCGCCCCCAACCCGACGTGCTGGTAGCCGAGCGCGCCACTCGCATGGCCGCCGCCGACCACCAGCTCGCGACGCTGCACGCGGCCGAGCGATTCCACCTCGAGCCAGGCGCCGATGGCGTCGCGGTTGCCGCCGTCCTGGCGCGGCCGCACCTGCAGCCAATGACCGAGCGGCTTCGGCTCGGCCGCGCTGCCGGAGCCCACATTGCGCCACAGCTTGGCTTTGTCCCAGCGGTTGACGATGACGGCGTCGAGCAGCCCGTCGCCGTTCAGGTCCACCAGCAGCCCGCCGCGGCCGCGCTGCACGTTCATCAGGCCCGCTTCGGCCGCCGCGTCGGTGAAGCGCCCGGAGGGGTTGCCGAGCATCAGGTTGCTCGGATCGAGCATCGCAAAGTCGGGCATGTTGCCGACGTTGCCCTTGACCACGAACAGGTCGAGCAAGCCATCGTTGTTGACGTCGGCGAACTGGGCGTGCCACGCGGTGGACGGGTGCACGTCGCCGCCGACGAACGGCCGATGGGCCGTGGCGCCGCGAGCGAATGCGACATCGACATACCGTGGCCCGGAGGCACCCGAGGCAAGCACCTGCAGCTTGTTGTCGGCCATGCTCGTGATGTAGTAGGCAGGGAAGCCGCTGCCGTCCAGATCGGCGCTGGCGATGCCCATGCCCCAGATCTGCAGCGGCTGCCAGCCGTCGGCCGCCGTCTGCTCGAGCGCGCTGCCATCGCTGCCCACCTGCCAGAGTTGCTCTTGTCCGCCCTTGTAGTACTCGCGGTCGTTGGCGATGCGCAGCGCCGGCATGCCGCTGCGGTTCCAGTCCGAGAACAACATCGACAGCGCGCAGTGGCCCGGCTTCAGTTCGCGCGGCGGCAGGTAGCGCAATCCGGCATCCGGCGACGGCTGGAACAGCTGGTTCGGCGTGCAGTTGCCCCAGGGGAATTCCTGCGCCGTGCGGGCGATGTAGGTGCCCAGGGCCAGCGTCGGCCGCGCGTTGTCGCCGAGCCAGGCAGCGGAGAACGCGCTCGTCCACTGGTTGCCGCCGGCAAAGCCCCATGCCTCGTTGGCACGCTCGAACCGGCATTCGCCGAGGCCGCGCAACAGTACCGTTTCGCCGACGCGCAGCACCATGAGGTCGACCTTGCCGTCGCCGTCGATGTCGATCGGGTAGGCACCGAGCGCGCTCGTCATTTCGAGGCCGACACGCTGCTCCTCGAACCTGAGCGCACCCCCGCGAGCACTGCGGTTGCGATAGAAACGCGCGCGGTTGGCGCCGCCCGCGATCCACAGCGAAGGCTTGCCCGAGTCGTCGCAGTCGAGCGCCGCCACCCCGCCTCCGACCATGTATTCCCAGTCGCCGTCGAAGCGGCTCTGGAAGCCAGCCGCGTCGGTCTCGTCGACGAAACGCGGCACGGGCGGGGCGGCCCCGGCCGCCGTGCACGCCAGGACCAGCGCAGGGAGGGCGAGCCGCGCGTTCATGCCGCCGGAGCCTGCGCTGGGCGCTTGCCCTGGATGATCAACTGAAGCACCTCGTCGGGCGTGACGTCCTTCATGTGCACCATGCCGACGACGTTGCCGTTCTTCATCACGGTCGCGCGGTCGCAGACCTCGAAGACGTCGTGCACCTCGTGGCTGATCAGGAAGATGCCGATGCCCTCGGCTTTCAGGCGCTTGATGGTCTCGAGCACCATGCGCGTCTCGGCCGGGCCCAGCGCCGCGCAGGGCTCGTCCATGATCAGGATGCGGGCGTTGAAATACAGTGCGCGGGCGATCGCGACCGACTGGCGCTGGCCGCCGGACATGCGCAGCACCGGATCGAGGATGTTCTTGAAGTTCGGGTTCAGGCGGCTGATGACGTTGCGCGCCTCGTACTGCATGCGGCGGCTGTCGAGCGTGCGCCAGGGCGTCAGCAGCTCCCGGCCGAGAAACAGGTTGCCGGGCCCGTCGAGATTGTCGGCCAGCGCCAGCGTCTGGTGGATGGTCTCGATGCCCGTCGCCTGGGCATCGTGCGGGGTGCGGAAGTGCATCTCCTGGCCGTGCACCTTGATCGTGCCCTCGTCGGGAATGTAGACGCCGCTCAGCACCTTGATCAGCACCGTCTTGCCGGCGCCGTTGTGCCCGAGCACGCCGACGCATTCGCCCGCGTACAGGTCGAGATCGACGTGGTTGACGGCGACCAGGCCGCCGAAACGCTTCACGATCTGCCGCATCTCGACGAACGGCGTGCGATCCGGCGCGGGCGCCGCCGCGACCGGGGAGAGTTCCGGCTGCATCATCGTCAGGTCCTCTTCTGGTAGACGACGTCGAACCACACCGACACGATGAGCACGATGCCGATGAAGATCTGCCGCATCGGGCTCGATACGTCGAGCAGCACCATGCCGTTGTCCAGCGTCTGGATCAGCAGCGCGCCGAGCACCGCCCCCGGCACCGAGCCGATCCCGCCCGCGAACGAGGTGCCCCCGATGACGGCCGCGGAGATCACGTACAACTCCGCGAGCTGGCCGATCGAGTTGGCACCCGATCCCAGGCGCGCCGTGGTGATCACGGCGGCGATTGCCGCCAGTACACCGGTCAGGATGAACAGCGACCAGACCAGCCAGGTCGTGGACAGGCCCGACAGCAGCGCTGCCTCCGGGTTGCCGCCGTAGGCGAACACGTAGCGGCCGTAGCGGGTGCGCTGTGCGACGAAGGTCATGAACACGGCTATCGCGATCAGGATCAGCACCGGCACGCCGATGCCGCGACCGCGCGGGTTGCCGGCCTCGTCGACGTTGGTGAAGTCCGGCGCCAGGCACATCGTCCAGACGAATCCGGCGATCGCGGCGCACATCAGCGCTACCTTCAGCGCGTCGACCCAGACCGGTGCCGGCTCGATGCCGTAGCGGCTCTGGTCGCGTCGCGCGGTCCACGCGTGCCAGACCACCCAGGCCGCGGCAAGCAGGCCTAACACGATGCTGGCATGGACGCCGATCGCGCCGTTGACGCCGCCGCCGAGCGCCTGGTAAGTTGGGTGCAGCGGCGCGAGCGTCTGGCCGTCGCTGACCATGAACGCCGCGCCGCGGAACATCAGGTAGCCCGCCAGCGTGACGATGAAGGCCGGGATGCGCATCTTTGCGACCAGTGCGCCCTGGACCGCCCCGACGGCCGCGCCGAGCGCCAGCGCGACGCCGATGCTGGCGATCCAACCGAGCGTCGAATCGGGCGGGAACGCACGCGTCTGGATCCACGCGGCGGCCATGCCGCTGAAGGCCAGCAGCGATCCGACCGACAGGTCGATCTGCCGCGCGACGATCACGTACACCATGCCGCAGGCCATCACCGCGATCACGCAGGTCTGGATCGACAGGTTGTAGAGGTTCTCCGCGGATAGGAACAGCCCGCCCGTCATCACGTTCAGCACGATCGCGATGACGATCAGCGCTGCGATCATCGATGACAGCCGAGGATCGAGGCGCAGGCGCGCAAGCAGACCCGACAGCATCTCTTCTCCCTCAAGGTGGCGGCCGGCGAAAGCGGCACGCCGGCCCGGTGGCCGGCCGCGCGCTGCCGCGCGGCCGCCCCATCGTGGACCTGCGAGGCAGGCCCCGACGCCGGGGTTATTTGCAGGCCGGCGGCGCCTTCGCCGCGTCGACCCCGGCGCAGACCTCCGCCTTCGTGATCCACTTGGCGTCGATCACCGCGTTCAGGTTGGCCTTGGTGATCGGCATCGGCGCGAGCAGGATCGCCTGCTGCGGGATGTGCTTGCTGCCGTCCTTGAAAATCGTGGTGTGGGCCGGCTTCTTCTTCGCTATCAGGTCCGCGGCGACCTCGCCGGCCACCTTGCCGAGTTCACGCGAGTCCTTCCAGACCGAGACGGTCTGCTCGCCGCGTGCGACGCGGTTCAGCGCGGCCTTGTCGCCGTCTTGCCCCGAGACCGGGATGCCGACCATGTTGTGCGCCTTCAGCGCCGCGACCACGCCGCCGGCCGTGCCGTCGTTGGAGGCGACCACCGCGTCGACCTTGCCGCCGGTTTTGGTCAGGATCTGCTCCATGTTCTTCTGCGCGTTCTCGGGCGCCCAGCCGTCGGTGTACTGCTCGCCGACGTTCTTGATGTCGCCCTTCTTCATCGCCGCGTCGAGCACCTCCTGCTGGCCGCCGCGCAGGAAGTCGGCATTCGGGTCGGTCGCTGCGCCCTTAATGAAGACGTAGTTGCCCTTGGGCTGGACCTTGAAGACCTCACGCGCCTGCATGCGGCCGACCTCGACGTTGTTGAAGGTGATGTAGAAGACGTCCTTTTCCTGGATCAGGCGGTCGTAGGCGATCACCGGGATGCCGCGCTGCTTGGCCTTCTGCACCGAGGGCAGGATGGCGTCCTGGTCCCAGGCGAGGATGATCAGCGCCTTGGCGCCCTTGGTGATCAGGCTCTCGACGTCCGCGGCCTGCTTCTCGGCCGAGCCGGCGGCGTCGGCGCTGGTGTACTTCAGCCCCGCCTTGTCGAGCGCGGCCTTGATGGCCGCCTCGTCGGTTTTCCAGCGTTCCTCCTGGAAGTTGGACCACGACACGCCGACAGTCTCGCCCGCGGCAGAGGCGGCCTGCATCGCGCCGAAGGTGCCGGCAGCGACCAGGGTCGCCGCGAAGATTGCATTGAGTCTCATGTTGTCTCGTCTCCTTGTTGATTGGCGCCCCACGTGATGCGTAACGATCACGAGACCGTTGCGTGCCGGCATCGGCGGGACGCCTTTCGCCCGAAGGCGGGCGACGCCGGCTTTGAAAATCGAGTGTGTGGTTGCGGTGTGCTTCAAAAATAGGTGTTGACCAGAGCCTCCAGGTGTTCCTGCCGGCCGGAGCGTGGTTGCGGCTCGAGGCCGGTCTTGTCGACCAGCGCCGCCAGGTCGGCCAGCGACTGCTTGCCGGCCAGGATGCTCCTGCCGAGCTTGCCGTCCCAGCCGGCGTAACGCTGCGCGACGAACTCGCCGAGCGCGTCGTGTTCGATCATCTTCTCGGCCACCAGCAGCGCGCGAGCGCACAGGTCCATCGCGTGGGCATGGGCGGCAACGAGGTCGTCGGGGTCGATCGACTGGCGGCGCAGCTTGGCATCGAAGTTCAGCCCACCCGTGCCCAGGCCGCCACCCTTGACGATGTGGTACATCGCAAGCGCCATCTGCGGCAGGCTGTTGGGGAACTGGTCAGTGTCCCAGCCGAGCAACTCGTCGCCGCGGTTCATGTCGATCGAGCCGAAGATGCCCAGCGCCTGCGCGAGCACGATCTCGTGCTCGAAGGTGTGGCCGGCGAGCAGTGCGTGGTTCTGTTCGATGTTGACCTTGATCTCGTTCTCCAAGCCATTGGCCTTCAGGAAGCCGAACACGGTGGCAACGTCATAGTCATACTGATGCTTGGTCGGCTCGGCCGGCTTGGGCTCGATCAAGATCGTGCCCTTGAAGCCGATCTTGTGTTTGTGCTCGACCACCAGGTTCATGAAGCGGCCGAGTTGCGCCAGTTCGCGCTTCAGGTCGGTGTTGAGCAGGGTCTCGTAGCCCTCGCGGCCGCCCCATAGCACGTAGTTCGCGCCCTTCAGCTCGTGGGTCAGCTCGAGCACGTTCTTCACCTGCGCGGCGGCGTAGGCGAACACTTCGGGGTCGGGATTGGTCGCCGCGCCGGCCATGTAGCGCCGGTTGGAGAACAGGTTGGCGGTGCCCCACAGCAGGCCGACGCCGGTCTCGCTCATCTTCTTCGCGAAGAAATCGCCGATGCGGCGCACGTTCAGGTTCGATTCGCGCAAGGTGGCGCCCTCGGGCGCGATGTCGCGGTCGTGGAAGGTGAAGAAGGGCACGCCGAGCAGGCGGAACAGCTCGAACGCGGTCTCGGCCTTGAACTGCGCCTGCTGCATCGGGTCGCCGCCGGCGGCATGCCAGGGGCGCATGAAGGTCTCGCCGCCAAACGGGTCCGTGCCGGTCCAGACGAAGCTGTGCCAATAGCAGACGGCGAAGCGCAGGTGGTCCTGCATGCGCTTGCCCAGCACCTTGCGCGAGGGGTCGTACCAGCGATAGCCGAACGGGCGCTTGTCGCCGGGCTTGAACTTCGCGCCCTCGAATCGCGCGGGCTTGGCGAGGCCGAAGTAGGCCGTGCCGCGGGGAGACTTGGATTTGCTCTTGGCCATTGGAGACGTCCTAGTGGTCAGCGCGCGAAGTCGCGCGCCAGGGGATAAAGGCGCTGCCAGTGGGCGTGGCGCTGCGCATGCAGCGCGACCTGCACCGCGCGGGGTTCGAAGCTGCGCAGCCGCGTGGCCGGACGCGCGACGGCGATCGATTCGCCGGCCGCCATGCGCGCCAGCCGCGCGGCGCCGAGCGCGCAGCCGATTTCGCTCTCGGCCACCTGGTGCAGCGGCAGGCCGAGCACGTCGGCGATGATCTGCGCCCACAGCGGCGAGCGCGCGCCGCCGCCGATCAATGCGGCCTCGCTCAGCACGGTGCCAGAGGCGGCGAGCGCCTGCTGCGCGTCCTTCAGCGCATAGGCCACGCCTTCGAGCACGGCCTGCGTCAGGTGGGCGCGCGTCGTGTCGCCGGCCAGCCCGAGGAAGCCGCCGCGGACCCGTGTGTCGTTGTGCGGCGTGCGTTCGCCCGACAGGTAGGGCGCGAACCAGACTGGGCTCGCGGCGCTGGCGGCCGGGTCGACCTCGCCGAGCAGGTCGGGCTCGTGGCGCCCCGAGACCGCGGCCCACCACGCCAGGCTGGCCGCAGCCGACAGCAGCACGCCCATCTGGTGCCAGGTGTTCGGGAGCGCATGGCAGAAGGCGTGCACCGCGCGCGCCGGGTTCGGCGCGAAGCGGGCGGTGGTGGCCCACAGCACGCCCGAGGTGCCCAGCGAGATGAAGGCGTCGCCCGGGTGCACCGCGCCGACGCCAACCGCACCGGCCGCGTTGTCGCCCGCGCCACCAGCGATCAGCGGCGCGCGGCGAAAGCCCCAGCGCGCGGTCAGCCCGGGTGAGAGAGCGCCCGCGACCTCGCTGCCTTCGACCAGGCGCGGCATCTGATCGAGCCGCAGCCCGCAGGCGGCAAGTGCCGCCGGCGACCAGCGCCGCCGGCCGACGTCGAGCCACAGCGTACCCGAGGCGTCCGACATGTCCTCGGCGTGCTCGCCGGACAGGCGGTAACGCAGGTAGGCCTTGGGCAGCAGTACCTTGGCGATCCGCGCGAAAACCTCGGGCTCGTGCTTCTTGACCCAACGCACCTTCGGCGCCGTGAAGCCCGGCATCGCCAGGTTGCCGGTCACCGCGTGCAGGTCCGGCCAGTCGCGTTCGAGCTCGGCGCACTCAACGTCGCTGCGGCCGTCGTTCCATAACATGCAGGGGCGCAGCACGACTCCGGCGGCGTCGAGCAGCGTGGCGCCGTGCATCTGCCCCGAGAGTCCGATCGCCGCCGTCTCGGCCAGCTCGGCGGCGTGATTCTGCTTCAGCTCGTCGAGGCAGAGGCAGGTGGCTGTCCACCAGTCCTCAGGCGACTGCTCGCTCCAGCCGGTGTGCGGGCGGCTCACCGTCAACGGTTGGCTGCTGTGTCCGATCACGCGGTCGTCGTCGCCCACCAGCACGACCTTGAGGCCGGAGGTGCCGACATCGATTCCCAGGGTGATCATTGCAGTTTGTCCTTCAGGAAGACTTCGTTGTGGATGCGTTCCTGGTCCGCTTCGGTCAGCGCGAATGCGACGTCAGGCGTGCCAGGTCGGTCGAAGGCTTGCGGGTCGTGCCGGCAGCGTCGCCGTCCGCCTTCGCAGCCGCCACCTGGCCTGCGCCCGAGCTCATGGCCAACCCGACGGCAAGAATGTCGATCACGGCCAGATGCAGGATGCGGCTGATCATCGGGATCTGCGTCGTGATGTCCTCAGGGTGGTCGATCGCGATCGTCAGCGTCGCACGCTTGGCCAACGGCGAGTGCCCGGGAGCCAGCGCGATGACGGTCGCGCCGCGCTCCAGCGCCAAGTCAACCGCCTCAAGCAAGGCCGGCACCGCGGCCGTGCCCGAGATGGCCAGCACGACGTCGCCCGGTCGCAGCATGCCGGCGGCCAGCGGCTGCAGCTGCGTGTCGACGTAGGCCGCCGCAGGCACGCCCAGGCGCATCAGCTTGTACTGTGCCTCGGCGGCGATGGCGCCGAAATGGGGTAGTGCGTAGCAGTCGACGCGGTGTGCGCCGCGCAGGCAGTCGACGCAACGCTGGATCGTCGTGCCGTTGATCTGGTCGCGCATCATCAGCATCGCCGCCGCCGTGTTGTCGAGGACCTTGGCACCGAGTTCGAGCGACGAGTCGCTGCGCCTCACCTGCGTGTGCGACAGCGGGATCGTCCCAGTCAAGCCTGCGGACAGCTTGAGCTTGAAGTCCGACAGTCCGGCGCAGCCCAGCGAGCGGCAGAAGCGCACGACGGTCGGCTGGCTGACACCTGCGCGCTGCGCAATGTCCATGATCGGGTCGTTGACGACATTGCGCGCCTGCGCGAGCACCAGCTCCGCGACGCGTCGCTCGGCAGCGGTCAGCGTCGGGCGCGCCAGGCGCACGCGCTCGAGCAGCGTCGACGAACCGGTGCGCCGCTTGATCTGGGCGTTCAGGATCGCCGACGCGCCCTGCAGCGTGGCGGTCTCTGTGGTGACCACATAGGTCGGTATGCCCGCAACCAGCTCGCTGAGCCGGCCCTTGGATTCGAATCGCGCGCGAAAGCCCGAACGATCGAAGTACTCGCCCAGGCGAGGCACGATCGCGCCGCCGATGTAGATGCCACCGTATGCGCCGAGCGTGATGGCGACGTTGGCGGCCATGGTCCCCAGCATCTCGCAGAACACCTGCAGGGTCTGCGTGCAGATGGCGCATTCGCCCGCCACCGCTCGGCGCGTGATCTCCTCCGCCGACAGCTTGGTGACGGGGCGCCCGGTGCGTGACGTCAGCGCGGCGTGAATCAGCTCCAGCCCGGGCCCGGAGAGCAAGCGCTCGGCCGAGACATGTGAGAACTGGCGCCACGCGTACTCGAGCACGTGGACCTCGTGCTCATTCTTCGGCGCAAAGCTGACATGCCCACCTTCGGAGGCGAGCGAGACCCATCCGTCGTCGACCGCCACCAGTGCGGAGACGCCAAGGCCCGTGCCGGAGCCAACGAGCCCGATCACACTGCGCTCGCGCGGACGGCCGCCTCCGACCTGGCGCCGCTCGTCGGGTGCGAGCTCGGGCAGCGCCATCGCCGTCGCCGTGAAATCATTGACGACCAGCAAGGTGTCGAAGCCCACGGCCGCGCGCGTGGCTTCGATCGAGAACTCCCACGGATAGTTGGTCATCCGAACCAGGTCGCCGGCCACCGGGTAGGCGATCGCGATGGCACCGTGGCGCACCGACCGGCGCACGACCTCGGGCGTCACCTGGGAGAGATACGCCTGCAACGCGGAGACGAAGTCCGGGTATTCGTCGCAGTTGAGAGTGCGCTTTTGTTCGAATAGGCCCGGCTCGTTTTCGATGGCGAACTGCACGTGCTCGGGCTGGATGTCGGCCAGCAGGCGGTGCTCTTGCGACGCGGCCATGGATGTCCAGCTGAGGTGGCTCAGTAGTCGCCGTCGGCCGGATGCACGACCAGCTCGTCGACGACCATCGTGGCGGGCAATTCCGACAGATCCACCACCTGCTGCGCCAGGGCGGCGGTCGGCAGCGCCCAGCGCTGGTCGCGACTGCCTTCGACGCTGCCGTTGAACGAGCTGTCGATGACCCCGGGCATCACCGTGGTGACGCGGACCCCGCGCCCGCGCACTTCGCGGTGCAACGAGGCGCCGAAGCCCAGCAGGCCATGCTTGCTGGCGACATACGGCGCCATCTGAGCCAGCGGGCGCCGCGCCAAGTCGGACGCGATGTTGATGACATGACCACTGCCACGCTCGAGCATGCCCGGCAGCAACGCGTGCGTGAGCTGCATCGGCGCCTCGAGGTTCAAGGCCAGGAGTTCGTGCAGGTCTTGAGTCGAGTTGTCGAGGAACGGCCGGTACGGCCCGATCGCGGCGTTGTTGACCAGAATGTCGATCCCACCCAAAGCGTGCTCGGCGGCGCGCGCGAGCGCTTCGGTGCTCTCCACGTCACGCAGGTCATGCGCACGCCAAGTGGCGGCGCCTGCCCTCTGCGAGCGAGTGATCTCTGCTGCTAGCTGCGCAAGGTCCTCGGCGTCGCGCGCGACGAGGAAAACGCGATGCCCGCGCTTGCAAAACTCGCGAGCAAGTGCCGCACCCAGCCCGCGCGATGCGCCCGTCACAAGTACCCGCTGCCGCATCAACGCCTTCCTCGACGCCAGTCCTCAGAAGACCGTAGTTTGACTACAAGACTGTACTGGGCGCCACGCGTCGACCCTGGTTCCACATAAGGATTTACCCTTGTCCATCCACACCCGCCAAGCAAAACGTGTCGCATGGGCAACAAATCATGCGCCGGCTCTGACTGTCCTCAATGGAAATGTCCATGTAGTTTCGCTACATTGGAACGGCGAGAATCGAACACGAATAGACCGATGCATCGGTCGACGAGGAGGGAGACAACGATGCGCAATCGCGGTGGATGCGATGGGGTGCGGCTAGTCGCGCTGCGTATGCGAGAGGGGGTCGCTGTCGCCCGTGCAGGCGGGCGCTGCGGCTGACGAGGCAGCGTGATGGCAGGTGCCGACTATCCGTGGCTGCTCGCCGACATCGGCGGCACCAATGCGCGCTTCGGCCTCGTGCATGCCGATGGCGCAGCGTTGGTCGACGTCGTGTCCTTCACGTGCGGCGACCACGAATCGCCACAGGCCGCTGCCGGCCTCTATCTCGAGCAACTGACGCGTCGCGACGGCAAAGCAGTGCGGCCGCAGTCCGTGGCATTGGCTCTCGCGACGCCGATCGACGGCGACACGGTCAAGATGACCAACAGCGCATGGATCGTGTCTCGCGCCGAGCTGGCCAATGCCCTTGGCGCGCGCCGGGTGCTGCTGCTCAACGACTTCGAAGCGCTGGCTTTGGCGCTGCCGCAACTCGGCGACGAGCAGACTTGGTGGCTCGGTGCGGCCCGTGCCAATCGGCGCTGGCCGATGGCCGTGATCGGCCCCGGCACAGGCCTGGGCGTATCGAGTTGCGTGCTCCTCAACGGCGGCTGGATCGCGCTACCTGCCGAGGGCGGCCATGTTACCGCTGCAGCGGCCGACGACTTCGAGGGTGAGGTGCTGCGCGTGCTGCGTGCCGAGCTCGGCCACGTGTCGGCCGAGCACTTGCTGTCGGGAATCGGCCTGCCGCGGCTGTACCGAGCCGTGTGCACGGTGCGCGGCGCGCCATGCCAGCCGCTCGATGCCGAAGCCATCACACGCGCGGCGCGCGAGCGCAACGATGCCGACTGCCTCGCCGCGCTCGACACGTTCTGCGCGATGCTGGGGACCTTCGCCGGCAACGTGGCGCTGACGGTCGGCGCGCGCGGCGGCGTGTTCGTCGCCGGCGGCATCGTGCCGAAGCTCGGCGAGTTCTTCTTTGCGTCGCGTTTTCGCGAGCGCTTCGAGGCGAAGGGGCGCTTCGCCGCCTACATGGCGCGCATCGCCACCGGCCTGATCACCGCACCCCACGCGGCGCTGACCGGCGCGGCCCATGCACTGGCGCAAGCCGGCGCGAAGTCGGACTGAGGTCGCAATGCGCTGGGGACGCCTGTTCCAGCCACGTGTGCCGGCGGCGTGCCGCACACCCGATCAGCGATGCACCGGGCCGCCAGCGGGGCTGCGACGCATGCTGTTGACCAGGCTTCGATCGCGAAGCCACCCACTCTCAGCCACAGGAGGCAACATGAAAGTCAGACGATTCGCCCTGCTGCCGATCACGGCCGCAGCATTGTTGGCGGCGGCCGGTTCGGCGCAGGCGCTCGAGTTCCACGGATACTTCCGCAGCGGCGTCGGCTGGAGCAACAAGGCGGGCGGGCAGACCTGCTTCAGACTGCCCGGCGCAGCTGGCAACGGCAACTTCCGCCTCGGCAACGAGTGCGAGACCTACGGCGAGGCGCAGTTCGACCAGACCCTGCTCGACGCCAAGGACGGGGTCAAGTTCGACTACCACGTGATGTTCGGCTACGCAGCGGCGCAGGAACAAGACTTCGAGAATATCGCCCAGGACCCGGGGAGTCACTGGGCTCTGCGCCAGAACTGGGTCGAAGCGAAGAACCTGCCGTTCCTGATGGGCGGCAGCGCGTGGGTCGGCAAGCGCTACTACCAGCGCCACGACGTCCACATCACCGACTTCTTCTACTGGGACGCGTCCGGCCCGGGCGCCGGCGTCGAGAAGATCAAGCTCGGTGACAGTGGGATGACCAGCTCGTTCGCGATCTTTCGCAACCAGGGCAACAACTTCGACAACGACCCGAACCGCAACGCGACGACCCGGTTCGATGCTCGAATTCACGGCATCAACCTGGGGTCGCTCGGCTCGCTCGAGTTCGGCCTGCAGTACAACACGGCCGACACGACGGTGGCCAACAGCAAGAGTGGCACCGCGCTGACGGGCGAGTGGTCGTGGCCGGTGCTGGACGGGGTCAACAAGCTGTTCGCGACGGTGGGCAAAGACTCCGCGCGCGTTTCTTCCATCAACTCCCCCAACAACACGCCGGGCAACCAGGATGGCAGCTGGGGGATTCAGGACTCGTTGCAGTGGCAGTTCTCGCCGGAGTTCTCGGGCATGGCCGTGATCGGCCACTGGGACTACAAGAACAACTACACGTGGGATTACATCGGCGCACGCCCGGTCTGGCACTTCAGCGACTACTTCAAGCTGCAGGGTGAGATCGGATACAACCAGGTCAAGCCCGATGGGCGGCCGACGGCAAAGCTGGCCAAGATCACGATCGCCCCGACGATCGTGGCCGGTCGCGGTTTCTGGGCGCGCCCGGAACTGCGTTTCTTCTACAGCTATAACAAGTGGAACGACGCGGCGCGTGACGGCGTCTTCGGCCCCGGCGGCGGCACTATCGCTGGCGGCACGGCCGGCCCGTACGGCGCCTCCACCAGCGGCAGCACCTGGGGCTTCCAGGCCGAGGCCTGGTGGTGAGCAGAACCTAGCGAGCGAGAGCGACTGCTGGATTCGAGCGCCCCACGGGGCGCTCTTTTTTGCGCCCGACCGGGCGCTCTTTTTTCGCGCCGATGCGGCGGCGTCGGGCGCGTCGCCGCATTGGCCGTCGTCTCACTTGCGTGCCTTGATGGCGTCTTCGGCGCTGAAGTAGGCGGTGCAGTCGCCCTGGTTGATGAAGATGGTGTTGCCCTGCGTGTTGAACCACACCGAGTCCCTCGTGCAGTCCTTCGAGTCGCCTTTGTGGATGATGTAGTTGTACTTGCCGTTGCGGAACTCGTTGGCCTTGACCTGCCAGTAGATGCCGAAGCCGTCTTTGCCGGTCGGTTTCATCGGCGATGCCCATGAGATGCCCAGAATCGGCGTGTCGGCCATGGTCCTCGGCGCGACGATCTTGCCGTTCTCGACCTTCTCGAAGCTCTCCCACAGGTGCACGCCCCAGCCGTCATAGCTGCCGTCGGGGCGGAAGTAGTGGATCGCGACCATGCCGTCCGGGGTCTTGGCCACCTCGGGCGCCGCCTGGGCGTGGGCCAGCGGCACGCCGACAGCGAGAGCGAGCACCGCCGCGGCGGCAGCGAGGATCAGTCGTTTTTGCATGTACGTTCTCCTTGCAGGGGTCGACGAAATAAACAAGCGCCCCACATCACAGTTTCGCACCGACGTGCAGCACCACCGCGCCGTTGGCGGGCAGATCGATCAACGCACTGCCGCCGGCCACGCTGACCGGCGCACCGGAGCAACTGGCCCCCGCACCGCCGCTGGCCGGCTGGTAGGTGAACCGGGCGACGTTGCAGTAGTTGCCGTCGGGCAGGGTGGTCGCTGCGCTGAACGTGGCCGCCACGCTGCGGCTCAACGCGACGAAGCCCTTGCCGTCGCGTGCGAACGCGATGCGGTTGTTGTCGGCGTTGATGGTGCGCAAGCCCGCCAGCGGCGCACCCGCCGTGGCCTTGCGGAACGCGACCATGTTGGCGATCGCCACCAGCCGGTGCTCGCAGATCCAGCTGCCGACCTGGACACTTCCGATCGTCGCGGTGCAACGCGTGTTGCCCTGGCCATCGTAGGTCGATTGCGTCACTCCGGGCGGCGACGACGGCGGGCCGGCGTCGCGGCCGGATTGCGTGCTGCGGTCGAAGCCGTAGCTCGACATCACGCTCGGGGCGCCGTGCGGATGCGCGAGCATGAAGATCGCGGCCAGGTCGTAGACCGGCACGCCGCCGACGGTCGACACGTAGTACAGGTTGTCGCCGCGCTGGTTGTCGTGGTTGTCGATGAAGACGACCCCCTTGTTGGTCGGCAGCAGCGAGCTGGTCAAGGTCTGCAGCGAGGCCAACGTGGCGCCGTTGCGGCCGGTGAACGCGTCGGTGATGCGATAGCCGTAGTGAAAATCGGTAATGTCGGCCGCGCCGCCTGCGGCGTAGCCGACGCCGAAGTACTGCTCGGCCGTCACCGCCTCGCCGGCGTTGTTGATCACCTCGAGAAAGTAGTACGGCAGCGGGCGGCCGGCGGCCAGCGCCGCCGAGTTGACTTGCGAGACGATGGCGTCGATGTCGCGCGGCTGCATGTGCTTGGCCGCATCGATGCGAAACCCCGCCACACCTTCGGCGTGCAGTGCGATCAGATAGGCCGCGATCTTCGAGCGGACCGCGTCGTCTTCGGTACGAAGGTCGGCCAGTCCGACGAGTTCGCACAGCTGCACGTTGGCGGCGTCGGCGTAGTTGCCGACACTGCAACCCGCATGGAAGTCGCCGGTTCCCCAGGACACGGCCGGGTAGTCGGTCTTGCTGTACGTGCTGCCCGCGCTGCCGGTGCCAGCGCCCGCGGTCATGTGGTTGATGACAGCGTCGGCATAGATCTTCACGCCGGCGGTGTTGCAGCGGCTGACCATGTCGCGAAACTCGGCCAGCGTTCCCGACCGCGATTGGTCGAGCCGATAGCTGACGGTCTGGTAGCGTTGCCACCAGGGGTAGCCGACGCCGCTGGTGATCACGGCGTGTTCGCTCGGCGGCGATATCTGCACCGCGGCATAACCCGCTGGTCCGAGGAAGGTCTCGCACTCGCGCGCGATGTCGCTCCAGCGCCATTCGAACAGGTGCACGAACACCTCGCCGGCGGCGGCCCTGCCGCTGGCCCGGTAGGTCGGATCGAGCGGCGGCAGCAGTGCGCTGCCCGTCGTGCCACCCCCGCCGCCGCACGCGGCGAGCGTCGCGGCGAGCGCCAGCGTCAGCGCGCACCGGGCCGCGAGCCGCTTCATTTCACCGCCTCCAACAGCACGACGCCGCGCGCATGCGGCTTGAGCACGACCTCGCCGCCTTCGACCTTGGCGCTCTCACCGCTGTAGGCGTCGCGCAGCGACGTGCCGTCGGCGAACACGCCGCCGACCCTGAGCACTGCTGGCGACCCGCTGACGCCGAGCGCGACCACGACCTTGTCGTCGCCGGCGACGCGGCTGAACGTGTAGGGCGAATCGGCCAGCCTCGTGTGAACACCGCGAGCCAGCGCGACATGGCGCTTGCGGAACTGGCCGAGCTTGCGCCAGTGTTCGAGCGTGGCGGCGTCGGGTGCGGCCCAGTTCATGTCGGAGCGCGTGGCCTGCTGTTTGTCACCCGAGGGCGCCGGCCCCGGTGGGCGGGCCGTTTCGTCGCCGTAGAAGATCTGCACACCTCCTGGCGCCAGCAGCAGCACGCTGCCGGCATCGATCAGGCGGCTGCGCTCGAAGAGCTTGGTGTCGTGCGAGCTCAGATACGACAGCACGTTGTGGCGGGCCGGCGTGGCCAGCACGCGGGCATAGTCTGCGTAGAGCTTGTCGAGCGCCGCGGCGTCCAGCGAATCCCGGAGCACCGCCTCGGCGCGCTCCTGGAAGTCGAAGTTGATCATGTTGTCGAATCCGGCATCGTAGACGGCGTTGCGCTCGATGCCCTGGCCCCAGTATTCGCCCGTCATCCAGAACGGCGCATCATCGATCTTCTCGCTCGTGTGGGCCGCCTTCCACGCCGCCAGCGCGTCGTTGCTCGCCTTCTTCAGCGCGGTCCAAGACTCAGACTCGACGTGCTTGACGGTGTCGGCGCGAAACCCGTCGATGCCGTAGTCGCGCACCCATGACGACAGCCAGCTGACGAGGTAGTCGCGCACGGTGGCGTTGGGCAACTCCTTGGCCTGGGTGTCAGCCTTGGCCTTGAGCAGAGGCGGCAGCGCCACCGGTTTGGTCTGCTCGGTCTTGAAGTCGGGCAGGTAGGCCAGCTGCGCGGTCAGGTCGTCGCGGCCACCCTCGTCGTAGCCGCGCAGGCCGGCGCGGATCCAGTCGCGCCCCCACCACTGCAGCCAGGCCGGATCGTTGTAGTCGATGTAGCTGTGGTAGTCCGACAGCGTCGCCTTCTCCCAGCCGGACCACAGCATGCCGACCTTCTTGTCGCTCGCGGGCTGCAAGATGTACTCACCGAGCGTGCGCAGGTCGCCGTAGCCCGGGTGGTTCATCACGACGTCGAACAGCACGCGGATGCCCTGCGCATGCGCCGTCTTGACGAAGGCGCGCAACTCCTCGGGCGTGCCCATGTTCTGGTCGAGCCGGGTGAAGTCGAGCGCAAAGTAGCCGTGGTAGCCGTAGTGCTTGAACTCCTTCTGGCCGCCAGCCACCCATCCGTGAGCCTGTTCGTACGGCGCCGTGATCCAGATCGCGTTGACACCCAGCTCCTTGAACCAGCCCTCTTCAAGCTTCTTGGTCAGACCCGCCACGTCGCCGCCGTGGAAAGTGCCGACGTCGTCCTTGGGGTTCGCCTCGCGGGTGCGTCCGTAGCTGCCGTCGTTGGCCGGGTTGCCGTTGAGGAAACGATCGGTGATGACGAAGTAGACGATCGGGTTGTCGGCGAAGCTGCCGGCGACCCCGTCCGGCGCCTTCGCCGGGCGCGTGCAGCCGGCCAGCGTGGCGGCGAGCACGAATGCCGCGAGCAGCGAGCGGCCGGGCATCATCGTCGTGCGCCGGGTCCTTCAGCCTTTGACGCCGCCGGCGGTCAGGCCCGAGACGATCCAGCGCTGCGCGAACAGGAACACGGCCGTGATGGGCAGGCCCGAGAGCACCGCCGCGGCCGCGAAGTCGCCCCAAAGGTACTTCTGCTCGTACAGGTAGTACTTGGAGCCGACCGCCAGGGTCAGGTTCGCTTCCTGACGCAGCAGGATCGACGCCACCGGGTATTCGATGATGCCGCCGATGAAGGCGAGCACGAACACCACCATCAGGATCGGCACCGCCATCGGCAGCAGCACGTACTGGAAAGCTTGCCAGTGTGTGGCGCCGTCGACCTTGGCGCACTCCTCGATCTCCACCGGAATGGTGTCGAAGTAGCCGCGGATGGTCCAGATGTGCATCGCCACGCCACCCAGATAGGCCAGGATCAGCCCTGCGTGGGTCTCGACACCCAGCCACGACACGTACTCGCCGATCGTTTCGAAGATCGCGAAGATGGCCACCAGCGCCAGCACCGCCGGGAACATCTGCAGCAGCATCATCGAGTTGAGGATCGGCGTCTTGAAGCGGAACTTCAAGCGCGCGAACGCATAGGCGGCGGTGGTCGAGATCGCGACGATCAGGAAGGCCGAGATGGCCGCGACTTTGACCGAGTTCCACAGCCAGCGCATGACGGGAAACGGCGGCTCGACCAGGCTGCCGTCGGACGCCTGGTACGAGATGCCGAGAGCGAGCTTCCAGTGCTCGAGGCTGATGTCGCTGGGGATCAGGCTGCCGGTGGCGAAGTTGCCCGGCCGCAGCGAGATCGAGATGATCGCCAGCAGCGGGAACATGATCAGCGCGATGAACGCGATCACCGCCGCGTGGGCCGCGAGGATGCGCCACTTCTCGCTCTTGCCGACGACAACCGCCATGGCCTACCTCCCCTCGGGCTTGTTGACCCGCAACAGTTTCAGGTTCGCCATCGACAACAGCGCGACCAGGAAGAAGATCACCGTCGAGATCGCCGCTGCCAGGGCG
The DNA here is from genome assembly GCA_036520715.1 of Burkholderiaceae bacterium. GTDB lineage: Bacteria > Pseudomonadota > Gammaproteobacteria > Burkholderiales > Burkholderiaceae_C > JAEUPI01. Next base: position 34,411 of record DATDJF010000353.1, on the reverse strand, counting down.
AAGTTCTGTCCCGAATCCTGGAACGCGATCCGATAGGTGTAGGAGACCAGGATGTCGGTCGTGCCAGCCGGCACACGGGTGTTGAGGAAGTCGGGCCGGCCGCCAGTCAGCAGCGCGATCAACACGAAGTTGTTGAAGTTGAACGCGAACGACGCGATCAGCAGCGGCATCAACGGCTTGATGATCAGCGGCGCCGTGATCTTGAAGAAGTTGTCGAGCGGCTTGGCACCCGCGATCGCCGAAGCCTCGTACAGGTCGGACGGGATCGACTTGATGAGCCCGGTGCACAACACCATGATGTATGGATAGCCGAGCCAGGTGTTGACGATCAGGATCATCACCTTGGCCAGGAACGGATCGGCAAACCACGCCGGCTTGATGCCGAACAATGCGTTCAGCGCGAGGTTGATCTCGCCGAAGTTCTGGTTGAAGAGGCCCTTGAAGACCAGGATCGAGATGAAGCCCGGCACCGCATAAGGCAGGAACAGCAGCGTCCGATAGACGGTGCGAAACCGCAGCGCCTCCCAGTTGAGGACCACGGCCAACGAGCAACCGACCGCCAGCGTGAACAGGACGGTCAGACCGGCAAAGGTCACGGTCCACAGGAAGATCCTGAAGAACGGGCCTCGGAACTCCGGATCGCTGATCATGTGGCTGAAATTGCCGAACCCGATCCCGACCTTGAAGCCCGGCTGCAGTCGCTCGCCGGCCGGGCTCTCGTAGAAGCCGATGTCGTGGTTGGCCCGATAGAGCGTTCCGCTCTTGGCCTCCTTCAGCCCGTCCTTGTCGGCCTGCTGGTACACCGCCTCGAGCGGGGAGAATTCGCGCACGCCGGCGTAGGTCACCAGTGCGCCGTCGGGCAGGCGGATGCGCAGTTTCGACAGGACGTCGCGCCGCTTGATGACCTCGCTGAGCGGCAACGGCTCGTTCAACGTGACGTTGGATTGCTTCAGGCCAATGGCCTTGATCTCTTGCGGCGGCGTCGGGGCGATCAGCGCCAGCGGCGGCGTGACGTAGGCGTCGACCTGCGATGGCACAGGCTGGTCGGCTTCGTCCTCGCCGTCCTTCGGCATCAAGCGAAGGCGGTACTCGTCGCCGTCGGGGTGCACGCTGAAGGCATAGGCCTTGCCCTCCCCGGGCTGCGTGCGCTCCAGCAGGTAGGCCGTGGCGCGCTCGAACGACAGCAGGTTGGCCGACGAATAGTTCGTGAAGCCGATCTGGATCGTGTAGATGATCGGGAACACGACGAATATCGCCATGCCTGCCAGTCCGGGGAACAGGTAGCGATAGGCAAACGCGATGTTGCTGAGGTAGACGAAGAACGCCGCCCCGAACAGCACCAGCGCGAGCACCGCCCACACCGGCTGGCCCCGCAGGTAGATGAGCCAGACGAAGTACAGGCACGCCACGGCAGCGGCAAGGGTCACCGGCCACTTGAGAAGACGACCCCAGTCGGACTTCTTCATCGTGTCGTGCTTTCGAGTGTGCCGTCGCTGGCAGTCCCGTTGCCGGGCTGGTCCCGGAATCTGGGGCCCGCGCTCGGCCCAAGCCCTGCAAAAGGGGCAGCCGCTGCACCAACGGCGGCTGCTGCCTGGCCGTCTACTTGCCGGTCATGCGAGCCGCGGCAGCGTCAAGCGCCTCCTTCGGCGCCTGGCGGCCATTGGTGATGTTCTCCAGCGCCGAGGCCATCGACGACCAGAACTTGCCCATCTCGGGGATGTTGGGCATCGGCTCGCCGCGACGCGCGTTTTCCATCGTCGCCTTGATGTTCGGATTCTCAGACAGCTCCTTGAAGAAGGCCTTGTTGGCGGGCGTGCCCAACGGCACGTCGGCATTGATCATCTTGAGGCCATCGATCTTCATCACATGGTTCTCGATGAACTCCTTGGCCACGTCCTTTTGCTTGCTCGGTGCGGCGATCATGCATCCGAGCACGCCGACGAAGGGCTTGGCCGGCTTGCCGGCGACGTCGGGGATCGGCGCCACGCCGAAGTCGATGTTGCTCTTCTTCAGGTTGTCCCAGGCCCACGGGCCGGTGATCATCGTTGCGACGTCGCCCTTGTTGAAGGCGGCCTCCATCTCGGCATAGCCCGAGCCCTTGGGCATCTGGCCGTTCTTGATCAGGCTGGCCAGCAGCTCCGCACCCTTGATCGCGCCCGGCGCATTGACGCCGACCTTGGCTGGGTCCAGCTCGCCCTTGGCGTCGCGACCGAACACATAGCCGCCGCCCGCGGCGAGGATCGGCCAGGTGAAGTAGGTGTTGTTGTAGTCCCAGAGGATCGCCTTCTTGCCCTTGGCCGACAGCTCCTTGTCGAGCTTGACGACGTCGTCGAAGCTCTTGGGCGGCGTTTTGACGAGCGCCTTGTTGTAGACGAGGCCGATCGCTTCGACCGAGATCGGATAGCCCCAGGTCTTGCCTTGGTAGGCGAACGCCTTCCACGCCGATTCTTCGACCTCGTCGCGCAGCTTCTTGCCCGGGCTGATCGGCACGACCAGGCCCGACTTGGCCCACTCGCCCAAGCGGTCGTGCGGCCAGCACCACACGTCAGGCCCCTTGCCCGCTGCGGCGGCCTGCTGGAACTTGCCTGGCGCATCTTCGGGATGCTCGACGGTGACCTTGACCCCGCTCTTCTTGGTGAACTCGTCGCCGATCTTTTGCAGGCCGTTGTAGCCCTTGTCGCCATTGATCCAGACGAGCAGGCCACCCGCCTGCGCGTGGGCGGCGCCTGGGACGGCAAACGCAGCCGCAATGGCGGATGCGCCGGCGAGTCTGCGGAACACAGATGCTTTCATGGTGTCTCCTTGTAAGCCGGAATTGGATCGCAGAGAACGAAGACTCGCTCCTCGGACTCCATGCCCATCGGCGCGCTCATGCCGCACGCCGCACAGGCATCTTGTAGTGGCGCTTGAAGGCGTTGCCCTTGTCGTCAAACAAGTGGCAGCAATCGGCCGGGATGCCGATCTTCAGCGTGTCGCCGACCGCCAGCGTCGCGTGTCCCGCCAGATCGCAGGTCAGCGCGTCCTCCACGCCCGGATAGGCGAAGTAGGCGTGCGTCGTGTTGCCCAGCGACTCGAGGAAGGCCACGGTCGATTCGATCGTGTTGGTGCTGGCATCGGGCACGAAGTGCTCGGGCCGGATGCCCAGCGTGACCGCGTCGCCCGGCCGGGCCTTGGACGCGTCGACCTCGATGCGGATCGGCGCACCCGACTTCAGCCGCACGATCGCCTCTGTTGCCCCGGCCTCGACGACCTCGCCGGCGAGGAAGTTCATCTTCGGCGAGCCCATGAATCCGGCGACGAACATGTTGACCGGGTACTCGTAGAGCTCGAGCGGGGCACCGACCTGCTCGATCCGGCCGGCGGTCGACAACACCACGATGCGGCTGGCCAGCGTCATCGCCTCGATCTGGTCGTGAGTGACGTAGACCATCGTCGTCTTGAGCTGCTCGTGCAGCTTCGCGAACTCGTAGCGCATGCGCACGCGCAAAGCGGCGTCGAGGTTCGACAGCGGCTCGTCGAACAGGAACACCTTGGGCTTGCGCACGATGGCCCGGCCGATCGCCACGCGCTGGCGTTGGCCGCCCGACAGCGCCTTGGGCTTGCGGTCGAGCAGGTGTTCGATGTGCAGAGTCGCGGCAGCGGTTTTCACCGCGGCGTCGATTTCAGCCTTCGGCAAGTCGGCCAGCTTCAGGCCGAACGCCATGTTGTCGTACAGCGTCATGTGCGGGTACAGCGCGTACGACTGAAAGACCATCGCAACGCCCCGTTCGGCGGGCGGCACATCGTTCACGCGCTCGCCGCCGATGGTCAGCTCGCCGGCGGTGATGTCTTCGAGCCCCGCGATCATGCGCAGCAGCGTGGACTTGCCGCAGCCCGACGGGCCAACGAAGACCACAAACTCGCCGTCGGCGATGTGCAGGTTGATGTCGCGCAGAACCTGCACGCTGCCGAACGATTTCGCGACGTCGCGCAGTTGTACATCCGCCATGCGCTGTCTCCTGGAGCACCGCGCCGCGAAGCATCTCGCGAACGGCTCCTCTGTTGACTTTGTAGCGAATATACAGAGGGGTCCGCACCTGCTCAAGCAAGGCTGTGACGCGCACCGTAGGTACAAACCCACTGGAAGGCATCCACTCATTCCGACTGCGAGCAACGTCTGTGTAGCATTGCTGCGCAGTGAGTGACGCGCATCGAGCCAGCGCGCCATACGATCCACCTTAGCGACCCGCCGTCTTCAACGTCACCGACATGCCCACACTCGACCGACGACTTGCTGGCGTCCTGCTGCACCCCACCGCACTGCCCGGCCCGCACGGCATCGGCGATCTCGGTCCGACCACGAAGCACTTCATCGATTGGCTGGTCAGCGCAGGGCAGAGCATCTGGCAGGTGCTGCCGCTGACCCCGGTCGGCCCGGGCAACTCGCCCTACGCCAGCGCGTCGGCATTCGCGGGATCGCCGCTGCTGGTCGCGCTCGAACCGTTGATCGAACACGGCTGGCTCGATCCGATCGACGAGCACGAATTGAAGGGCTTCAGTGACGACCGGGTCGACTTCGAGAGCGTCTCGCCATGGCGGGTGACGAAGCTGCGCCGTGCGCACGCCGGCTTCGAGAGTCGGGGCAGTGCGGCCGACCGCAGTGCCTTCTCGGAGTTCTGTGCGCGGCATGCGGCCTGGCTCGACGATTACGCGCTGTTCATGGTGCTGGACGAGCACTACCGCGCGCGCGATATTTGGCACTGGCCTGATTGGGACACCGCGCTCGCCCGACGCGACGCCCATGCGTTGGCCACCGTCCGCGCACAGCATGCGAACGCGCTGCACTTCTGGCAGTTCGTGCAGTGGTGCTGCTTCACGCAGTGGCAAGAGGCGAAGGCCTACGCCAACACCCGCGGTGTGCGCATCGTCGGCGACCTGCCCATCTTTGTTGCCCCCCACAGCGCCGACTGCTGGGCCAACGCCGGGCTCTTCCAGCTCGATGCGAACCTGCGGCCGCGGGTGATCGCCGGCGTGCCGCCCGACTACTTCTCGGCGACCGGCCAGCGTTGGGGCAACCCGCTGTACGACTGGCCGGCGATGCAGAGCGACGGGTTCGCCTGGTGGATCGCGCGGGTGCGGCACGAACTGACGCGCGCCGACATCCTGCGCGTGGATCACTTCCGCGGGTTCGCAGGCTACTGGGAGATTCCGGCCGACAGCCCGACCGCGGTCGAGGGTCGCTGGGTGAGCGCGCCCGGCCACGAAGTGTTCACCGCGTTGCGCGCGGCGCTGGGCGACCTGCCCGTGATCGCCGAGGACCTGGGTGTGATCACGCACGATGTCGAAGCGTTGCGTGACGCCTTCGAGCTGCCCGGCATGAAGGTGCTGCAGTTCGCCTTCAGCGGTGATGCCCGCCATCCGTTCCTGCCGCACAACTACATCCCCAACTGCTGCGTCTACACGGGCACGCACGACAACGACACGGCGCGGGGTTGGTGGCGCAGCGCCAGCGATCGCGAGCGTCGATTCGCGCAGATCTATCTCGACACGCACGAGCACGACGTGCACTGGGCGATGATCCGTGCGGCATGGGCCTCGGTGGCCAAGCTGGCGTTGTGCCCGCTGCAGGACGCGCTCGGCCAGGACAACGAGCACCGCATGAACACGCCGGGCAGCCTCGATTGCTGGACCTGGCGCTTCCGCTGGGACCAAGTCGGCGACGAGCCTGGGCGGCGCCTGGCCGAGCTGAGTGCCGCCTACGGTCGCGGCCCGCTCGAAAGGCTTCAACTGCCTGCCTACCCGAGCGATCGGCCGCGGCCGTGACTGCAGGCATGATCGCAACCTCGGACGCTTCTGGAGAGACGATGAACTGGCTGACTCGCAGCGCATGGATCGCGGTTCTGTCGCTGGCCCTGAGCCCGGCATTCGCCCAAGCCGACTTGGGTGGTGCGCCGCGCGGGCAACCGGTGCAGGTCCTGCGGGACTCGGCCGCCGGTCGTGTGGTGGCCACCGTCTACGAAGGCAGCTTCAGCTGGGTGCGCATCGAGACGCGCGAAAACGGAGCCGCACTCAACCAGCACCCGTTCGAAGTCGCCCCAGCCACGCTGCGCACCATGCTCGAACGCCTGCAACTGGTCAACGCCAAGGCCGAACCGCTGTTCTCTGCCAAGCAGCTCGACGAAATCACTGCCCCGCTGGCCACGGCATTGGGCCGAGCGAACGCCGAGCAGGACGTCAGCTTTGCGGTGAGCGACCGATTCGGCTTGTTCGGGCCGCTGGCTCCGCGCTCGGTGACCACGGCACGCGTGTTCCACCGCGACGGGCAACTGCAGGTGATCACCGGCCTGGTGCGTCGCGACTTCGAATCGCAATTCCGCGGCAGCGGCCTCTTGATCGCGTTCGAGCCGGGTCAACGTGCCCAGCCGGTCGAGCGCGGCACCAAGCTCGCCGTGGCACCGGGCGGCGGCAGCCAAGCGCGCGATGACTGGATCGCACTGAGCACCAGCACTGTGGCGGCAGCGCCCGCTGCCGCCGCAACACCGGCCGCTGCGACGCCGGCCGTGGCACCGACCGCAGCGGCCGTTGGCTCCGGCGCAGCCAGCGCTGCCAAGCCCAGCGCACCCACCGCGGCGCCCGCCCCGGTAGCCAAGGACGCCGACGAGCTGTACCGCAGCACCGCGGAGCGCCTGCGCGCGCTCGAGAAGTTGCGCAAAGACGGGCTGGTCTCCGAGGCGGAATACCAGGAGAAGCGCCAGCGGATTCTGCGCGAACTCTGAGGCCGGGATCAACCGGATGCTCGAGCGCAGCGCAACGAGAGCATGAGGTGGATCGATTGCCGGCGACGAATCACACGCGCCACACATGGCCCGCGCGCCGGTGGATCGGGTTGCGATCGCTTCTCGCGCCGCGCTACCTGATGTTGAGCAACTGCTTCACCTGCTCAAGGAGCTTCATCGCCTCGGCCTCGCGGTCTTCTTTCATCATGCGTTCGATGTCGCCACGCAGGCGGCGCGCCTCGTCGGTCGTGCTGGGCGTGTAGGTGCCACTCTTCAGGACGGTGTCCACCTTCTTTATCTCGGGCATGTAGGTCGCGCTGGCTGCAGATGCGCTGAGCGAAGCGCCCACGATCGCGATCGCAAGCAGGGATTTCAGGGTCTTCATTCGGTCGTCTCCAATGCTGGGGTCAATGCGGTTGGCGTCAGCCACCACGAAAGGGTGGCCAAGCGTCAGTCGGCGCGGGCGGCATCGCCTTACATCGGCGCTGTCCGGAACAGGGACGTCAAAGGAGCGCGGCGATGCTCATCGCGCAGCCTCCTGGCGCGGCGCGCCGCCGAGCCGCTGCTCGAATGCCAGCACGCTGCGCGTGACCGACAGCAGCGTGTCGGGCTTTGAACGATGGCTTTGTGGAAGAGTCCCTTCGCAGCTGGCGTTCCCATCCGGTCAACACCGCCGACACAAGCCCGCCGGTAGATCTGCAGTCTGTCCTTTTACCGGCGCCACCTTCATAGCTCGCGTCCCCGTGGACGCCGCTAGAGTGGCTCTCGCCTGAGCACCATCCCGGCACGAACGATTCCGCGTCGGCCGCATGGACCAAGCGACGAGCAACCGAGTACGCCAACGAGCGCGGCGAACTCGATCGGCAGATCGGCAAGAACCAAGGGGTGTAGTTCCGGATCGCCGACGCCTAACATCTCTTCAGGGTCGGAGTCGGAGAGCTCGTTCCTGTAGGCGGCACAGGTCCTGACCTCAATTCCATCCGTTCGAAACTTCGAGTGGCTGCGCCAGGTGAGTCCGAAGAACAAGTTCGAGTTCGGCTTCTCAAGACTACCCAGATGTGTCGTAACTTCAGCGATCAGCGGGTATGTGGATACCGCGCCGCCGCAAGCTCCGACGCAGGCCACGCGCCATGGCGTCCAGCGCCTCAGGCGAAATCGAGGTGTCAACGGTGCCGGTGACACCTGCGGGCGTGGTGAAGATGACCACTTCCCGCCCGTCGCGATCGCGCAAGACATTCGGCTCTGGGAGGACGGTCATGGGAAGGTTTTTACCGGAGCCCTGAAGGCGACGTGCCCGCGAGCTACTCATGATGGGTATGCCTCCACCAGCGTCACCGTGCCACCAGCCTGCTGGACGCCCTGGACGATCTGCTCGATCGCGCGCGGAATGAATTGGCTCGAATCGCCGACGAACGGGCGCATGAGCGTGGCACCCATCGTGGCGGCGCTGACGCTTCCCGACACCTTGGTGAACGTCGTGTAGATGTTGAGACTGTAGCCGCCTTGGTAGGGCATCAAGCAGGCGAAGAATGTCGAGGTCTCGCCGTAGCTGCTCGTCGAGCCGTCGCGCGTACTTTCCGCCTCTCACAGCGGACCGCGTGAACGCCGGCGTCAAAAGCGATAACGGCTTCGCGAAACAGATTCCGGTACTGCTGCAGGCGCAGGTGCCCATATGGCTGCAACGCATGCTGGGCGTGCTGCTCGTGGGCGCAGTCAGCGTGCTCTACCTGCTGTGGCAGCTCGCTGTGTGGGGCTTCGCGAAGCCTCGCTTGAGTTGGATCATCCCGTTACGCCGGAGGTGATGGACGCGGTGCGAGCCTGCCGTTACCGAAGCCTCGACGACGGCCCTCCGCTCCGGGGGCCGTTTCCACACACAGGATCGCATGCATGCTGCGTCCGTCGGCACGCGCTGCTGTGCGCGTAGCTGGAAGTGCAGTGCGGGGCGCCTAGGGGCTAGTACACACGGGGTGCTGCGCTAGCTGGCAGCGGCACTTCCTGTGCACTTCCGCGAGCGGCTTGGTTAGTGATCGCTACTGCGAACAGCCTTGAACTCCTGGTGCCGATGGACGGACTCGAACTGTCGACCTTCGCATTACGAATGCGCTGCTCTACCAACTGAGCTACACCGGCACGGCGCAAGGGCGCGAATTATAGCCAGCGGTCACCTGCGGCCCGCGGTCGGATTCGCCGCATTCGGCGAGTGGCGCGCGCTGCTCGCCCCTCAAGCCGGGGCCCTCGCTGCCGATATCCGAGCATCCACCCTGGTGAGCGGGCATGCGAGAGATCACACCCAGCGAGTCGGTCCTGGCCGAGCTCGGAACCTACGACCCTGCGCTCGGCATGACCGCGGGACAACGCGACCGTTCGCGCACTGCGCAGCGGCTGGTCATCGAGCATGGCGTGACCGGCGCTTTGTCACGTTCGTCGGGCCTTCAACAGGCGGCACCGCTCATCGTGCAGGCCGTCTGCGAGGAGCTGGGCTGGGCCTGCGGCGCCTGCTGGACCGAGGACTCGTCGACCGGCACGCTGGGCTGCGTGGGCAGTTGGGGCCGCGGCGGCGCGGCGATCGACGCCTTTCTCAAGGCCACGCGGGCGATCCGGCCCTCCAGCAGCGAGGGCGGTGGCCTGGTGCGCCGCGCCATGCAGTCGGGCGAGCCGGTGTGGCTGCGCGACGTGGCTGCGGAGCCGAGCTTCCTGCGTTCGACCTTGGCGGGGCGCGCCAACCTGCACAGCGCCTTCGCGTTCCCCATCACCGCCGCGGGCCGTGTGCTGGGCGCGGTGGAGTTCTTCAGCCACGAGACCGCGGAGCCCGATGCGGCGCTGCTCGATTGCACGCGCTATATCGGCAGCCAGATCGGCCAGTTCTACCTGCGCGCACAGGCGCAGGCGCAACTGCGCGAGAGCGAACGGCGCCACGCCGACACCATCGAGCTGGCCGCCATCGGCATCGCGCACGTCAACGAAGCCGGCCGCTACGTGCACGTCAACCGCTGGATGTGCGACCTGCTGGGCTACAGCCGCGAAGAGCTGCTGCGCATGACGGTCAAGCAGGTGTCGCACCCCGACGACAAGAACGTCACCGACAAGGTGCGCGCCCAGCTTCGCGCCGGCGAGATCGATTCGTTCCAGCTCGAGAAGCGTTATCTGCGCAAGGACGGCACCACCGTCTGGGTGCAGATCACGATCTCGGTGCCGCGTGACAGCGCCGGCCGCGCCGGCAACGACATCTCGATCATCCAGGACATCTCGGCGCGCAAGGCGGCCGAGCTCGCCGTGCAGCGCAGCGAGCAGCGCTTTCGCAGCCTGGTGGAACTGTCGTCCGACTGGTACTGGGAGATCGACGCCGACCTGCGCTACACCGTGTTCGGCGGCCGCGGCATGGGCGACACCGAGCAGCTCCTGCGCGGCCGCCTGGCCTGGGACCTGCCCGGCGCCGAGAGCGACATCGACTGGGCCGACATGCGCGGGCGGCTCGAGCGGCGCGAGGCGTTCCGCGACTTCGAGTTCGCCTACACCAGCAAGCAGGGCCAGCGCCGCCACATCTGCGCCAGCGGCGAGCCGCTGCTCGACGAGGCCGGCCGCTTTGCGGGCTACCGCGGCGTGTCGCGCGACATCACGCCGCGCAAGCAGGCCGAGGAGCGCATCCAGTACCTGGCCACGCACGACAGCCTGACCGGGCTGCCCAACCGCGTGATGTTCGGCGAGCTGCTCAACCATGTGCTGGCGCTGTCGCGCCGCAACCAGCGCAAGTTCGCGGTGCTGTTCATCGACCTCGACCGCTTCAAGTTCATCAACGACAGCCTGGGCCACGAGGCCGGCGACGCGCTGCTGCGCGAGGTCGCCCGCCGTCTGAAGGACAGCCTGCGCGCCAGCGACATCGTCGCGCGGCTGGGCGGCGACGAGTTCGTGATGCTGCTGCAGGACCTCCACAACAGCGAGCAGGCCGGCGTCATCGCGCGCAAGCTGCTGTCGGCGGTGATCAAGCCGATCGAGCTCAACGGCCAGGAGTGCCGCGTCACCGCGAGCATCGGCATCTCGGTGTTCCCCGACGATGCGCTCGAAGAGGCGTCGCTGATGACGCATGCCGACCTCGCGATGTACCACGCCAAGGAAGAGGGCAAGAACAACTTCCAGTTCTACGACGGCCGGCTCGAGACGCTGTCGCTCGAGCGCCTGACGCTGGAGAGCAAGCTGCGCCGCGCGATCGAGCGCGACGAGCTGTCGCTGCACTACCAGGCCAAGCTCGACCTGGCGCGCAACTCGATCTCGGGTGTCGAAGCGCTGCTGCGCTGGAACAGCCCGGAGCTGGGCGCGGTGTCGCCGGCCAAGTTCATCCCGGTGGCCGAGGAGACCGGCCTCATCCTGGCCATCGGCAAGTGGGTGTTGCGCACCGCGTGCGTGCAAAGCATGCAGTGGCAGCGCGCGGGCCTGCCGCCGGTGCGCGTGTCGGTCAACCTGTCGCCGCGCCAGCTCAACGATCCCGAGCTGCTGGCCGCCGTGCGCGACGTGCTCGCCGACACCGGCCTGAAGCCCGACCTGCTGGAGCTCGAGGTCACCGAAAGCTCGGTGATGCACAACGTCGAGCGCGCGCTGGAGGTGCTGTGCGCGCTCAAGGACATGGGCGTGCAGCTGGCGATCGACGACTTCGGCACCGGCTACTCGTCGCTGGCGCAGTTGAAGCGTTTCCCGATCGACACGCTGAAGGTCGACCGTTCGTTCATCCGCGAGCTGCCCGCCGACAGCGAGGACAAGGCGATCGCCGAGGCCATCATCGCGATGGGCAAGACGTTGAGCCTCACGGTGGTGGCCGAGGGCGTGGAAACGCTCGAGCAGCAGGAGTTCCTGCGCGAGCGCGCGTGCGACCAGATGCAGGGCTTCTACTTCAGCAAGCCGGTGTCGGCCGCCGACTTCGCCGAGCTGCTGCGCACGCACAAGGCCTGATCCCGCGTCGCGCCACTGGGCGGCGGGCACGGTTGCCACCGCCCGTGTCATGGATCAGACTGCGATCCCGCGTTTGCGGATTGCGGAGACTGGCGTGGCAAAGCTCAACGTCAATGGTCAGGCGCTCGAGGTGGCGGTCGAGGCCGATACGCCGCTGCTGTGGGTGTTGCGCGAGCAGCTCGACCTCACCGGCACCAAGTACGGCTGCGGCATCGCGCAGTGCGGCGCCTGCTCGGTGCACATCAACGGCGAGCTGCGGCGTTCGTGTGCGGTGCCGGTGGGCAGCGTGGCTGCCAGCGACCGCATCGTCACCATCGAGGGCCTGTCGCGCGAGCGCTCGCATCCGGTGCAGCGCGCCTGGGCCGAGCTCGACGTGCCGCAATGCGGCTACTGCCAGTCGGGGCAGATCATGGCGGCGGCGGCCTTGCTGGCCAGGAGCGACAAGCCGAGCGACGCCGACATCGACGCCGCGATGACCAACATCTGCCGCTGCGGCACCTATCAGCGCGTACGCGCGGCGGTGCACCGCGCGGCGGCCATCAAGGTGGCCAAGGCTTGAGGAGCGCGCGATGAACACACCGTCATTGCAAGTGAACGATCCGTCGCGCCGCGAGTTCATCGTCACCTCCGGCGCCGTCGCTGGCGGCCTGGCGCTCGGCTGGGCAGCGCCGTTCGACGCCGGCGCCCAGGCGGCCGCTGAAGGCAGCGAGCTCAACGTGTGGGTCGTGGTGCGGCCCGACGAGCGCTGCGTGATCCGCATCGCGCGCTCGGAGATGGGGCAGGGCACGCTCACCGGGCTCGCGCAGCTGGTGGTCGAAGAGCTGGAGTGCGACTGGTCCAAGGTCAGCACCGAGCAGATCTCGCCGCAGGCCAACTTTGCCGCCAAGCGCGCGTGGGGCGAGATGGGCACCGGCGGCAGCCGCGGCATCCGCACGTCGCACGACTATGTGCGTCGCGGCGGCGCGGCGGCGCGCCTGATGCTGCTGCAGGCGGCGGCCAACGAGTGGCAGGTGCCGGTGGCGGAATTGCGTGTGGCCAGTGGCGTGATCACGCACGGGCCCTCCGGGCGCAGCATCAGCTACGGCAAGGTGGCCGCCGCGGCCGCCAAGCTGCCGCCGCCCGACAGCAAGACCATCGTGCTGAAGGACCCCAAGACCTGGAAGGTGGCCGGCAAGCCGATGAAGCGCCTGGACACTGGCGACAAGCTCGACGGCAGCAAGCGCTACGCGATCGACGTGCGCGTGCCCGGCATGCTCAACGCGGCGATCAAGTCGTGCCCGGTGTTCGGCGGCAAGCTGGTGAGCTTCGACAACGCCGCCATCGCCGGCCGGCCTGGCGTGAAGGGCGCGGTGCGCGTCAACGACAGCACGGTGGCGGTGGTGGCCGACACCTGGTGGCACGCCAAGAGCGCGCTCGACGCATTGCCGATTCAGTGGGACGAAGGCGCCGGCGCGCCGCAGAACAGTGCGTCGATCGCGCAGCACCTCAACGATGGGCTCACCGCGAGCAACGCGTTCGCGCAGCGCAACGAAGGCGATGCACTGAAGGCCATCGCCGGCGCCGCCAGGAAGGTGGAAGCGACCTACGCGACGCCGTTCCTCGCGCACGCGACGATGGAGCCGATGAACTGCACGGCGCGCATCAACGCCGACTCCGCCGAGATCTGGGTGCCGACGCAGAACGCCGAGGCCTCGCATGCCGCGTTGTCGGAGCAGTCGGGCCTGCCCCTGTCGCAATGCAGCGTGCACCGGCTCGACCTCGGCGGCGGCTTCGGCCGCCGTGGCGGCAACCAGGACTACGTGCGCCAGGCGGTGTTGATCGCCAAGCAGTTTCCGGGCGTGCCGGTCAAGATGCTGTGGAGCCGCGAAGAGGATCAGGCGCACGACTTCTACCGGCCGATCTCGGTGTGCAAGCTGAGCGCCGGGCTCGATGCCAACGGCGCACTGGTGGGCCTGCACGTGCGGCTGTCGGGCCAGTCGATCAATGCCTACGTGGCGCCGCAGACGGTGCTCGAGGGCAAGGACCGCCGGCAGACCCAAGGCTGGTGGGCCGAGGCGGGCGATGCGCAGCTCGGCTACACGGTGCCCAACCTGCTGGTCGAGTACGCGATGCGCAACACCCACGTGCCGGTGGGGCCGTGGCGGGGCGTCAACACCAATCAGAACGGCGTCTACATGGAGTGCTTCATCGACGAGGTGGCGCGCGCGGCGGGAGCCGACCCGCTGGCGTTTCGGCGCGCGCTGATGCATAAGCACCCCAAGCACCTGGCGGTGCTCGATGCCGCGGCCGAGCGCGCCGGCTGGGGCACGCCGCTGCCGGCCGGGGTGTTTCGCGGCATCGCGCAGTTCATGGGTTACGGCAGCTACTCCGCTGCGGTGGCCGAGGTGTCGGTGAGTGCGAAGGGCGAATTGCGCGTGCACCGCATGGTGCTGGCGCTCGATTGCGGCCACGTGGTCAACCCCGACCAGGTCGCCGCGCAGGTGGAGGGTTCGGTCGCTTATGGCCTGTCGGCCGCGCTGCACGGCGAGATCACGATCGACAAGGGCCGCGTCAACGAGCTGAACTTCCACAACTACCCGATCCTCAAGCTGGCCGAGTTCCCGAAGGTCGAGACGGTGGTCGTGCCGTCGCACGACTTCTGGGGCGGCGTCGGCGAGCCGACGATCTGCGTGGTGGCGCCCTGCGTGCTCAATGCGATCCATGCCGCCACCGGCAAGCCGGTGCGCAGCCTGCCGCTGAAGCACGTGAAGCTGGTCTAGTCCGTCCGCTGCGGCGGCCGACGGGCACGCGAGCGCGTGCCCGTGGTTCGCTCAGGTGTGCGTGACCCAGCCGGTGTAGTCGGCGCCTTCGAGGTGCGGCAGCGTGTTGAAGGTGATCAGCGAGTGGCGCTTGGGCGTGAATCCGAACTCGGTGACCGCGCTGTTGCGCATGCGCAGGTTGAGCTCCACCGCCGTCTGCGGCGGGGCACCGAGCACGTGAGCCACGGCCACCGAAATCGGCCCGCCGCTGGAGACCATCAGCACGTCGCCGCTGTGGCGCGTGCGCACGTGGTCGAGCGCCTCGACGATGGCACTTGCAAAGCGCTCGAAGGCCGGCATGCCCTCGGGTGACGTGCGGCCCTCCATCCAGGCGATCAGGCCTTCGCGCAGGATGCGAAAGTGCTGCCGCACCTGCTCGGGGCTGCGCGCACGCTCGAGCGGCTGCGGGTGAATCGCCCGCACGACGGCCTCGCTGTCGTACTCGTTCAGGCCCGGCATCGCGAGCGGCTCGTGCTGCGTGCGCAGGCCCCGTTGCAGCGCCTCGAACGATTGCGCGTGGCGCTTCAGCGTGCCGGTGATCACGCCGTCGAAGCGCACGTCGCGCGCGCGGAAGTAGTCGCCCAGCCGCTCGCACTGGCGCGCGCCGAGCTCGCTCAGGCGGTCGTAGTCGTCGCTGCCGAACGAGGCCTGGCCGTGGCGGACGAGGTAGAGCGTGCCCATGCGCACGATTGTCGCCGCCCGCCAGGGCTCGGCGATGTCGCGCCCGCGACCCGACCCGTGGCACTGCTGCTGCAGCACCTGCGCGGAAGCGGCATGGTCAGTGATGCGCCGACTCGCTGACGCGGCGGTGTGCACAATCCATCCTTCGTTGTCAGATTCTCAGGAGCGCTGCGATGCCCGCAGACAAGATTCTCGTTGCCCAGGGTGGTGGCCCGACGGCCGTGATCAATCAGTCGCTGGTCGGTGTGGTTCTTGAGGCGCGGCGCTTCAGTCGGGTCGACCGTGTGTATGGTGCGCGCCACGGCGTGCGTGGCATCGTCAACGAGGACTTCGTCGACCTGACGCAGGAGACCCATCACAACCTCGAGCAGGTGGCGGCCACACCGGGCTCGACACTCGGCTCCACGCGCGACAAGCCCGACCTGAAGTACTGCCAGCAGATTCTCGAAGTGCTGCGTGCGCACGGCATCGGGCACTTCTTCTATATCGGCGGCAACGATTCGTCGGATACCGTGCGCATCGTCAGCGAGGAAGCGGCCAAGGCCGGCCATCCCCTGCGCTGCGTGCACATTCCGAAGACGATCGACAACGATCTGGTGTGCAACGACCATACGCCGGGCTTCCCGTCGGCGGCACGCTTCGTGGCGCAGGCCTTTGCCGGCGCGAACCTCGACAACGCGGCGCTGCCCGGCGTCTATGTGGCGGTGGTGATGGGCCGGCATGCCGGCTTTCTGACTGCGGCTGCGGCCGGGGCCCGGAAATTCGCCGACGATGGCCCGCACCTGATCTACCTGCCTGAACGCACATTCACGATCGAGCGCTTCCTGGCCGACGTGAACGCCACCCAGCAGCGTCACGGCCGCTGCGTGGTGGCGGTTTCCGAAGGCATCCACGATGCGTCGGGCCAGCCGATCATTACGCAGCTCGCCAAGCAGGTGGAGCGCGACGCGCATGGCAACGTGCAGCTGTCGGGCACCGGTGCGCTGGCCGACGTGCTGTGCGAGCAGATCAAGGCCCAGCTCGGCCTGAAGCGCGTGCGCGGTGACACCTTCGGCTACCTGCAGCGCAGTTTTCTCGGTTGCGTCAGCGACGTCGACGCGCGTGAGGCGCGTGAGGTCGGCGAGAAGGCAGTGCAGTTCGCGATGTGGGGGGAGCGTAATGGCTCGGTGGCCATTCAGCGTTGCGGCGACTACGCAGCCGACTACCAGCTGGTGCCGCTGGCCGACGTGGCCGGCAAGACCCGGGTGATGGAAGACGCTTTCATCGCCGACAACGGCAGTGACGTGACCGATGCGTTTGCCTCGTACCTGCGTCCGCTGCTCGGCTCGGGGCTTCCCGCGGCTCACCGGCTGCGGGCAGCGGCGGTGGCCAAGGTGCTTAAGGCCAAGACCTGAGGGCCAGCGCCTCGTCGACTGCTGCCCGCCGGCGGGTGCTCATGGCTGGACTTCCGCCGCGGCGTGCTCGGCTTGCGGCGCCGCGGCCGGCGCCGCCTGCAAGGCCTTGGTGACGATCTCGCGCAGGTCGGCGCTCAGGTCGGTGCGTTGCGCCACCCGCGCGATCGCTTCGCGCGCCGCGCTGCGGTACGGCTCGGCCAGGTGCATCCAGCGATCGAGCGCACGCGCCACGCGCGCGGCGAGCGTCGGGTTGAGCGCGTCCAGTTCGATCACCCGCTCGGCCCAGAACACATAGCCGGCGGCGTCGGCGCGGTGGAAGGCGCCGGGGTTGCGCAGACAGAAGCTGGTGATCAGGCTGCGCGCCCGATTGGGATTCTTGAGCGTGAAGGCGCGATGCTGCATCAGCTCGCGCACGCGCGCGAACACGCGGCCTTCGTGCTCGCTGGCGCCGGCCTGCAGCGCGAACCACTTGTCCACCACCAGCGGCTCGTGGGCGAACTGGTCGTACAGGCGCTGCAGCGCGCCGGCGGCCAGCTCGCTGTGCGCCTCGACCAGCGCGTTCAATGCGCCGAGCCGGTCGGTCATGTTGCTGGCGTCCTTGAAACGCTGCAGCGCACGGCCCGGCCACACCGGATCGCCGTGGCGCACCGCGTGGCGCACCAGCATCGCCAGCGCCAGGTTGGCCAATGCACGGCGGCCGGCCTGGCCCGGCTCGGGCCGGTAGCCCTCGCGCACCGCATGCGACTCGTAGGCCCATGACCAATCGGCCAGCATCAGCGTGGCGAGCTGGTCCAGTGCCTGCCCGTGCAGCGCGTGGATGCGTGCCGGATCGGCCGGCGTCACGCGCTCGGCGACGGTGGCCTCGCTGGGCGGCGTCAGCAGCAGCTCCTTGAGAGCCGGATCGACGCCCGGGTCGCGCAGCACGCTGCGCAGCGCCGCCACGGTGTCGGGTTCGAGCTGCAGCGGCGCGCCGGCGTGCAGCGCCGTGATCATGGTCTGCATCAGCAGGCGCTGGCCGGCCTCCCAGCGGTTGAAGGCGTCGCTGTCGTGCATCAGCAGCACACGCAGATCGGCGTTGCTCAACGCGTCGTCGAGCTGCACCGGTGCCGAGAAGCCGCGCAGCAGCGAAGGCACCGGCTCGACGGCGATGTCGACGAAGGTGAAGGTGTGGCTCACCTCCGACAGCACCAGCACGCGCGAGGGGCCGCCGGCGATCGGCTCGCCCTGCAGCCGCAGCGGCAGCGACTGGCCGTCGCGCGTGAGCAGCGACAGCGACACCGGAATCACGAACGGCAGCTTCTCGCTCTGGCCGGGTGTCGGCGCGCAACGCTGGCCCAGGCGCAGCGTGTAGGTGCGCGACGCCGGGTCGTGGTGGCCGTGCGCCAGCAGCGCGGGCGTGCCGGCCTGCGCGTACCAGCGCTTGAACGCATCCAGGTGCTCGGCCAGCCAGCTGCCGGGGTTGGCGTCGGCGATGGCCTGCGCGAAGTCGTCGCAGGTGACGGCCTGGCCGTCGTGGCGCTGGAAGTACAGGTCCATGCCGCGGCGGAAACCCTCGCGGCCGACCAGCGTGTGCATCATGCGCACGACTTCGGCGCCTTTTTCGTAGACGGTGCTGGTGTAGAAGTTGTCGATCGCGGTGTAGCTCTCGGGCCGCACCGGGTGCGCCATCGGGCCGGCGTCCTCGGCGAACTGCACCTCGCGCAGGAACTGCACGTCGTGGATGCGCTTGATGGCGCGCGCCGACGGCGAGGCCATCATGTCCATGCTGAACTCCTGGTCGCGAAAGACCGTGAGCCCCTCCTTGAGCGACAGCTGGAACCAGTCGCGGCAGGTGATGCGGTTGCCGGTCCAGTTGTGGAAGTACTCGTGGCCGATCACGCTCTCGACGGCGAAGAAGTCGTCGTCGGTGGCGGTGGCGGCGCTGGCCAGCACGTACTTGGTGTTGAACAGGTTGAGGCCCTTGTTCTCCATCGCGCCCATGTTGAAGTCGTCGACCGCCACCACCATGAAGCGCTCGAGGTCGAGCGCGAGGCCGAAGCGCACCTCGTCCCAGGCGATCGACGCCATCAGCGAATTCATCGCGTGCTCGGTCTTGTCCATGTCGCCGCGGCGCACGTACACCTGCAGCAGATGGTCCTTGCCGGCGCGCGAGCGCACCCGCTGCTCGCGGCAGGCCAGGTCGGCGGCCACCAGCGCGAACAGGTACGACGGCTTCGGATGCGGGTCGTGCCAGGTCGCGAAGTGGCGCCCGCCGTCGAGCGCGCCTTCGGCCACCAGGTTGCCGTTGCTGAGCAGCTTGGGGCAGCGGGCCTTGTCGGCGCGCAGCGTCACCGTGTAGACCGCCATCACGTCGGGCCGGTCGAGGAAGTAGGTGATGCGGCGAAAGCCCTGCGCCTCGCACTGCGTGAAGAAGCCGCCGCCCGAGGTGTACAGCCCCGACAGCTCGGTGTTGGCCTCGGGCGCGCAGGTGTTGCGGATCTCGAGCACCACGTGCTCGCGCTCGGCGGGCAGCTCGACCACCAGCTCGCCGTCGTCGTGGCGGAACGCCACGCTCTCGCCGTCGGCCAGCACACGCAGCAGGTTCAGGCCGGCGCCGTGCAGGCGCAGCGGTTGCACCGGCAACGCTGCATTACGTTCGATCGTCATCTTGCTGCCGACGATCGTCTTGGCCGCGTCGAGGTCGAACGTCAGCTCGACCTGGCGGATCCAGTAGGCCGGCGGCGCGTAGTCTTCGCGGCGCACGGGTTGGGTCTGGCCTTCGCGCATGGATTCACCTTCCGAATTACAGGCCCTGCTTCAGGCTGGCCTCGATGAAGGCATCGAGGTCGCCGTCGAGCACCTTCTGCGTGTTGCTGATCTCGACGTTGGTGCGCAGATCCTTGATGCGGCTCTGGTCGAGCACGTAGCTGCGGATCTGATGGCCCCAGCCGACGTCGGTCTTGCTGTCTTCGAGTTTTTGCTGCGCTTCGCGCTGCTTGCGCATCTCGTGCTCGTACAGGCGGCTCTTCAGCATCGCCCACGCCTCGTCGCGGTTGCGGTGCTGGCTGCGGTCGTTCTGGCATTGCACCACGATGCCGGTGGGGATGTGCGTCATGCGCACCGCCGAGTCGGTCTTGTTGATGTGCTGGCCGCCGGCGCCCGACGCACGGAAGGTGTCGATGCGCACGTCTGCCGGGTTGATCTCGATCTCGATCGAGTCGTCGACCTCGGGGTAGACGAACACGCTGGCGAAGCTGGTGTGGCGGCCGCCCGAGCTGTCGAACGGGCTCTTGCGCACCAGCCGGTGCACGCCGGTCTCGGTGCGCAGCTGGCCGAACGCGTAGTCGCCTTCGATCTTGAGTGTCGCGCTGCGGATGCCGGCGACGTCGCCTTCGGTCTCTTCGAGCACCTCAGCCTTGAAGCCCTTGCGCTCGCAGTACTTGAGGTACTGGCGCAGCAGCATCGCTGCCCAGTCGCAGGCCTCGGTGCCGCCGGCGCCGGCCTGGATGTCGAGAAAGCAGTTCGCGGGGTCGGCCGGATTGCTGAACATGCGGCGGAACTCGAGCCCCTCCACCGTCTCGCGCAGCTTGGCCGCATCGGCCTCGATCGACTGCAGGCTCGCCACGTCCTGATCGGCCTTGACCATGTCGTACAGCTCGGCGTTGTCCGACAGGTGCGACTGCAGGTGGTCGATGGTGCCGACCACGGTCTCCAGCGTCTTTTTCTCACGCCCGAGATCCTGCGCGCGCTTGGGCTCGTCCCAGACCTTGGGGTTCTCCAGCGCCGCGTTGACTTCGTTCAGCCGCAGCGACTTGCGGTCGTAGTCAAAGATACCCCCGTAGCGCGGCCGTGCGCGCTGTGAGGTCGGCCAGCAGGGTGCCGATGGCATTGACGCGTTCGATGTCCATGAGGTCTCGGGCTTCTTGTGCAGCGCAACGTGGATTTTCGCATGGGCCTCGCGGCCGTACGAAGTGTGGTGGGTCAGCCGCGTTTGTGGGGGATTGTCGGGTTTGTCCGGAGAGGGATAGCGCGGCGAACGGCGTGCCAGTCAGAGACCTGTAAGCCCTTGAAAACACTCTGGGGCACCCGGACTGCGGCGTGTCGAGCGTGCTGCTGCTGATCAATGCCCTGAAGCTGATCGTCGAGATTGCCCTGATGGCGCTGGTCGGCCAATGGGTGCTCGGTCTGCTCGCCGGACCCAAACGCGACACCAATTTCTTCTATCGCGTGCTGCAGACGATGACCTCGCCGTTCGTGCGGGTCGCGCGCCTGCTCAGCCCGCGCGTGGTGCTGGACCGACACGTGCCGCTGGTGGCGTTTCTGTTGCTGGCCTTCGGCTGGTTGGTGGTCACGATGGCCAAGATCGACCACTGCGTGCAGATCGGCGTGGAGTTGTGCAAATGAGCGGCGGCGCCGACTGGCTGGCCTACTGGCGGTTGAAGCTGGCGGCCCTCGCCGCGCTGTTGGTATCGCGGCAACAAGCGGCTTTGGATTGCTTCGACGCGATGTTGCTGCGGTGGCCCGACGACGCCTATGCGCTGGCCAGTCGCGCCCACGTGCTCGCGCAAGCCGGGCGCATGCAGGAGGCCTTGGCCGACGCGCGCGCCCTGGTGGCCGCTCATCCGCAGCGCAGCGCCGGCGACTGGTTCAACGTGGCGTTCCTGCTCGAGGCCAACGATCATCTCGCTGAATCTGAGGCTGCGTTTCGCCGCGCGCTCGAGATGGATGGCAAGCTCGACCGCGCGTGGTACGGCCTGGGCCTGGTGCTGATCCGCCAACAGCGCTTCGACGACGCGTTGGCGGCGCTGAAGCGCAACACCGAGCTGCAGCCGATGAGTCCCTACGGGTGGTATCAGCTGGCGCGCGTGCAGATCGACCGCCAGCAGCCCGATGAGGCACGCAAGATCATTCGCCACCTCAAGAAGTTCGAGCCCAAGGTGGCGGCGCAGCTGGAGCGCGAAACGGGCCTGGTGTCGTGATGCGCGCGAGTGGCGGGAGCCTGCCACTCGCAACGGTTTGAAATGGCCGCAGGGGACAGGGCGGCAGCGAAAGGGTTGTGCGGTCTTCATGACGCACGGTGTATTGGGTCTATAGGAGGACAGCGATGCAAGTTTCAGAGAACCATCGCCAGTACTGGTCGAAGAACCTGCGGATCACCGCGATTCTTCTGGCCATCTGGTTCTTCGTGACGTTCGTGATCGGGTATTGGGCCCGTGACCTGAACTTCACCTTCTTCGGCTGGCCGTTCAGCTTCTGGGTGGGAGCCCAGGGCGCGCTGATCGTCTATGTGCTGATCATCTGGTACTACGCGAGCTACATGAACAAGCTCGACCAGGAACACGGCGTCGCCGAGGAGGAATGACATGGCTACAGGCATGGGTTTCGGACACACCGAAGCAGTAGGCGCCGCCGCCAACCGGGCGTTCAAGTCGCAGCTGAACAAGGTCTATGGCTGGTACACCGGCGGCTTCATCGCCTTCGTCGTGATTCTGGCGGTGCTCGAGCAGATGGGCCTGCCGAGAAACTGGATCGGTTTCATCTTCCTGTTGGCTACGGTGGGCCTGTATGCCGGCATCGGCATCATGAGCCGCACCACCGACGCCGCCGAGTACTACGTGGCCGGGCGGCGTGTGCCGGCGATCTACAACGGCATGGCCACCGGCGCCGATTGGATGAGCGCGGCGTCGTTCATCGGCATGGCCGGCACGCTGTACCTCACCGGCTACAACGGCCTGGCCTTCATCATGGGCTGGACCGGCGGTTACTGCCTGGTGGCCTTCCTGCTGGCGCCGTACCTGCGCAAGTTCGGGCAGTTCACGATTCCCGACTTCCTGGGTGCGCGCTACGAGGGCAATCTGCCGCGCTTCATCGGCGTCCTGGCGGCGATCCTGTGCTCGTTCACGTATGTGGTGGCTCAGATCTACGGCGTGGGCCTGATCACCACCCGCTTGTCGGGCCTGGCGTTCGAGATCGGGATCTTCGTCGGCCTGGGCGGAATCCTGGTGTGTTCGTTCCTGGGCGGCATGCGAGCGGTCACGTGGACGCAGGTGGCGCAATACATCATTCTCATCATTGCCTACCTGACGCCGGTGATCTGGCTGGCCGTCAAGCAAACCGGCGTGCCGATCCCGCAGGCCGTTTACGGCATGCAGCTGCAGTCGATCTCGGCCACCGAGAAGAAGCTGATCGATGACCCGAAGGAGAAGGAGGTCATCGCCGCATTCAAGGCGCAGGCCGACAGCTTCGACGCCAAGCTCAAGGATCCGGGCGCCGCGCTCGAGGCCGACAAGGCCGCGGCCGAGAAGAAGCTGGCTGATCTGAAAGCCGCCAATGGGCCGGTCACCGAGATTCAGGCCGCCGAGAAGGCGCTGGCCGGCTTGCCGAAGAACGTCGACGACGCGAAGAAGGCGTGGACCGCCGCCAGGGCAGCCAACGCGGCGCGCGCCGTGCCGCTGGGTGGCATGCCGCCGCACGCGCAAATCTTCGCCGGCAACCCCAATGGCGACGACAAGGCCAAGGCCGCGTTCGACACCTCGCGGCGCAACTTCCTGGCGTTGATCTTCTGCCTGATGGTGGGCACGGCCGCGCTGCCGCACATCCTGATGCGCTACTACACCACACCATCGGTGAAGGAGGCGCGCCAGTCGGTGACCTGGAGCCTGTTCTTCATCTTCCTGTTGTATTTCACGGCGCCCGCCCTGGCGGTACTGGTGAAGTACGAGATGTTCCACAACGTCGTGGGCGTGTCGTTCACCGCGTTGCCGGAATGGATGAACGCCTGGAACCGCGTCGACGCGAGCCTGCTGTCGGTGATCGACATCAACAAGGACGGCATCCTGCAGCTCGGTGAGATCAGGATCGGCGGCGACATCATCGTGCTGGCCACGCCGGCCATCGGTGGCCTGCCGTACGTGATCTCGGGCATGGTGGCCGCGGGTGGCCTGGCAGCGGCGCTGTCTACCGCCGACGGTCTGCTGCTGACGATCGCCAACGCGTTGAGCCACGACCTGTACTACAAGATGATCGACCCCAACGCGTCCACCGCGCGCCGCGTCTCGCTGTCGAAGGCGCTGCTGGTGGTGGTGGCGCTGGCGGCTGCCTACGTGGCCTCGCAGAAGCCGGCGGACATCTTGTTCCTGGTGTCGGCGGCGTTCTCGTTCGCGGCGGCGGCGTTCTTCCCGGCGCTGGTGCTCGGCATCTTCTGGAAGCGCGCCAGCAAGTGGGGTGCCACGCTGGGCATGATCGCGGGCCTGGGCACCACGTTCTACTACATGGCCACCACGCAGCCGTGGATGCGCGGCATGTTCGGCGTGACCAGCCCGATCGAGTTGTGGTGGGGCATCCAGCCGATCTCGGCCGGCCTGTTCGGGGTGCCGGTCGGCTTTGCGGTGATCATCCTCGTGAGCCTGGTGACGCCGGCGCCCAAGCGTGAGACGCAGGAGCTGGTGGAGCATGTTCGTTATCCGAACCTGAAGCTCGGCAAGGCCTGATCCCGAGGCCGCTTCGATCGTCAACCGCCCCTGGCAGCAGGGGCGGCTTTTTTTTCGACCGTGCAAATCGCGCACTTTCCCCGCTGCGCGCGCTGCCGGCCGGTGGGACAACGTGAACAGTGGCAACACGGCCACATGAGAGACAGTTGTAAGCTATCGCAGCTTTCGGGGGGTGTTCGCGGATCCGCCTCAGCGCCGGACCGCACGCTGGATCGTTGGAGTTCCCGCCGTGACCACGATTTACCGCAAGACCGACAAGGGCACGACCGAGATCGCCACCCGGGTGAACCGGCTGGTGCCGCGCCTGCGCACGGCGCTGATCCTGGTCGACGGCACGCGCAACGAGGCCGAACTCGGCACCCTGATCGGGCAGAACGCCGCCGAAACGCTGGAAGAACTGCTGACCCTGGCCTACATCGAGGTCGCGTCGGTGGTCGAGGCGCCCCCCAAGAGGCCGCTGGCCGAGACCGTACCCGCCAAGAAGGGCGCCGCCGAGGCAGCGACTGTGAGCCCCGAGAAGGCCTTCCTGGCCTTTCGCGCGGAGGCGGTGCGCGCCTTCAACGACCTCACCGGCCCCACCGGCGAGGCGCTGGCGATGAAGATGGAAAAGGCGACCAGCCGCGAGCAACTCGGGCCGCTGCTTCAGATGGCCCATTCGATCATCGGCAACGCACGCGGCGCCGAGGCCGCCAACGAGTTCAAGGCCAAGTTCGCCAGCTTCTGAGCCTGGCCGGGCGCCGGCTCGGTGCGTCATGAGCCGCCCGGCCGCTCCGAACGCGAATTCCGGAGCGCGCAGCGCGAAGGATGCCCATTGAACGCCCCCACGACGCCGTCGCCGAACCTGCTCCACAACCTGTGTGGCGAGTTGATGCGCCATGCGCCGTTCGCGCAGATGCAGGTGGCGCACGTGCGGCAGTTCGCCGCGGCGGCCAGCGAGGTGTACTACGCACCCGGCGAAGTGGTGCTCGAGCCGGCGATGGGGCCGGTCGCCGGCTTGCACCTGCTGCGCCAGGGCCACATCACCGCGCGACGCGGCATGGCCGAGCTCGCCGGCGGCGTGCAGTACGAAGCGGGCGATCTGTTCCCGGTGGGGGCGCTGATGGGTGCCAAGCCGGTGAGCGCCACCTACACCGCCAGCGACGATTGTTTCTGCCTGCTGCTGCCGGCCGACGCGGTGAAGCCGCTGGCGCTGGCCAGCCCGCCGTTCGCCGACTACCTGGAGCGCCGCGCGCTGCACTTCTTCGAGCTGGCGCGCCAGGCGATGCGCGAGAGTTATGCCTCCGAAGCGCTGCAGCAGCAATCGCTCGAAGCGCGGCTGGCCACGCTGCCGCGCCGCCAGCCGCTAGCCTGCACCGCCGATGCGCCACTGGCGCAGGCGCTGGCGCAGATGCACGAGCGGCGCGTTGGCTCGGTGGTGGTGGTGGACGCGCAGCAGGCGCCGCAGGGCATCCTGACGCGGCACGACATCCTCGGCCGCGTCACGCTGCCGCAATTGGCGTTGTCCACGCCGGTCGGCGCGGTGATGAGCACGCCGGTGCATTGGCTCGACGATGCGGCCACTCTGCACGACGCGGCGATGCTGATGTCGCGCCACGCCGTGCGTCACGTGCCGGTGTGCCACGGCGCGCGGCTGGTCAACATCGTGTCGGAGCGTGATCTCTTCGCGTTGCAGCGGCTGTCGCTGAAGCAGTTGTCCACCCGCATCGGCGCCGCGACCGATCTGGCGTCGCTGCGGCAGGCGGCGGCAGAGATCCGGCAGTTCGCGCGCAACCTGCTCGGCCAGGGCGTGCAGGCTCGCCAGTTGACCGAGCTGATCAGCCACCTCAACGACGTGCTGACCGTCGCACTGGTGCAGATGCTGGCGCGCGAGCAGGGTGTGGACCTGCAGGCGGCCTGCTGGCTGGCGTTCGGCTCCGAGGGCCGCAGCGAACAGACGGTGGCCACCGACCAGGACAACGGCCTGGTGTTCGCGAGCAACAACCCGCAGGCCGAGCGCCCGGCATGGCTACGTTTCGCGCGCACCGTCAACGACGCGCTCGACGCCTGCGGCTATCTGCTGTGCAAGGGCAACGTGATGGCCAGCAACCCGGCGTGCTGCCTGTCGGTGGACGAGTGGCTGGCCCGCTTCGCGCACTGGATCGAGCACGGCGCGCCGCAGGATCTGCTGAACGCCAGCATCTTCTTCGACCTGCGGCCGCTGGCCGGCAGGCTGGAACTCGCGTTGCCGTTGCGCGAGTTGCTGCTGCGCGAGCCGCCGCGCGTGCCGCGCTTCATCAAGCAGCTGGCCGACAACGCGCTGCGCCACGAAGCGCCGCTGAACTGGCTGGGCGCCATCGAAACGCGCCACGTCGACGGCCGCGAGGTGCTCGACCTCAAGCTGCGCGGCACCGCACTGTTCGTCGACGCGGCGCGGCTGCACGCGCTGGCGCACGGCCTGGATGCGTCGAGCACGCGCGAGCGGCTGCTGGCGGCGGCGCAAACGCTGCGGCTGCCGCCGGCCGAAGGCGAGTCGGCGGTGGCGGCCTTCGAGTTCCTGCAGATGCTGCGCCTGCGCGTGCAACTCGACGACACGCGCGACCCCGCGACCGCACCCAACGAGATCGACGTCGCGACGCTCAACCCGATCGACCGCCGCGTGCTGAAGGAGTGCCTGCGCATCGCGCGCTCGCTGCAACAACGCATCGAGCTCGACTACCGGCGCTGAAGATGGCCCGCCATCAGCAGCCCAGCAACCGTCGGCGGCTTCGCTCGTGAGCTGGTGGCGTTGGCTGCGGGCCCGGCACGACAGCCCGGCGGTCGACGACACGCGCTGGATCGTGCTCGACGTCGAGGCCAGCGGGCTCGATGCGTCGCGCGACCGCCTGCTGGCGATCGCCGCGCTCGCGGTGGCCGTCGACGACCGGCAGCGTCCGCGCATCGCGCTGGCCGACAGCTTCGAGGTGGTGTTGGCGCAGCCTGCCGACACGGCGCCCGACAAGGCGAACATCCTGCTGCATGGCATCGGCGTCGGCGCACAGAGTGCCGGCGTCGCGGCAACGGCCGCGCTGCAGGCGTTCACGCGCTTCGTCGCGCGCTCACCGCTGGTGGCCTTTCACGCCGCCTTCGACCGCACGCTGATCGAGCGCGGCATCGGCGCGGCCGGCTTGCCTCGCCTGGCCAATCCGTGGCTCGACCTGGAGCCGCTGGCCGCGGTGCTGCATCCGCAGGTGCGCGCGCGGGCGCTCGACGACTGGCTGGCGCACTTTCGCATCCCCTGCGCGCGCCGGCACCAGGCGGCGGCCGACACGCTGGCCACTGCCGAGCTGCTGCTGCACTTGTGGCCGACGCTGGCGTCGCAAGTGGGGACACCGCGCATCGCCGCCGTGCGCGCGCTTGCCGCATCGCGGCGATGGCTCGTGCGTTGAGAAAGCGCGTCAGACCACCACGTCCCAGGGCCTGGACAACTGCATCGCGCAGTTGATGATGCCCACCATCGAATAGGTCTGCGGGAAGTTGCCCCACAACTGCCCGGTCTTGGGGTCGATGTCCTCCGACAGCAGGCCCATCGGATTGCGGTGCGCCAGCAAGGCCTCGAAGCTGTCGCGCGCCTGCTCGAGGCGGCCGATGCGGGCCAGCGCGTCGACCCGCCAGAACGCGCACACGTTGAACGCCGTCTGCGGCCGCCCGAAGTCGTCGGCGGCCTCGTAGCGCCGCATGAACGCGCCGTCGCTGAGCGTGCGGTCGAGCGCCTCGACGGTGCTGATGAAGCGCGGATCGTGGGCCTCCAGGAAGCCGACCTCGGCCATCAGCAGCACGCTGGCGTCGAGGTCCTTGCCGCCGAAGCTCTCGACGAACGCCTGCCGCTCGTCGCTCCAGGCCGAGCGCAGGATGCGCTCGCGCACCTGGTCGGCGCGTTCGCGCCAGTGGTGCGCGCGCTCGGGCAGCGCCAGCGCAACCGCCGCCTTGGCCAGGCGGTCGCAGGCGGCCCAGCACATCAGCGACGACGAGGTGTGGATGCGCGCGCGTGTGCGCAACTCCCACATGCCGGCGTCGGGTTGTGCGTGCAGCTGCCAGGCCTGGTCGCCGACGTGCTCGAGCAGCTCGAAGTCGCGCCGGTCGGCGCGCCGGAACAGGCGGTGATCGTGGAAGGCCTGCGATGCGCCGAGCACGATGTTGCCGTAGACGTCGTGCTGGAAGTGCTCGAACGCCTGGTTGCCGGTGCGCACCGGCCCCATGCCGGCATAACCCGGCAGCGTGGTGACCACGTGCTCGGTGAGCTCGCGCTCCAGGGCGATGCCGTACAGCGGCTGCACGTGGCCGTCGGTGTCGCGCACCACGTCGTGCAGCCAGCGCAGGTAGTCTTCCATCGTGCCCACTTCGGAGAGGGCGTTGAGCGCGCGCACCACGAAGAAGGCGTCGCGCAGCCAGCAGTAGCGGTAGTCCCAGTTGCGGCCGCTGTCGGGCGCCTCGGGGATGCTGGTGGTCATCGCCGCCACGATGGCGCCGGTCTCCTCGAATTGGCACATCTTCAGCGTGATGGCGGCACGGATCACCGCGTCCTGCCACTCCAGCGGCAGCGCCAGCCGTCGCGTCCACTGGCGCCAGTACAGCGAGGTCTTCTCCTCGAAGTCGCGCGCGGTGTCTTCGATGTCGCCCGACAGCGTCTCGTCGGGTCCGATCAGCAGGCTCACCGGCGAGTGCAGCGAAAACCAGGTGCCGGCGGCCACGTAGGTGGGCGGCGCGCTGGTGTTCAGGCGCAGCGTCATCGCCGGCATCACGAAGCGCAGGTGGTTGCTGCCGCGGGTCAGCGCCGGCGTGATGCTGCCCCATTCGCCACGCGGCCGCACCACGATGCGCACCCGCGGGTGGCCGTTGAGCGGCCGCACGCGGCGCACGAGCTGGGCCGGCCGGAAAGTGCGTTCGTGCAGGCTGAAGCGCGGCGCGAAGTCGGTGACCTCGATGCCCTGGCCGGAAGCGTCGTACAGCCGCGTGCGCACGATCGCGGTGCCGGGGTCGTAGGCCTGCTCGGTGCGCACCATCGACTCCAGCTCGATGCTGCAGTGACCATCGTCGGCGCCGACGCTCGACGCACCGAGCAGGGCGTGGAACACCGGGTCACCGTCGAAGCGCGGCATGCAGCACCAAACGATGCGGGCGTGGCTGTCCAACAACGCGCTCACCGCGCAGTTGCCGATCATCGCCAGGTTCAGGCTGGGCCCGGGCTGCCCCTGCACGCGACTGTCGGTGGCCTGGGCGTCGGGTTTGTTTTGCGTTGGATTGTTTTCGGGCATGGGGATTGCCAGGCGGTGCGCCGGTTCGCATGGTGCCAAAACGACGCTGCAGGTTTTTGCGGTTGCGCGAACAATAGCCACCCGATGAAAACCTTACAACTGCAGCTTCGCTTCCTGATTCCGCTGCTGATCGCGCTGGTGGTGGCGGCCCTGGTGGTGTTGCCGCTGATGGACCAGCTCACCTTGCGCTGGTTCTCGCGCGATCTCAACACGCGCGGCACGCTGGTGGCCGGCACGCTGGCCGACGCCGTCGACGATGCGATCAAGAGCGGCTCGTCGGCCCGGCTGCAGGCGCTGTTCGATCGCTCGGCGCGCGACGAGCGCCTGGTCGCCATCGCGCTGTGCTCCACCACCGATGAGCTGGTGCGCCACAGCGCCGCCTATCCGGTGAGCCTGAAGTGCGCGACCGCCCGCGAGGCGTCGCGCCAACCCGACCAACGGCTGGAGCTGCCCACCGGTGCGGTGCACGTCGGCGTGCATCCGGCAAGCATCGAGCGCGCCAACGCCGGCACACTGGTGCTGCTGCACGACATGAGCTTCGTCGACCGGCGTAGCCAGGACACCAGGCAGTACCTGGTGATCTTCATGACTGGCCTCGGGCTGGTGGTGGCGCTGATCACGGTGATCGTGGCCCAGCTCAGCTGGCGCGGCTGGGTCTCGGGCATGCACGCCATCCTGCGCGGCGAAGGGCTGATCCGTCCGCTGTTGGCGCCGCCGCCGGAGCTGCAGCCGGTGGTCACCGAGGTGCGCGCGCGATTGCGCGACCTGGAAGACGAGTTCCGCCGCAGCCAGGGCCTGGTGACCGAATGGAACCCGGAACGCTTGCGCGCCCTGCTGCACACGCAGTTGCGCGGCGACCAGGTGATCGTGGTGTCCAACCGCGAGCCCTACATCCACGAGCGTGGACCCAATGGCGTGATCGTCAAGCGGCCGGCCAGCGGCCTGGTGACCGCGGTGGAGCCGGTGATGCGCGCCTGCTCGGGCACCTGGATCGCGCACGGCAGCGGCAGCGCCGACCGCGAGGTGGTCGATGCGCGCGACCGCCTGGGCGTGCCGCCATCGGCGCCCGACTACTGGCTGCGCCGCGTCTGGATGACCGAGCAGGAGGAGCAGGGCTACTACTACGGCTTTGCCAACGAGGGCCTGTGGCCGCTGTGCCACGCGGCGCACGTGCGGCCGGTGTTCCGCGAGTCCGACTGGGAGCAGTACCGCATCGTCAACCAGCGTTTTGCCGATGCGGTGGTGCAGGAGGCGCGCGGCGAAGACCCGGTGGTTCTGGTGCAGGACTACCACTTCGCGCTGCTGCCGCAGATGATCGCCGCGCAGTTGCCGCGCGCCACCATCCTCGCGTTCTGGCACATCCCGTGGCCGAACCCGGAGTCGTTCGGCATCTGCCCGTGGGGGCGCGAGATCCTGCAGGGCATGCTGGGCAGCACGATCCTCGGGTTTCACACGCGCTTTCACTGCAAGAACTTCATCGAGACGGTCGACCGCTACCTCGAGGCGCGCATCGAACACGAGCACTCGTCGATCTCCTACCAGGACAAGGAGACGCTGATCGAGAGTTACCCGATCTCCATCGAGTGGCCGACGCCGAAGGACACGGCCCGTTGGCCGCCGGTGGCGGAGTGCCGGCGCCGCGTGTTCGAGCGCCTGCAGCTCGCTCCCGACAGCTGCCTGGCGGTGGGGGTGGACCGCTTCGACTACACCAAGGGCATCCTGGAGCGGCTGCGCGCGGTGGAGAGCCTGCTCGAGAAGCGCGCCGAATGGCGCGGCCGCCTGGTGTTCGTGCAGGTGGCGGCACCCACACGCAGCGATCTCGACGAATACCGCAGCTTTCGCGAACGCATCCAGCGCGTCAGCGACCGCATCAATCAGCGCTTCGGCGCCGAGGGCTACCTGCCGATCCACCTGCTGGTCGAGCATCACGAGCGCGACGCACTGAACGAGCTGTTTCGCGCCGCCGACATGTGCGTGGTGACGAGCCTGCACGACGGCATGAACCTGGTGAGCAAGGAGTTCGTCGCCGCGCGCGACGACGAGCAGGGCGTGCTGATCCTGAGCCGTTTCGCCGGCGCCGCGCGTGAGCTGACCGAGGCGCTGATCGTCAACCCGTACCACGTGGAGGAACTGGCCGATGCCCTGCGCCGCGCCGCCACCATGCCGGCGGCCGAGCAGCGCGAGCGCATGGGGGCCCTGCGCATGACGGTGCGCGAGTCCAACGTCTACCGCTGGGCGGGCCGCATGCTGGCCGATGCCGGGCGCTGGCGCATGCGCGCGCGCATCGAGGCGCGCGTGCAGCGCTACACGCAGTCGTGACGGCGATGCGCCACCTGTTCAGCGCCGAGGGCGAGTCCGACCTGGCGTGGCTGGTGGAGCGCCGACCGCTGCTCGCATTCGACTTCGACGGCACGCTGGCGCCGATCGTCGCGCGGCCGTCGCAGGCGCGCGTGCCGATCACCACGCTGCGCCGCCTGCATCGGCTGACCCAGCAGTTGCCGCTGGCGGTGATCTCCGGGCGCACCGTGGCCGACCTGCGCAGCCGCCTGGGCTTCGAGCCGGCGCACGTGGTGGGCAGCCACGGCGCCGAGGATCCGCAGCACGGCGAGCGGCCGGAGTGGCACGCCGCACTCGACGGCGTGCGCGATCGCCTGCGCGGGGCGGGCGCCGAGCTGCGGCAGGCCGGTGTCAGCGTGGAAGACAAGGGCGCTTCGCTGGCGCTGCACTATCGCCTGGCGCCCGATCGTGCGGCGGCGGCGGCGCTGATCGATCGCCTGCTCGAGGCCGCCGATCCCGACCTGCACGTGTTCGGCGGCAAGATGGTCGTCAACGTCGTCGCCGAGGCCGCCGACGACAAGGCCGCGGCGCTGCGCCGCCTCGCCCAGCGGGCCGACGCGCAGGCCGTGCTCTACCTGGGCGACGACGTCAACGACGAGTCGGTGTTCGCCGCCCGCGAGCCGACCTGGCTCACCGTGCGCGTGGGCGCCGACCACCCGGAGTCGGCGGCGCGCTACTTCATCAGCGGGCCGCGCGAGGTGCCGCGCCTGCTCGACCTGATCCTGCAGATGATCGGCGCGCCGCCCGCGGCCGCCTGATCACGGCGCGTCGAGAAAGCGCTCGATCGCCGCCGCCAGTGCCTGCGGCTGGTCGAAGTGCAGCATGTGGCCGCACGGGCTCAGGCGCACGCGCTGCACGTGGCGCACGAGCGCGAGGCGCGCCTCGAACTCGCTGCGCGGGTAACGGTGGCCCCACCAGCGGTCGGGGTCGGTCTCGTCGCCTTCGATCCACAGCAGCGGCGCGCCGATGCGCTTCCAGCCTTCGAGGATCTCGTCCTTGCGGTACAGGTAGGGGTTGACGCGCTTGTGCGCCGGGTCGCCGAGCACGTGCCACTGGCCGTCGTCGCGGCGCTCCGACCAGTGCGCCGCCAGCCAGGCGGCGTGCCCGGTGTTCAGACGGGGGTTGTTCTTCACCAGCCGGGCGGCCACATCGGCCAGGGTGGCATAGGGCTTCAGGCGCTGCGCCGTCTTCAACTCGTCGAGCCACTGGCGCAGGCGGTCGGGTGCCTGGTCCGGGTTGGCCTGCGGCAGGCCGAAGCCCTCCATGTTGACGAGACGGCGGATGCGCTCGGGCCGCGCGCCGGCGTAGGTCATCACCACGTTGCCGCCCATGCTGTGGCCCGCGAGGTCGAGCGGCCACGACGGCGACAGCGCGTCGATCAGCGCGTCGAGGTCACCCAGGTAATCGGCGAACCAGTAGCTGTCGGTGGCCGGCGGCGCCGCGGTGCGCCCGAAGCCGCGCCAGTCGGGTGCGGCGATCACGCGCTCGCCGCGCATCGCGTCGACCACGAACTGCAGCGACGCACCGACGTCCATCCAGCCGTGCATCCACAGCAGCAGCGGCCGCTCGCGCGTGGCGGCACCGAGGTCGCCCCACAGATGGACGTGGTAGCGCAGGCCGCGCACTGCTACGTGGCGGCTCTGCGCCGGCCGGCGCACGGCATAGGTGTTCGCGGTCATGGTCCGCCACTGTAGTGCAGGCCCTGCCGCGGCCGCTGTCGGCACGGTGACAGAATGGCCGCATGAACCACCGCAAGCACCTGCTGCGCGCCGCCGAGCCGCGCGACGTGGCGGCCATCGTCGGCCTGATCGGCGAGTTGGCCGACTTCGAAAAGCTCACGCACCTGCTGCGCGTGACCCCGGAGACGCTGCACCCGCACCTGTTCGGCGACAAGCCGGTGGTCGAGTGCGTGGTCGGCGAGGTCGGCGGTGAGGTGGTCGCGTTCGCGCTGTACTTCACCAATTTCTCGACCTTCCTGGCCAAGCCCGGGCTGTACCTGGAAGACCTCTACGTCAGGCCCGAGCATCGCGGCAGCGGCCTTGGCCGCGCGCTGCTCGAGCACCTGGGCGCGCTGGCCGTGCAGCGCGACTACGGCCGCTTCGAATGGAGCGTGCTCGACTGGAATCAACACGCGATCCGCTTCTACGAAGGCATGGGCGCCACCGTGATGCCGGAGTGGCGCATCTGCCGCGTCACTGGCGACGCGCTGCAGAAGTTTGCGCGATGAGCAGGGTCATGGCCGATCGCTACGACGCGATCTATCGCGGCTTTCGCTGGCAGGTGCCCGAGCGCTTCAACCTCGCCGAGGTGTGCTGCGCGCGCTGGGCGCGCGACACGCCCGACGCGGTGGCGATCCGCTGCGAGCAGGACAACGGCGCGCGGCTGCGCGTCAGCTACGGCCAGCTGTACCGGCAGGCGAGCCGCGCCGCCAACCTGCTGCGCGCGCTGGGCGTGCAGCGCGGCGATCGCGTGGCGATCGTGCTGCCGCAGCGCATCGACACCGCGGTGGCGCACATCGCGGTGTCCATGATCGGCGCGGTGGCGATGCCGCTGTCGATGCTGTTCGGCGCCGATGCCTTGCACTACCGGCTGCGCGACAGCGGTGCCGCCTGCGCCATCGTCGATGCCGGCGCGCTGGCCAACGTGCTGGTCGCGCGTGCCGACTGCCCGGCGCTGGCGCACGTGATCACGGTCGGCAGTGCCGACGGCCAGGGCGACGTCGACTGGCTCGACGCGCTGCGCGCGCAAAGCGAACAGTGCGATCCG
>DATDJF010000352.1:0-11812 GCA_036520715.1 Burkholderiaceae bacterium | reverse complement strand
GAAGGTGATCGATGGGCTGAAGCAGGTGTTTCGCACCCGGCACCCGGTGGTGATCTATCCGGCGTCGGGCACCGGCGCGTGGGAGGCGGCTCTGGCCAACACCATGAGCCCGGGCGACGCGGTGCTGATGTTCGAGACCGGCCACTTCGCCACGCTGTGGCAGAAGATGGCGCTGCGCCTGGGCCTGCAGCCGGAGTTCCTGATGCTGCCGGGCACCGATGCCGCCACCGACTTGCCCAACGGCTGGCGCCGCGGCGTGCAGGCCGACCTCATCGAGCAGCGCCTGCGCACCGACACGCAGCGTCGTTTGAAGGCGGTGTGCGTGGTGCACAACGAAACCTCCACCGGCGTCACCTCCGACATCGCGGCGGTGCGCCGGGCCATCGACGCCGCCGGCCATCCGGCGCTGCTGATGGTCGACACCATTTCGGGTCTGGCCTGTGCCGACTTTCGCCACGACGAGTGGGGCGTCGACGTCTCGATCAGCGGCTCGCAAAAGGGTCTCATGCTGCCGCCGGGCATCAGCTTCAACGCGCTGTCGCCCAAGGCGCTGGAGGTATCGAAGTCCGCGAAACTGCCGCGCTCGTTCTGGGCCTGGGACGAGATCGTCGAGATGAACAAGGGCGGCTACTGGCCCTACACGCCCAACACCAACTTGCTCTACGGCCTGAGCGAAGCGCTCGACATGCTGCTCGAGCAGGGGCTCGACGACGTGTTCGCGCGCCACCGGCGCTGGGCCGAAGGCGTGCGCGCCGCGGTGCGCGCCTGGGGGCTGCCGATCCAGTGCGGCGATGCGAGCGTGTATTCGCCGGTGCTCACCGGCGTCATCACGCCGCCCGGCGTCGATGCCGATGTGCTGCGCCAGTTGATCCACAGCCGCTTCGACCTCTCGCTCGGCACGGGCCTGGGCAAGGTGAAGGGACGCATGTTCCGCATCGGCCACCTGGGCGACTGCAACGACCTCACGCTGGTGGCTGCGGTGGCCGGCGTGGAGATGGGCCTGAAGCTTGCCGGCGTGGCGCTCGCGGGCAGCGGAGTCCAAGCCGCGATGGCCGAGTTCGCCGCCCGGCCTGCGCCCAAGCCGTTGCGCGCCGCGGCTTGAGAAGCCGCGGCGCACCACGCCCACCGTGATTCCACAAACGTACGGAGACAAACCATGAATCAACGCCGCACCTTGCTCATCGCCGTTCTTGCCGCGGCCGTCGCGGCGCCGGCCGCCGCGCAGACCGAGATCAAGTTCGGCCACGTCGGCGAGCCCGGCTCGCTGTTCGCGGCGTCGGCCGAAGAGTTCGCGCAGCGTGCCAACGCCAAGCTGGGCACCAAGGCCAAGGTCGTCGTGTACGGTTCGAGCCAGCTCGGCGGCGACAAGGAACTGCTGCAGAAGCTCAAGCTCGGCACGGTCGACATGGCGCTGCCATCGACGGTGATGTCGTCCGAGGCTGACCTGTTCGGCGTGTTCGAGATGCCCTACCTCGTCAAGGATCGCGCCCACATGCAGCGCATCGAGAAAGAGGTGTTCTGGAGCAAGCTGGCTCCCGAAGCGGAGAAAAAAGGGCTCAAGGTGGTCGCGGTCTGGGAGAACGGCTACCGCCACATCACCAACTCGAAGCGCCCGATCAACACGCCCGATGACCTCAAGGGCATCAAGCTGCGCGTGCCCGAGGGCAAATGGCGCGTGAAGATGTTCCAGGCCTACGGCGCCAACCCGTCGCCGATGAAGTTCTCCGAGGTGTTCACCGCGCTGCAGACCGGCGTGATGGACGGCCAGGAGAATCCGTTCACGCAGATCTACAGCGCCAAGTTCCAGGAAGTCCAGAAGTTCCTGTCGCTGACCGGCCACGTCTACACGCCCGCCTACGTCACGGTCGGCGCCAAGAAGTGGGAAGCGCTCCCGGCCGACGTGCGCCAGGTCCTCGAGGACGTGGCCAAGGACACACAGAAGTTCGTCTACGACAAGGCTGCCAAGGACGACGAGGAACTGCTCGGCAAGATCAAGGCCGCCAACGTCGCCGTGAACACACCCAACAAGGACGCGTTCGTCGCTGCCTCGAAGCCGGTGTACGAGGAGTTCGCCGGCGAGGTCAAGGGGTCGAAGGAAGTGATCGACCGCGCGATCGCGTTGGGCAAGTAGCCGATGACCTTGGGGTCATTCCGTCGGGGATACGAGCGCTTCCTCGAGTGGATCTGCATCGTGCTCATGGTCGCGCTCGCCGCCGAGGTGACGGCGGGCGTGCTCTTCCGCTACTCGGGGCACTCGCTCGTCTGGTACGACGAGGTCGCCACGATCCTGCTGGCCTGGGTGACGTTCTACGGTTCGGCCCTGGCGGTGCTCAAGCACGCGCACATGGGCGTGCCCGAGATCGTGCGCATGCTGCCGCCCGACTGGCGCGTCGCTGCGGCGGTCGTCGCACAACTGTGCGCGATCGCCTTCTTCGTGCTGCTGGCCTGGGTGGGTTACTCGATCCTCGAGATCCTGGCGTCCGACCGCCTCGTTTCGCTGCCTGACGTCCCGGTGGCCTTTGCCCAATCGACGATCCCGATCAGCGCCGTCCTGATCGTGATCGCCCAGCTGCTGGTGTTTCCCGAGCTGCTGCGCGAGGCGCGCGCAAAACCGACGCACGGGGAGAAGCCCGCATGATCGGCTTCCTCGTGCTGGTCTGCGTCCTCGTGCTGGTGCTGATCAACGTCCCGATCGCCGTGGCGCTGGCCATCGCGTCGGTCATCGCGATGCTGGCCACGCAGGGTGTGGGCAGCCTGCCCAACGTGCCGCTCACGCTCTATCAGGGCGCGACGAGCTTTCCGCTGATCGCGATCCCGCTGTTCATCCTCGCCGCGGCGATCATGAACACGTCGGGGATCTCGCACCGGCTGATCGACTTCTGCCAGGCGCTGGTCGGCTGGGTGCGCGGCGCGCTCGCGCAGGTGAACGTGCTGAGCCACATGTTCTTCGCCGAGATCTCGGGCTCGGCCGTCGCCGGCGTGGCCGCCACGGCGTCGATCATCATGCCCGCGATGAAGAAGCGCGGTTACCCGGGGCCGTTCACGGCAGCGGTGACCTCGTCCACGGCCACGCTGGCGATCATCATTCCGCCGTCGATCCCGATGATCCTGTACGCGGTCATGGCCGGCACCTCGGTGGTCCAGATGTTCGTCGCCGGCATCGTGCCGGGCCTGCTCGCGTCGGGTGGCTTCATGGCCCTGTGCTACTGGTACGCGCTCAAGTACAACTGGCCGGTGGAGCAGATCTTCCGGTGGGGTGCGCTCTGGCGCGCCTTCAAGCATGCGTTCTGGGCGCTCACGCTGCCGATCATCATTCTCGGCGGCATCTTCGGCGGCATCGTCACGGCGACCGAGGGAGCGGCGCTGGCCGTGGTCGCGGCGCTGCTGGTGGGCGGCCTGATCTATCGCGAGCTCGACATGAAGCGCCTGCGCGACGCCATCATCGACGGCGCGGTGCAGACCGGCACCGTGATGCTGCTGGTCGCCGCGTCGGCCCTGCTGGGGCTCTATCTCACCGAGGTTCAGCTTCCGCAGCGCATCGCCGAGGCGATGTTGTCCGTCACGAACGAGAAGTGGGCGATCCTCGCGATCCTCAACGTCTTCTTCCTCATCATCGGCATGTTCCTGCACTCGGCGGCAGCCATCGTGCTGGTGGTGCCGATCGTGATGCCGGCGGTGACCGCGGCGGGGATCGATCCGGTGCACTTCGGCCTGATCGTGACGCTCAACCTGGCGATCGGCCAGCAGACACCCCCCGTGGCGAGCGTGCTGCTGCTCACCTGTTCGATCGCCAAGGAGAGCGTCTGGGACGTGTCCAAGGCGAACATTCCGTTCATCGGAGTCCTTCTTGCCGTGCTGATGCTGATCACCTACGTACCCGTCGTCACGCTGGGTCTCGTCGACTTCTTCTACCGCTAGGTCGTTGGACGTATCACCTCGAACATGACGGACCGGGAGGGCGATCCGGTGCTCGGTTGACCAGGACGACGGCCGCGGCCCAGCCGAGGGCGCCGGCCGGCTTGGCTACTTGTAGCTGCGCGCGTCCTCGATCACCTTGCCGTCGTTGGGCAGGCTGCCCGGTGCGGCGAGCACGACGTCGGCGCGCAGCTTGGTGATGTCGCGCACGCTGGCGGCAATGGCCTCGGCCAGCCCGTCGGGCTGTGCCTGTACCTCCGCCTTGAAAGTGAGCCGGTCACTGGCCATCTCGCCTTCGACGACGACGCGTGCGCGCACGATCTCGGCGTGGCGTCGCACGATGTCGGCCACCTGGCTGGGATGCACCAGCATGCCGCGCACCTTGGTGGTCTGGTCGGCACGGCCCATCCAGCCCTTGATGCGCTGCTGCGTGCGCCCGCTCGGGCAGCGGCCGGGCAACACGGCCGACAGGTCGCCGGTGCCGAAGCGCAGCAGCGGATAGTCGGTGGCCAACACGGTGACGACGACCTCGCCCACCTCGCCGTCGGGCACCGGGTCGTCGGTGCCGGGCCGCACGATCTCGAGCAGCACCCCCTCGTCGACCACCAGTCCTTCGCGCGCGACGGTTTCGTAGGCGATCAGGCCGACGTCGGCGGTGGCGTACGCCTGGTAGCCCTCGATGCCGCGCTCGCGCAGCCAATCACGCAGCGACGGCGGGAAGGCCTCGCCGCTGACCAGCGCCTTGCCGAGGCTGGCGATCGACTGGCCCGTTTCGGCGGCCTTCTCGACCAGGATCTTCAGGAAGCTCGGTGTGCCGATGTAGCCGTGCGGGCGCAGATCGACGATGGCCTGCAGCTGCAGCTCGGTGTTGCCCACGCCGCCGGCGAACGTGGTGCAGCCGATCGTGTGCGCGCCGCCTTCCATCATCGCGCCGGCCGGCGTGAGGTGGTAGCTGAAGCTGCAGTGGATCAAATCACCGGCACGAAAGCCGGCTGCCCAGATGGCGCGCGCCAAACGAAACGGGTCGGCGCCGTGGCCTTCGGGTTCGTAGATCGGTCCGGGTGACTGGAACACACGACGGGCGCCTTGCGCCGTGACCATGCCGCGCCAGCCGATGGCCGAGGCGCCGCCCAGCGGATCCCACGGCGTGCCGGTGCGGCGCGCCTGCTGGCGCTCGAACAGCTCCGTCTTGCGCATCACCGGCAGGCGCGCAAAGGCCTGGCGCGAGGTGATCGACTCGGCGTCCACTCGACCCAGGCGTTCGGCGCCGGTGGCCGTGCCTTGGGCGCGGCGCACCAGCGCCGGCAGCGCGGCGAGCGTGTCGCGCTCGCGCTGCGCGGGGTCGCGCATCTCGAGCGCGTCGTAGGGCGAGTCTTTCGGGTGACCGGAGGCGGCCTGGGAGTGCGACATCAAGGTTCCAATCAATCCTCGTCCGTCCAGCGGACGAGGCGCTTTTTGACTTCGTCGATCAGCTTGCGCTGGTCGGCCGCGTTTTTCACGGTGTAGCGATCCCACTCGGGCGTGCTGGCGAGCCGGCGCGCGAGCCGCGCGGCGATCGCACCGTCTTCGACTTCCAGCGTGACCACGGCCTTGCCGCGCAACTCGAACCCGGTGCCGCGCGCCGCGAGCTTGTTGTCGCGCATCGCGCGCTGCAGTTGCAGCAGCGACTGGGCCGGGTCGAATGGCGGGGGCGCAATGCCCCAGTCGTCGCTCATGTCCGGTGGCGGGTGCCGGCAATCAGGCCAGCCAGCGCTTGCGGCGCTTGTAGCTCTTGACGTCGCGGAAGCTCTTGCGGTCCGTGCCGCCCATGCCCAGGTAGAACTCCTTGACGTCCTCGTTCTCGCGCAGGCCGGCGGCCTCGCCGTCCATCACGACGCGGCCGTTCTCGAGGATGTAGCCGTAGTCGGCGTAGCGCAGCGCCATGTTGGTGTTCTGCTCGGCCAGCAGGAAGGTCACGCGCTCCTTGGTGTTCAGGTCGCGCACGATCTCGAACACCTCCTGCACGATCTGCGGCGCCAGGCCCATCGACGGCTCGTCGAGCAGCACCATCTTCGGATTGGCCATCAACGCGCGGCCGATCGCGCACATCTGCTGCTCGCCGCCCGAGGTGTAGGCGGCCTGCGCGCCGCGCCGCGTCTTCAGGCGCGGGAAGTAGGCATAGACCTTGTCGAGCGTGGCCGCCACCGCGGCCTTGCCGTCGCTGCGCGTGTAGGCGCCGGTGAGCAAGTTCTCCTCGATCGTCAGGTGGGCGAAGCAGTGGCGCCCCTCCATCACCTGCACCACGCCGCGATCGACCATCTGCGCGGTGGAGAGCTTCTCGATGCGCTCGCCGCGCAGCTCGATCGACCCCTTGGTCACCTCGCCGCGCTCGCCGGCCAGCAGGTTGCTCACCGCCCGCAGCGTGGTGGTCTTGCCGGCGCCATTGCCGCCCAGCAGCGCCACGATCTTGCCCTCGGGCACCTGCAACGACACGCCCTTCAGCACGAGGATCACGTGGTTGTAGATGACCTCGATGCCGCTGACGTTGAGCAGGACGTTGTTGGCAGACATGGCTCTGGCTGTTGACTCTTCAAAGCGTCGTAGCCGGCGCTTTGAAGAGGGCTCCGTGAGGAGCCCTCGGTTCAGCGTCGGGCGCTCAGGATTGGCAATCCTCCGGGGTGCGCCGTGACAGCTTCTTCTCGGCCGCGTATTTGTCGGCGGCGGCCTTGATCATCGGCTTGATGATCGACTGGTCGGCCTCGTACCAGTCGGACGTGAACTCCCACTTGCTGCCGTTCCAGGTGTGCACACGCGCCCACACCGCGCCGCGGTGGTCGGCGCAGCTGGTGGAGATCGGCCGCATCACGCCGGCGAAGCCCAGTGCATCGAGCTTCTTCTGGTCGAGTGCGAGGTTCTCGTAGCCCCAGCGCGCCTGCTCGCCGGTGAGCACCTTGCCCTTGCCGTAGCGCTCCTGCGCGCGGCGCACGCCTTCGGTGGACAGCATCGCCGCCACCAGGCCGCGCATGTAGAGCACCTGGCCGACTTCTTCCTTCGGCCCGGTGCCCTGGCCCTTGGCGTGCACCAGGTCGAGCACGTCCTTGACCACCTTGGAGTCGGGCTCGGCGCCGTGCTGCAGCGCCAGCCCGTGGTAGCCCTTGGCACCTTCGCCGACGTCCTTCACGTCGGGCTC
This sequence comes from Burkholderiaceae bacterium, assembly GCA_036520715.1. Lineage (GTDB taxonomy): Bacteria > Pseudomonadota > Gammaproteobacteria > Burkholderiales > Burkholderiaceae_C > JAEUPI01. The sequence continues at coordinate 4,728 of DATDJF010000352.1, read as the reverse complement.
GGCGGCGGCCCACCACACGCCGTACATCTTGTCGCGCGGGTACCCGGTGGCCACCGCCTCCTTGACCGCGGTGGAGTTCATCACGCCCCAGCCCCACAGCAGCACGTAGTCGGGCCGGTTCTGGCGGATCTGCAGCCAGGTGGCCTTCTGCTCGACGCCGGGGTGCGCCACCGGCAGCAACTGCAGATCGAAGCCATTCAACTTGCTGCGCTCCTGCAGCAGCGCGATCGGCTCCTTGCCATACGGGCTGTCGTGGTAGACGAGCGCGATCTTCTTGCCCTTGAGCTTGTCCTGCCCGCCTTCCTTCTTGGCGATGTGCTGGATCAGCACGTCGGCGGCGTCCCAGTAGGTGCCGGTGAGCGGGAAGTTCCACTTGAACACCATGCCGTCGGTGCTCTCGCTGCGGCCGTAGCCGGCGGTGAGCAGCGGGATCTTGTCGGTCGGCACCTTCTCGGTCAGCGCGAAGGTGATGCCGGTGGACAGCGGGTGGATCGACGTCGCGCCCTTGCCCTTGAGGCGTTCGTAGCACTCGACGCCCTTGTCGGTGGCGTAGCCGGTTTCGCACTCCTCCCAGGAGACCTTGACGCCGCCGATGCCGCCCTTGGCGTTAATCAGCTTGAGGTAGTCGACGAAGCCGTTGGCGAACGGCACGCCGTTGGGCGCATAGGCGCCGGTGCGGTACGACAGCACCGGGAAGAACTGCTCCTTGGCCTGCGCGTACGCAGGCGCCGAGGTGAGCACGGTGCTCGTGCCGGCGGCCACGAGGGCCGCGACGAGGGCCAGGGACTTCAATCGCATGTTTGTCTCCAGTGGTGGTACAGCATCATCGAACGGATCGGCACCTTGAGGTGCTCGGGGAAACGGGGTCAACGCTTTCATCGTCAGTGCGGGAACGGCCACAGGCGCAGCTTCTCCTTGCCGATCGACCACAGCCGCGCCAGGCCGTGCGGCTCGACGATCAGGAAGAACACGATCAGCGCGCCGAAGATCATGAAGGTCATGTGCGACGCGGTGGCGGTGTCGATCGGGATGCCGAACAGGATCGGCGCGTTGTCGAGCACGATCGGCACGATCACGATGAAGGCGGCGCCGAAGAAGCTGCCCATGATCGAGCCGAGGCCGCCGATGATCACCATGAACAGCAGCTGGAACGAGCGGTCGATGTTGAACGCCGCAGGCTCCCACGCGCTGAGGTAGACGAAGCCCCACAACGCGCCGGCTACGCCGACGAAAAACGAGCTGACGGCGAACGCCGTCAGCTTGGCATACACCGGCCGGATGCCGATCACCGCGGCCGCCACGTCCATGTCGCGGATCGCCATCCACTCGCGGCCGATGTGGCTGCGCACCAGGTTCTTGGCCAGCAGCGCGAACACCGCGACGAAGCCCAGGCAGAACAGGTACTTCTCGGCCGGCGAGTCGACCACCCAGCCGAACATGTTGAGCTCGGCCACGTTGACCGAGCCCGACGACGAGTTGTTGGTGAACCACTTGATGCGCAGGAACGCCCAGTCGCAGAAGAACTGCGCCGCCAGCGTGGCCACCGCGAGGTACAGGCCCTTGATGCGCAAGGAAGGGATGCCGAACAGCACCCCGACCGCGGTGGCGCACACGCCGCCCAGCAGGATGGCCGCCAGCAGCGGCATGCCGTCGATGCGGATCATCAGGTTGTAGGCGGCATACGCGCCTACCGCCATGAAGCCGCCGGTGCCCAGCGAGATCTGCCCGCAGTAGCCGACCAGGATGTTGAGGCCGAGTGCCGCCAGCGACAGGATCAAGAACGGAATCAGCACCGCACGGAACAGGTACTCGCTGGCGAGGAACGGCACCGCGACGAAGGCGAACGCCAGCAACACGATGATCAGCAGCTTGTCCTGCGCGATCGGAAAGATCTGCTGGTCGGCCTGGTAGGTCGTCTTGAATTGGCCGTTTTCGCGGTAGAGCATCGTTGTTCTTTCTAGACGCGATCGATGATCTTCTCGCCGAACAGCCCCTGAGGCCGCACGAGGAGAACCAGCAGAACGACCACGTAGCCGAACCAGATCTCGATGCCGCCGCCGACCATCGGCCCGATGAAGACCTCGGACAGCTTCTCGCCGGTGCCGAGGATGAGGCCGCCGATGATGGCGCCGGGGACCGACGTGAGGCCGCCCAGGATCACCACCGGCAGCGCCTTCAGCGCCAGCACCGACAGCGAGAACTGCACGCCGAGCTTGCTGCCCCAGATGATGCCGGCCACCAGCGCGACGAAGCCGGCCACGCTCCAGACGATGACCCACACGCGCGACAGCGGGATGCCGATCGACTGCGCGGCCTGGTGGTCGTCGGCCACCGCGCGCAGCGCGCGGCCGGTGGCGGTGTACTGGAAGAACGCCGCCAGCACGATCACCAGCGCGGCGGCGATCACCGCGGCATAGAGGTCTTCCTTGTTGACCAGCACACCGCCCTGGAACGCCGACTCGAGCAGGAAGACCGGATCCTTCGGCAGCCCGATGTCGATCTTGTAGATGTCGCTGCCGAATAGCGTCTGGCCGAAGCCGTCCATGAAGTAGCTGATGCCCAGCGTGGCCATCAGTAGCGTCACGCCCTCCTGGTTGACCAGTTTGCCGAGCACCAGGCGTTCGATCACCCAGGCCACCGCCACCATCAGCAGCAGCGCGGCAGCGAAGGCCAGCAGGTTGGCCAGCAGCTTGCTGTCGAGGCCGATCAGCTTGGGAATCCACTCCGAAAAGCGCGCCATCGCGAGCGCGGCGAACAGCACCATCGCGCCCTGCGCGAAATTGAACACGCCCGAGGCCTTGAAGATCAGCACGAACCCGAGCGCGACCAGCGAGTACAGCATGCCGGTCGTCAGGCCGCCGATCAGGGTTTCGAGGAAGAAGCCCATGTCCTTGCCGTTTCAGTGGGTGGTGCCGAGGTAGGCGTTGATCACCTCGGGATTGCTGCGCACCGCGTCGGGCGCGCCGTCGCCGATCTTGCGGCCGTAGTCGAGCACGACCACGCGGTCGGAGATGTCCATCACCACCCCCATGTCGTGCTCGATCAGCACGATGGTGGTGCCGAACTCGTCGTTGACGTCGAGCACGAAGCGGCACATGTCCTGTTTCTCTTCGACGTTCATGCCGGCCATCGGCTCGTCGAGCAGCAGCACCTGCGGTTCCATCGCGAGCGCGCGGCCCAGGTCCACGCGCTTCTGCAAGCCGTAGGGCATGCGGCCGACCGGCGTCTTGCGGTAGGGCTGGATCTCCAGGAAGTCGATGATGTGCTCGACGAACTCGCGGTGCGCCATCTCCTCGCGTTGCGCGCCGGGCAGCCGCAGCGCCTGCGCGAAGAGGTTGCTCTTCATCTTCAGGTTGCGCCCCGACATCAGGTTGTCGATCACGTTCATGCCCTTGAACAGCGCCAGGCTCTGGAAGGTGCGCGCGATGCCCATCTCGGCCACCTGGCGCGAGTTCATGTGCTGGAAGGTGCGGCCGCGGAACGTGATGGTCCCGTGCTGCGGCTGGTAGACGCCGTTGATGCAGTTGAGCAGCGAGCTCTTGCCGGCGCCGTTGGGGCCGATGATGGCGCGCACCTCGTGCGCGCGCACGTCGAAGCTGATGTCGGCCAGCGCCTTGACGCCGCCGAAGCTCAAGCTGATGTTCTTGACGTCGAGCACGACGTCGCCGATGCGCTTGTGGTTGTTCATGCCGCCCGCTTCATGGCGGGAAACGTCTTCGCGTCGATGATCTTCAGCGTGGCCGACACCATGCCGCTGCGGCCGTCCTCGAACTTGACCGCCGTCTCGATGTACTGCTCGGCCTTGCCGCCGTACAGCGCATTCACCAGCACGCTGTACTTGTCGCCGATGTGGCCGCGGCGCACCTTGCGCGTGCGGGTGAGCTCGCCGTCGTCGGCGTCGAGCTCCTTGTGCAGCACCAGGAAGCGGCTGATCTGGCTGCCGGCCAGCTTGTCGTCGGCGGCCAGATCGGCGTTGACCTGCTCGACACACTCGCGCAGCAGCGTGAACACCTCGGGCTTGCTCGTGAGGTCGCTGTAGCCGGCATACGGCAGGTTGTGCTTCTCTGCCCAGTTGCCCACCGCATCGAAGTCGATGTTGACGAACGCGCAGACGCGCTCGCGCTTGTCGCCGAACGCCACCGCCTCCTTGATGTACGGAAAGAACTTCAGCTTGTTCTCCACGTACTTCGGCGCGAACAGGGCGCCGTCGTTGGGCCCGCCCATGATGCGGCCGACGTCCTTGGCGCGATCGATGATCTTCAGGTGGCCGCCGGCATCGATGAATCCGGCGTCGCCGGTGTGGTACCAGCCGTCGCCCGTGAGCACCTCGGCGGTGGCCTGCGGGTTCTTGTAGTACGCCTTCAGCAGGCCGGGGCTCTTGACCAGGATCTCGCCGGATTCGTCCACCTTGATCTCGACGCCGTCGATCGGCACGCCCACGGTGTCGGCCTTGGCCTCGTGGTCGGGCTGCAGGCACACGAACACCGCGGTCTCGGTGGAGCCGTAGAGCTGCTTGAGGTTGATGCCGATCGAACGGTAGAAGGTGAAGAGGTCGGGGCCGATCGCCTCGCCGGCGGTGTAGGCCACGCGCACGCGCGAGAAGCCGAGCGTGTTGCGCAGTGGGCCGAAGATGAACCAGTCACCGAGCCGGTACTTGATGCGATCGAGCAGGCCGACCGGCTTGCCGTCCATCAGCGCGGGCCCGACGCGGCGCGCCACCGACATGCA
>DATDJF010000351.1:0-16553 GCA_036520715.1 Burkholderiaceae bacterium | reverse complement strand
ACGATGATCCGCTCGCATTGAACAAACGGATCTGGCTTTTCGACCTGGATGACACCTTGCACGACGCGGCGAACGCGTCGATGCCCGGCATCCACGTGGCGATGGGCGAGTACATGCAGCGCGAGCTCGGCCTGCCGGCCGACGAGGTGCAGGCGCTGCGGCGGCGCTACTGGCAGCGTTATGGCGCCACGCTGCTGGGCCTGGTGCGCCACCACGGCGTGAAGGCGGCGCATTTCCTGCACGACACCCACCGCTTGCCGGGGCTGGAGGAGCGCGTCAGCGGCCATAGGCACGACTTCGCTGCGATCGCGCGGCTGCCGGGGCGCAAGGTGATCCTCACCAACGCGCCGCGCGCCTACGCGCTGCGCGTGCTCGGCACGCTGCGCATCGAGCACCTGTTCGATGCGGTGATCTCGATCGAGGACATGTGGATGTTCGGCCACCTGCGGCCCAAGCCCGACGCACGCATGTTCCGCGCGCTGTGTGCCAGGCTGCGCGTGCACCCGAGCCGCTGTGTGCTGGTGGAAGACACGCTGATCCACCAAAAGGCTGCGCGGGCGGTGGGCATGGGCACCGTGTGGATGCGCCGCTACGCGTCGCGCGCCGACCGCCGCTTGGCAAGCCGTCCGGACCGCCAAGCGTACGTGCCGCGGCGGCCGGCCTACGTGGACCGTGTGGTGCGCCGACTTCGCACGCTCGCACACACGCCGTGGCTGGCGCCGCGCCCGGGCAGGGCTGAGGCTGCCGACCCTGCAGCGCCGTAGGGGGAGTGGCCGGGGGGCTCCGGGGTGCCCAAACTGGCGGCACCGGCCGTCGGGTTTTGGTCGTCCGCGCATCGTAAGTCGGTGTTTACCTGCACCCGGAGCGAGCGAGCCCCTGTGCCAGAATCTGCGCGCCCATCGCTGGGCTGCCCACCACCCCATGTCCGATACGACCCATGCCGACGGCCCCGAGTCGGCGTCCACCGAGCCGGTTGAAACCCGGGCAGCCACCACGCGCAAGCGCCCCAAGCCGGGCGAGCGGCGCGTGCAGATCCTGCAGACGTTGGCCTCGATGCTCGAGCAGCCCGGCGCCGAACGCATCACCACGGCCGCGCTGGCGGCCAAGCTCGACGTCAGCGAGGCGGCGCTGTACCGCCACTTCGCCAGCAAGGCGCAGATGTTCGAGGGCCTGATCGAGTTCATCGAGAGCAGCGTCTTCACGCTGGTCAACCAGATCACCGAGCGCGAGGAATCAGGCGCCGCGCAGGCGCAGCGCATCGTCACCCTGATCCTGCAGTTCGGCGAAAAGAACCCGGGCATGGTGCGCGTGATGGTCGGCGACGCCCTGGTGTTCGAGAACGAGCGGCTGACGGTGCGCATGAACCAGTTCTTCGACCGCGTGGAGTCGCAGTTGCGCCAGAGCCTGCGCCAGGCCGCCGAGAGCGCCGGCTCGATGACGCCCACCGTCGATGCCGGCGCGCTGGCCTCGGTGACCACCGCGTTCGTGGTCGGCAGATTGCAGCGTTACGCGCGCTCGGGCTTCAAGCGCAACCCCACCGAGCACCTGGACGCAGCGCTGCAACGACTCACGGCCTGACGTGCTGCGCGTCGAGATCGGCGGCGCACCGCTCGTGCTGCTGGCCGAGCGCGCCGTGTTCCTGCCCGACCAGGGTGCGCTGCTGGTGGCCGACGTGCACGTCGGCAAGGCGGCATCGTTTCGGGGCCTGGGGGTGCCGGTGCCGCACGGCACCACGCGTGGCACCCTGGCGCGGCTGAGCGCAGCGCTGGCCGCCAGCGGCGCCACGCGGCTGATCGTGCTCGGCGACTTCGCGCATTCCGAGCGCTCGTTCGCACCGCTCACGCGCGAGGCGTTGTCGGTGTGGCGCGACGCGCACGCCGCGCTGCCGATCACGCTGCTGCGCGGCAACCACGACACGCGCGCCGGCGATCCGCCGGCGGAGCTGCGCATCGAGGTGATCGACGCACCGCTGCGCTGCGGCCCCTACCTGCTGGCCCACGAGCCCGGGCAGCTGGCCGATGGTTACGTGCTGGCCGGACACGTGCACCCGTGCGTCATCGTCGGAGCGCGCGGCTTCGACAGCCTGCGCCTGCCGTGCTTTCACTTCGGCGCGCGCGTCGGCGTGCTGCCGGCGTTCGGCGAGTTCACCGGCTCGCACGCGCTGCCGCGCCACGAGGGCGACCGCGTCTTCGCGATCGCGGAGCAGCGGGTGCACGAGGTGTGATGCCCAGCCTCACCCATACACTGTGCGCGATGGACGAGCGACTGCAACATTTGATCGATCACGCCGAACGGCTGCTCACCCGCCTGGAAGCAGTGCTGCCGCACGCGCCGCGGGCGCCCGACTGGAACGCTTCGATCGCCTTCCGTTACCGCCGTCGTGGTGCCGGCGCGCAGCTCGAGCCGGTGCGGCACGTGTCGAAGATCCGCCTGTCCGACCTGAAGGAGATCGACGCCCAGATGGAGCGGCTGCGCCGCAACACCGAGCAATTCGTCGGCGGCCGGCCGGCCAACAACGTGCTGCTCACCGGGGCGCGCGGCACCGGCAAGAGCTCGCTGATCAAGGCCTGCCTGCACGAGTACAGCGAGCGCGGCCTGCGCCTGATCGAGATCGACAAGACCGATCTGATGGAGCTGCCCGACCTGGTGGAGCTGGTGGCGCATCGGCCCGAGCGCTTCGTGGTGTTCTGCGACGACCTGAGCTTCGACGAGGGCGAGCCCGGCTACAAGGCGCTGAAGTCGGTGCTCGACGGCTCGGTGGCCGCGACCAGCGACAACCTGCTGATCTACGCCACCAGCAACCGCCGCCACCTGCTGCCCGAATACATGAAGGAGAACCTGACCTACACGCACACCGACGACGGCGAGGTGCATCCCGGCGAGGTGGTCGAGGAGAAGATCTCGCTGTCCGAGCGCTTCGGGCTGTGGATCAGCTTCTACCCGTTCAGCCAGCAGGAGTACCTGGCGATCGTGGCGCAATGGCTGCGCACCTTCGGCGTGGCCGAAGCGACCATCGCTCAGGCGCTCAAGCCGTCGCTGGTGTGGGCGCTCGAGCGCGGCTCACGCTCCGGGCGGGTGGCCTACCAGTTCGCGCGCGACTGGGCAGGGCGCGACCACGAGCGCGACGAGACGCTGCCGCCGTCGCCCGACACGCCGGCACCCGACGGCCTGGACCATGTCTGAGCGCACGCCGGTCGATGTGGCGCAGCAGGAGCCGCGCCGTCCGGTGGACGTCGCGGTCGGGGTGTTGATCGACGCCCAGGGGCGCTTCCTGCTGACCTCGCGGCCCGACGGCAAGGTGTTCGCGGGCTACTGGGAGTTCCCGGGCGGCAAGCTCGAGGCCGGCGAGTCGGTCGAGCAGGCGCTGCGGCGTGAACTGCACGAGGAACTGGGCATCACCATCGGCGCGGCACAGCCGTGGCAGGTGGAGCTGATGGACTACCCGCACGCGCGCGTGCGGCTGCATTTCTGCAAGGTGTTCCGCTGGGAGGGCGAGTTCCAGATGCGCGAAGGGCAGGCCATGGCCTGGGAGGCGCTGCCGGTGCGCAGCCGGCCGGTGCTGCCCGGCACGTTGCCGGTGCTGCGCTGGTTCGCCGCCGAGCGCGGCCATGTCGGCGCCACCCATGCCGACTGACTACACTGACTCCCATGGACTGGTTGGACGAGATCAAGTGGGACCGCGACGGCCTGGTGCCGGTGATCGCGCAGGAGGTCGGCAGCAACGACGTGCTGATGTTCGCCCACATGAACCGCGAGGCGCTGTCGCGCACCGCGCAGTCGGGGCGGGCGGTGTACTGGAGCCGCTCGCGCCAGCGGCTGTGGGTGAAGGGCGAGGAGTCCGGTCACGTGCAGCAGGTGCACGAGATCCGAATGGATTGCGACAACGACGTGCTGCTGCTGAAGGTGACCCAGCTCGGGCACGAGCCGGGCATCGCCTGCCACACCGGGCGACACGCGTGTTTCTTCCAGCGCTACGAGCAGGGCGCCTGGCGCGCCGTGGAGCCGGTGTTGAAAGACCCGGCAGCGATCTACAAGTGAGCGCCATGACCGACTCACGTGATGGCACCGACACGCTGGCGCGCCTGGCCGCGGTGATCGAGTCGCGCCGCGGCGGCGACCCCGACAAGAGCTACGTGGCGCGGCTGTTCGCCAAAGGGCCGGACGCGATCCTCAAGAAGATCGGCGAGGAGGCCACCGAAGCCGTGATGGCCGCCAAGGACGGCGACCGCGTGCGCATCGTCGCCGAGATGGCCGATCTGTGGTTTCACACCATGGTGGCGCTGGCGGCCTACGGCTTGAAGCCGCAAGACGTGCTCGACGAGCTGGCGCGCCGCGAGGGGCTGTCGGGCCTGGAAGAGTTAACGCTGCGCAAGGACGCGCGGCGCGGTCAGGAGGGCATTTGATGGAACCCAGCACCACCGTGGTCCTGCCGCCGGAGCGCGAGAGTTCGTTGCGCACCATCGGGCACATCAGCTACGCGCTGCACGCGATCGTGGCCGTGGCGGCCGTGCTGCCGGGCGCGCAGGCCAGCGTGCTGCTGCTGGTGATCGCCTTCGTGCTCGACCTCGTCAAGCGCGATGACGCCGCCGGCTCGTGGCAGGAATCGCACTTTCGCTGGCGCATCCGCAGCGTGGTGATCGCCGCCATCCTGTACGTGGTGACGCTGCCGTTGTGGCTGCTCCTCTTCCTGCCGGGCTGGATCGCCTGGGGCGTGATCTCGATCTGGTTCCTGTACCGCGTGGTGCGCGGCTGGCTGGCGTTGAACGACCGCAAGCCGATGCCGGTGCCGGCTGCCTAGGAGCGCTCGTCGTGCACACCGATCCGAACTGCATTTTTTGCAAGATCGTCGAGGGCAAGATTCCCGCCAAGAAGGTCTACGAAGACGACCAGATCCTGGCGTTTCACGACATCCATCCGTGGGCGCCGGTGCACATCCTGGTCATTCCCAAGCGCCACATCGAAAGCATGGTCGACGTCACCGAAGCCGATGCGGCGCTGCTCGGGCGCATGATGGTGGTGACGCCGCGGCTGATGCGCGAACTCGGGGTGACCAACGGCTATCGCCACGTCCTGAACACCGGGCGTGACGGAATGCAGGAGGTGATGCATTTGCACCTGCATGCCATGGGTGGACCGAGACCCTGGCTCAAGGGGTGAGTGCGGCGCGCCCTAAAATCCGCGATTCGTTTCCAGGAGAGTGATCATGGGTTCGTTCAGCATCTGGCATTGGCTGATCGTGTTGCTGGTCGTGGTTCTGATCTTCGGCACCAAGAAGCTGAAGAACATGGGCTCTGACCTCGGTGCCGCCGTCAAGGGCTTCAAGGACGGCGTGAAGGACGGCACCGCCGGCAGCGCCGAGTCGCCGGTGCCGCCGCCGCAGCAGGTGACCGCTGCGCGTCCGGCCGACGCCAACACGGTGGATGTCGAAGCCAAGAGCAAGTCTTGACGATGCGTGCGCGGCCCGCACTTGACGCATGCTCGATTTCGGCTTCGACAAGATCGCGCTGATCGGCGCGGTGGCGCTGATCGTGATCGGCCCCGAGAAGCTGCCGCGCGTGGCGCGCACGGTGGGTGCGTTGATCGGCAAGGCGCAGCGCTACGTGGCCGACGTCAAGAACGAGGTCAACCGGTCGATCGAGCTGGAAGAACTGCAGAAGATGAAAAAGCAGTTCGAGACCGCCGCCACCGACATCCAGAGCTCGGTGCAAAGCGAGGTCGGTGACGCCAGCAAGGCATTCGAGTCGAGCTGGAACGATGCCACCGCCGGGCTCGAGGACGCTGCGACGCCACTGACGGCGCCTGAGCCGCCCGCGGCGCTGCCGCCGACCTACAAACGCCCCAACAAGAAGTGGCGCCTCAAGCGCGGCGCCACGCCGATGTGGTTCAAGCAGCGCCAGGGCATCCGCCGCCAGGCACAGTCCGGGGCCGCCCGGGTGGCGCGCTTCAGGCCGCCGCGCCCGCGGTGAAGGCGAGGCAATGGCCACCGAAGATCCGAAGGACGAACTCGCCGGAACCGAAGCGCCTTTCGTCACCCACCTGGTGGAGTTGCGCGACCGCCTGATCCGCGCGCTGGCGGCGGTGGTCGCGGTGTTCGTCGTGTTGTGCGTGTGGCCGGGGCCGGGGGGCCTGTACGACCTGTTGTCGCTGCCGATGACGCAAAACCTGCCTGCCGGCACCAAGCTGATCGCCACCAACGTGTTTTCGCCGTTCATGGTGCCGCTGAAGATCACCTTGATGGCGGCCTTCCTGATCGCGCTGCCGGTGGTGCTGTACCAGGTGTGGTCGTTCGTCGCGCCGGGCCTGTACTCGCACGAGAAGAAGATGGTGATGCCGCTGGTGATCTCCAGCACGGTGCTGTTCTTCGCCGGCGTGGCGTTCTGCTACTTCGTCGTCATTCCGGCGCTCACGAAATTCATCGTCGCGGTGGCGCCGACCTCGATCAACACCGCGCCCGACATCGAGCAGTACTTCGGCACCGTGCTGACGCTGTTTCTGGTGTTCGGCATCGCCTTCGAGGTGCCGGTGGCGGTGGTGGTGCTGGCGCGCATCGGCGTGGTCACCATCGACCAGCTCAAGAAGTTCCGCGGTTACTTCGTGGTGGTCGCCTTCATCGTGTCGGCCATCGTGACGCCGCCCGACGTGGTGTCGCAGCTGTCGCTGGCGATCCCGCTGTGCATCCTGTACGAGCTGGGCATCTGGTCGGCCAGGCTGTTCATCCGCGTCACCAAGGCGCCGCCGGAGGAGGAGAAGGCCGCGACGGCCAAGGAGTCGTGAGCCGCGGCCTCGCCGCCGCGCCGCCTACTGGGATGGTCGCCGCTGCGCGGGTGGCCGCTGGCCGACCGTGAGCTTGACGTGCATGGCCTGCGCTCCGCGCTGCACGCCCAGCGTCGCCTCGCTGCCCGGCCGCAGCGCCGCCACCGCGTTGAGCAACTGCGCGGTGTTGGCCACCGGTCGCTCGCCGACCGCGGTGACCACGTCGCCGGGCTTCAGGCCGCTCTTGCCGGCGGGGCCGTCTTGCAGCACGCCGGCGATCAGCACGCCGTCGCGGATCGGCAGCTTGAAGCTCTCGGCGTACTCGGCCGGCAGGTCGCGCGGCTCGACGCCGATCCAGCCGCGGGTGACGCGGCCGTCCTTGATCAGGCCCTCCATCACCTGGCGCGCCAGGTCGACCGGAATCGCGAAGCCGATGCCCATGTTGCCGCCGGAGCGCGAGAAGATCGCGGTGTTGATGCCCACGAGCTGGCCAAACGCGTCGACCAGCGCGCCGCCCGAGTTGCCGGGGTTGATGGCGGCGTCGGTCTGGATGAAGTTCTCGAAAGTCGACAGGCCGAGCTGGTTGCGCCCGAGCGCGCTGACGATGCCCGAGGTCACGGTCTGCCCGACGTTGAACGGGTTGCCGATCGCCAGCACCTGATCGCCCACCTGCAGCGCCTCGACGTTGCCCAGCGTGATCGCCGGCAGGCGCTCGAGCTCGATCTTCAGCACCGCGACGTCGGTTTCGGGGTCGGTGCCGACCAGCCGCGCCTTGGCCTCGCGGCCGTCCTTGAGGCCGACTTCGATCTCGCTGGCGCCTTCGACGACGTGGTTGTTGGTGAGCAGATAACCCTGCGGCGAGACGATCACGCCCGAGCCGACGCCGCGTTGCAGCTCGCCTTGCGCGCGGTCACCGAAGAAGTAGCGGTACCAGGGGTCGCTGTCGTGCGGGTTGCGTGCACCCGCTTTGATGGCGCTGACGCTGACCACCGCCGGCGCGGCACGCTGGACCGCGGTGCTCAGGCTGCCGGTGGCCGGCGCCGCCGCCACGCTGGGCGGCACCGCGGTGCGGATCGCCACCACGTCGGGCACGGTGCCGGCCGGCGCGCGTGCGATCCACTGCGGCTTGAGCGTGCCCACCACGAACAGCACCGCCAGGGCGACAGTGACCGCCTGCGAGAATACGAGCCAGAGTCTTCGCACGGGAATCAGGTGGTCGGTGATGGTGTCGCGTGACGATCTGCAATCGCATCTTCGCCAGTTGCTCGGCGTCGATCGCTTCCGGGATTATGGGCCGAACGGCCTGCAGGTCGAGGGGCGCGCCGAGGTACGTCGCCTGGTGTCGGGGGTCACTGCCAGCCTGCAGTTGATCGAGGCCGCGGTGCACGAACGAGCCGATGCGATCCTGGTGCACCACGGGCTGTTCTGGCGCGGACAGGACGGGCGCCTCACCGGCTGGTTGCGCGCGCGCGTCGCGTTGCTGCTGGCGCACGACATCAACCTGTATGCCTATCACCTGCCGCTCGACGACCACGCGGAGCACGGCAACAACGCGCAGTTCGGCGCCCGGCTGGGCCTGCGGGCCGATGCGCGCTTCGGCGAACAGGATCTGGGCTTTGCCGGCGCGGCCGCTGCGCTGACGTCGCTGGACTCGTTGGTCGATGCCGCGGCGCGGGTGTGCGAACGGGCGCCCACCGTGGTGGCCGGCGACGGCCGCGCGTTGCGGCGCATCGGCTGGTGCACCGGTGGCGCTCAGGATTGCTTCGAGGCGGCGATCGCAGCCGGTGTCGACGCCTACGTGACCGGCGAGATCTCCGAGCCGCAGGCCCACATCGCACGCGAGACGGGGGTTGCCTTCGTCGCCTGCGGGCACCATGCGACCGAGCGTTTCGGGGCGCCGGCGCTGGCGCAGCACCTGGCGTCGGCGTTCGGCCTCGAGCACCGTTTCATCGACGTGCCGAATCCGGCGTGAGCACGATGAGCGAGACGGTGCCGCTGCTGGCCCTGACGATGGGCGACCCGTGCGGCATCGGGCCTGAAGTGCTGGCCAGGAGCCTGGTGCGGCCGCTGCCGGCACCCTGCGTGGTGGTGGGCGATGTCGCGGTGATGCGGCGCGCCGTGGCCGCGTGCGACCTGCAATGGCCGGTGGCCGAGCTGGACGAGCCCGAGCAGGCGCGGCGCGCGCCGCCACGCTGCATCGCGGTGTGGCAGCCGCCGGGTTTGCCGGGCAACCTGGCCGCGCTGCCGATGGGGCAGGTGCATGCTGACGCCGGCCGCGCGGCCATCACCTGCATCGAGGCGGCGGCCGGCTTGACGCTCGGCGGGCGCTGCAGCGCACTGGTGACCGCGCCGGTGCACAAGCAGGCGCTCGCCGCCGCGGGCTCACGTTTTCCGGGCCACACCGAGATGCTGCAAGCCCTGGCGGCCGCCGGCGAGGCGGTGCCCGAGGTGCGCATGATGCTGGCCAACGACGAGCTGCGCGTCGTGCTGGTGACGATTCACGTGTCGTTGCGGCAGGCGATCGATCAGCTCGGTGTCGAGCGCATCGCGACCACCATCGTGCTGGCCCATCGGGCCGGGCAACGTGCCGGCCTGGCTGCGCCGCGCATCGCGGTGGCCGGGCTGAATCCGCATGCCGGCGAGGGCGGCCTGTTCGGCGATGAGGAGGCACGCTTCATCGTGCCGGCGATCGCGCGCGTGCGCGCCGCCGGCATCGATGCCAGCGGGCCCTACGCGCCCGACACCGTGTTCATGCGCGCGCGCCATGCGACGGGGCACCCGGGTGAGTTCGACTACGTGGTCGCGATGACGCACGACCACGGCCTGATCCCGGTGAAGTACCTGGGCGTCGAGCGTGGCGTCAACGTGACGCTGGGGCTGCCGTTCGTGCGCACCAGCCCCGACCACGGCACCGCCTTCGACATCGCGGGCCGCGGGCTGGCCGATCCGAGCAGCCTGCTGGCCGCGATCTCAATGGCGCACGAGCTGTGCGGGGGTGTCGTTCCCTGAGGTGGCCGCCGGGGCCTTGCCGCCGACTCGCAATTGCGACAGCTGATGGCGCGCGCGCGCGGTGGCGCGCTCCAGCAGGTAGGCGTGTTCGAACGCGCGCAGGCGGTTGGCCTCGCACAGCCGCGACAGCATGCGGTAGGTCATCGAGATCGTGCGCAGGTGCTTTTGCCCGCGCGTGAAGACGAAGAACGTGCGTCCGGCGCTCACGTGCGACAGCCGCACCTTGTGCCACTCGCCGTCGATGTGCATCTGGTAGGCAAAGCCGATCTGCACGTGGTCGGCCAGCGAGCTGCCGCGCGACGGCTCCACCGGCTCGGGCTCGGGCATGCCGTCGATCTGGATGTCGACCTCGTGCACCTCGGGCTCGGCGTCGAGCTCGACATCGAGCTTGCCGTTCCAGTCGATCGACTGCTCGTCGACCAGGCCGATCGCCTTGGCCTCCGCCTCGGTGAAGGTATTGGCCTGCACGGCGTCGAGCAGCACCGGCAGCTCGGAGGCCGGCATCGGCGGCAGTTCGTTCGCCTTCGGGATCGGCGCACCCAGCACGCCGTCGACCTGCTTGAGCAGCAGGTTGTAGTCGAGCGTGCGCATCGCCTCGCCCTTCAGCGACTCGGAGTGCGCCGGCAGCAGCCTGGCGAAGAAATCCTTGCGCGCCGGCTGCGGCCACTGGATCATGTCCATGCCGACGTTGAGCGTCTTCATCAACGCCGGCAGCGCGATCAGGAACGCCTTGCGCTGCGCCGGCGAGCCCTTGGGCTGCACGCTCATCAGCAGGTCGCGACCGGCCAGCCGCAGGCGTGCCACCGACGTGCTGTCGTGGCCCTCGCCGAGGGCGGTCTGCATCACCGCCTGGCTCCACACCGACGACACGAAGTCGCGCAGGAAGTCGGGGGCCGGCACGTCCTGCAGGCCGTGGCGAAGCTGCGCGGCGTAACGCTGCTGCAGGCGAAGCTGGTTTTCCTTGTTCGCCAGCACCTCGTCGGCGTTGCCCTGGCGCTGCACCTCGCGCCGGTTCTGGTCGACGATGAACAGCTCGAGCTCCTCGAGCTTCTGTTCGTACAACTGGATCTGCTCGAAGTCGCCCTCGACGATCTGCTGCACCAGCTCCTTCACGAGCTTGAGGAACGCCTTGCCGTCCTCGTCGTCGAGGTCGTCGAACGCCACGCCGAGCGAGGCGATGCGGTTGACGAAGCGGCGCACCGGATGGCGGCGCGACGAGAAGAACGTGGGGTCGCCCAGCGCGGCGCGCAGCACCGGCAGCTGCAGGCGGCCGATCTGGCGCGCCATCTGCGGCGGCACCTTGGGGTCCGACAGGATCTGGTCGAACAGGCTGCCGACGACGTCGATCACCATGTGATCGAGCGCACCGGTGGCGGCCTGGCGCAACTCGTCGCGGTGGGCGACGATCAGGTTGGGGCCGGGCAGGCTGCCCGCGCCCGAGTGCACGTGCGTGCCATGGCCGTGCAAGCCGCCGCCGGTGGTGGGCCCGCTGGCCACGTCCGGCGGCGTGGTGTAGGCCAGGCGCCGCAACAGGCCCATCAATTCGGGGTCGATCTGTCCCAGCGTGGCGCTGCTGGCGCCGCCGGCGCTGCGGCTGCCCCGCGGGCCGTCGGTGCCCGCTTCAGTACTCGGGAACTGGGTCAGGTCGTTGGGGTCGCGAATGCTTGAAGCGAAGCCGTCGACGCCGCTGCCGCGGCTGCTGCGGGCGAACGCGGCAGTGCCCGAACCCAGTGCACCATGCCCTGACGCGGCGGCGCCGCTGGTGGTGGAGCCGGTGCTGCCGGCGGCCTGGCCGTAGCCGGTGTCGTAGGAGCCGACGTGGGCGCCGGGGCCCTCGGTCGCCCGCACGGTCATCTTCAGCGGCTTGACGCCGGCGGCGCGCAGGTCGCCCATCACGTCGAGGTAGGTCTGGCGCATCGCGGCCGCCAGCGTGCGGCCGACCTCGATCGACAGCGCCTTGCGCACCTCCTTGCGGTCGGTGGTGGCTTCGATGGCTCGCACCAGCGCACGGCCGATGATCTCGGGACGCAGCGGGTTGCGCTCCGAGTCGGCCGCCTTCAGGTGCATCGCCGCACCCATGTAGGTGTCGAGCTCGCGCAGCTCCCACTCGCACTGGTTCTGGATGTCGAGCGCGAAGCGGTCGGCCAGCACCTTGATCTCGACCTCGTGGTCTTCGACCAGGGTCATCATGTCCCAGGTGGTCGGCCCCGACGACTGGGTGTTGCGCGGCGCCACCTCGCGCGACACGCTGTCTTCCATCGTGTCGTTGAAGGTGGCGATGAACACCGCCAGCTTGCGGTTCAGCTCGAACTGGCCGCCCAGCAGCGCATCACGGTGCGCGGTGCTGGTGGCCGACAGCGCCGCCAGGCCCAGCGCGTTGACGCCCTTCTCGGCTGCCACGCGCGCAGCCAGCCGCACTCGCTGCAAGGCGGTTTCGATCGCTGACGGCAGTCGCGTGTGCGTGGTCGTGGTCATCGTGGCCGCAAGACCGCGTGGATGAATCAGTATGCGGCTTCGTACCACGCCTGCATCGCTGGAAACAGCGCGTGATTGGGGCGTGATTCACGCTCTGTGCGGTCGCTCGACGGCGACGTTACCTTCGGTTGCGGAAGTGGTAATTGGAGCGACTTGCAACAGGGGCGACCAAACCGTTCGTTGGCGTCCCGAGTACCGTTCGTCAGCGCTTGAGCGAGTCGCGGATCTCGCGCAGCAGCGTGATGTCTTCGGGCGTTGCAGCGGGCGCGGGCGGCGGCGCTGCGCTCCTCAGCCGATTGATCTGCTTGACCATCAGGAAGATGATGAAGGCGAGGATCACGAAGTTGATCGCCACGGTGATGAAGCTGCCGTAGGCGAACACCGCACCGGCTTTCTTGGCATCGGCCAGATTGGTGACGGTCTGTCCGGACAGCGCGATGAAGTAGTTGCTGAAGTCCAGGCCGCCGAGCAGCTTGCCCACCAGCGGCATGATGAGGTCGCCGACCACCGAGTCGACGATCTTGCCGAATGCCCCGCCGATGATGACGCCGACCGCCAGGTCGACGACGTTGCCCTTCATCGCAAACTCTTTGAACTCGCTGGTGAAACTCATGCTCGCTCCTGGTTGGAAGGTCGGATCGGGCCCACGCCCCATGGCCGCGCGCAGTATTGCGTCTGGCCTGCCGCTGTCAATGCGGCAGGGGCCAAGTCGGGAGGGCTTGACGGCTCCGCTAAAATGAGCAGTTGCTCGCCGCGTGAGCGCCAACACCCGAAGGAACTTCATGGCTGAATCTGTCGCCGATCCCGCACGCCGCAACTGGGTCATGGCCACCTGTGGTGTCGGCGCAGTCGGTGGTGTCGTCACGGCCGTGCCGTTCGTCGCCAGCTTCACCCCGTCGGAGCGCGCCAAGGCTGCCGGTGCGCCGGTGGAAGCCGACATCAGCGGCTTGAAGCCCGGCGAGAAGACAGTGGTCGAGTGGCGCGGCAAGCCGGTGTGGATCATGCGTCGCACGCCCGAACAACTGGAGTCGCTCAAGAAGAGCGAATCCCTGGTGGCGGACCCCAAGTCCGACCGCACGCAGTACCCGACGCCCGAGTACGCCAAGAATCAATGGCGCTCGATCAAGCCCGAATTCTTCGTTGCGGTGGGCATTTGCTCGCACCTGGGATGCTCGCCGAGCGACAAGTTCAATCCCGGCGCGCAGCCGTCGCTGCCCGACGACTGGACCGGCGGCTTTCTCTGCCCTTGCCACGGCTCGACCTTCGACCTGGCCGGCCGCGTGTTCAAGAACAAGCCTGCGCCCGACAACCTCGAGGTGCCGCCGTACATGTACCTGACCGACAGCAAGCTGCTGATCGGCGAAGACAAGAAGGCCTGACCACGGGAGCGAGGCCATCGCGCTCGCTGCCGCTGCAACGCCGCCCACGCTGACACCCACAGAGGTCATTGATGGCTGAGATGAAGGAAGCTCCCGCGGACGCGTCGATCGCCGTCAAGGCGATGACCTGGCTGGACAACCGGTTCCCGACGATGTTCGACGAGTACCGGAAGCACATGTCCGAGTACTACGCGCCGAAGAACTTCAACTTCTGGTACTTCTTCGGCTCGCTGGCGATGGTGGTGCTGGTGATCCAGATCGTCACCGGCATCTTCCTGACGATGCACTACAAGCCCGATGCGGCCACCGCGTTCGCCTCGGTCGAGTACATCATGCGCGAGGTGCCGGGCGGCTGGATCATCCGCTACATGCACTCCACGGGCGCCAGCGCGTTCTTCATCGTCGTCTACCTGCACATGTACCGCGGGTTGATCTACGGCAGCTACCGCAAGCCGCGCGAACTGGTGTGGATCTTCGGCTGCGCGATCTTCCTGTGCCTGATGGCCGAGGCTTTCTTCGGCTACCTGCTGCCGTGGGGGCAGATGAGCTACTGGGGCGCGCAGGTGATCGTCAACCTGTTCGCCGCCGTGCCTTTCATCGGCAACGACCTCGCGCTGCTGATCCGCGGCGACTACGTGGTCGGTGATGCCACCTTGAACCGTTTCTTCGCCTTCCACGTGATCGCGGTGCCGCTGGTGCTGATCGGCCTGGTGGTGGCGCACATCCTGGCGCTGCACGACGTGGGCTCCAACAATCCCGACGGGGTGGAGATCAAGGCCAAGAAAGACGCGCAGGGCCGGCCGCTGGACGGCATTCCATTCCACCCCTACTACACGGCGCACGACACGCTCGGCGTGGCGGTGTTCCTGATCATCTTCTGCGCGGTGATGTTCTTCGCGCCGGAGTTGGGCGGCTACTTCCTCGAGTACAACAACTTCATCCCGGCCGACCCGTTGAAGACGCCGGCGCACATCGCGCCGGTGTGGTACTTCACGCCCTACTACACGATCCTGCGCGCCACCACCGATCCGATGGTCAATGCGCTGTGCGTGATCGTCGGGCTGGCGGCGGTGCTCAATCTGGTCAAGGGCAAGGGTTCGCTGGCGTTCAAGGTCGGCCTCGTGGTCGCTGCCGCGGTGGTGATCGCGCTGATGAAGACCTTCGACGCCAAGTTCTGGGGCGTCGTGCTGATGGGGGCCGCGGTGGTGATCCTGTTCTTCCTGCCCTGGCTCGACCACAGCCCCGTGAAGTCGATCCGCTACCGGCCGGGCTGGCACAAGCTGGTGTTCGCGTTGTTCGTGGTGGCCTTCCTGATCCTGGGCTACCAGGGCACCCAACCGGCAGCGCCCAGCGGCTCGGCGCTGGAGCGCCTGTCGCAGGCGTGCACGCTCATCTACTTCGGATTCTTCCTGCTGATGCCCTGGTGGAGCCGGCAGGGCACGTTCAAGCCGGTGCCCGAGCGCGTGACTTTCACCGGCCATTGAGAAAGCCCGACACCATGAAGCGATTTCTCATCGGCTTGCTGGCTGCCTGCTCGTTGGCGGCGTGGGGCTCCGAAGGCGGCGCGGTGCTCGACCGTTTCCCCAAGGAAAGAGTCACCGACGTGGCGGCGCTGCAAAACGGCGCCAAGCTGTTCGTCAACTACTGCCTCAACTGCCATGCCGCGGCGGCGATGCGCTACAACCGGCTCACCGATCCGGCAGTGGGCCTGAGCGACGAGCAGATCAAGGGCAACCTGCTGTTCGCCGCCGAGAAGGTGGGCGAGACGATGACGGTGGCGATGCAGCCCAAACAGGGCAAGGAATGGTTCGGCACCGCGCCGCCCGACCTGAGCTTGGTTGCACGCTCGCGTTCGGGCGGCGGCTTCAGCGGCGCCGACTACCTGTACACCTATCTGCGCACCTTCTACCGCGACGACACCAAGGCCACCGGCTGGAACAACCTGGTGTTCCCCAGCGTCGCGATGCCGCACGTGATGTGGGAGTTGCAGGGCCAGCAGCGTGCGGTGTTCATCGACCGGCCCGACGCCCACGACCCCAAGACCACCGTGCACGCGTTCGATCGCTTCGAGCCGATCAGCGCGGGCACCATCAGCAAGACGGAGTACGACGCCGCCGTGGCCGACCTGGTGGCGTACCTCCTGTGGATGGCAGAGCCTGCGCAGAATCAGCGCGTGCGCATCGGGGTCTGGGTGCTGCTGTTTCTCGGCTTGTTCACCGTTGTCGCGTGGCGCATGAACGCCGCGTACTGGAAAGACGTGAAGTGACGAGCCCGCGCGGCGCCGTCTGAAGGCGCCGGCACAGTTGACGAAGCGGGCGGTCGGGTCCAGGGCCGCCGCCTCGCCGTTGGAATTTGATATTCAGGGAGTCTCACCGCCATGATGGTGCTTTATTCCGGAACCACCTGCCCCTATTCGCACCGCTGCCGTTTCGTGCTGTTCGAGAAAGGCATGGATTTCGAGATCCGCGACGTCGACCTGTTCGCCAAGCCGGAAGACATCGCGCTGATGAATCCGTACAACGAGGTGCCGATCCTCGTCGAGCGCGACCTGATCCTCTACGAGTCGCACATCATCAACGAGTACATCGACGAGCGTTTCCCGCATCCGCAGCTGATGCCGGGCGACCCGGTGGCGCGCGCGCGGGTGCGGCTGTTCCTGCTCAATTTCGAGAAGGAGCTGTTCGCGCACGTCAACGTGCTCGAGAACCGCGGCATCAAGCCCACCGACAAGCAGCTCGAGCGCGCACGCTCGCAGATCCGCGACCGGCTGACGCAGCTGGCGCCGATCTTCCTGAAGAACAAGTACATGCTCGGCGACGACTTCTCGATGCTCGACGTGGCCATCGCGCCGCTGCTGTGGCGACTCGACTTCTACGGCATCGACATGTCGAAGAACGCGGCGCCGCTGCTGAAGTACGCCGAGCGCATCTTCTCGCG